>BNUP01000280.1 GCA_025997455.1 Fibrobacterales bacterium | reverse complement strand
GAAACCAGTGGCAAGAAGCAGTAGAGAAGACCGTATCTACCCTCGCCCGCCCCGAAGACCTGGAAAACTTCACCGTCTAACTTGGGCTGAAACGCTGAGGCAAGTGCAACAACAACTGTCAGCTAACCATCAACACCTTCTCCAGGCCCATTTCGTAGATTTTGCGCGACGACCGGGGGGACAGGCGCACCCGAAAGCCCAGGTGGGTAAAAAAGACGTGCCAGAGGGGGTAATTCTCGTACATGTTGAGTACCCGGGGGATACCCACCTCACCCCGCGGGGCTTTTTCCGCGGGTAAGGGCTCGTAGTCAAAGACGCGGTGGTACTTCCAATCAAAGAGATTGGGGAGACCGGGGGCAAGGGTGCTTGTAGGGGCGTTAGATTTAACGCCGGTACCGGTAGGAGCACCGTCAATCTCTGCGCCCCGTTCACAGCGGTTACCGGTGACAAAACGGCGGGGGGTATCGCCAGTGGAGAAGGTGTTGATGGTTAGCTGACAGTTGTTGTTGCACTTGCCGCAGCGTTTCAGCTCAAGGGAGACGGTGAAGTTTTCCAGGTCTTCGGGGCGGGCGAGGGTAGATACGGTCTTCTCTACTGCTTCTTGCCACTGGTTTCTCGCGATTAGCGCCGCACCGTAGGCACCCATGAGGCCGGCCACATCGGGGCGGAAGACTTCCACGCCGGCTATGTTCTCGAAGGCGCGGAGGACGGAGTCGTTGTTGAAGGTGCCGCCCTGAGCGACGATTTTCGCGCCCATTTCGCTGCTGTTGCGCAGTTTAATTACCTTGAAAAGGGCGTTTTTGATGACAGAATAGGAGAGACCGGCGGAGATGTCCCCCACGGTGGCGCCCTCTTTTTGCGCTTGTTTGACGCGGCTGTTCATGAAGACGGTACAGCGGCTGCCCAGGTCAACAGGCTGGTCGGCTTGAAGGGCGATGCGGGCAAATTCGCGGATGTCCAGGCCCAGTGAGCGGGCGAAGTTTTCGAGGAAGCTGCCGCAGCC
>BNUP01000279.1 GCA_025997455.1 Fibrobacterales bacterium | reverse complement strand
CGCGAAAGAATAACGCAAACCGTTGCGAGACCGGGAAAACGCCTCCGTTCGATTCTGCTTTTTTTGCTTGCGCAGAGCAACGGAAAAATTACTGATTTGAATAGGGTTGCAAGGGCGGCGTCAAGTGTGGAGATGTTGCACTTGGCGAGTTTGGTTCACGACGATGTGATAGATAAAAGCGAAGTGCGCAGAGGAGCGAGTTCTTTATACTCCGCATTCGGGAATAAAATTGCAGTTCTCGCCGGCGACTATATGCTTGCACAGTCACTCGTTTTTGTTATAAACGAAGAAGACCGCCGCATTCCGTATTCTCTTGCAAATGCCGCAAGTTCGCTTGTTGCGGGTGAAATTCAGGAGATAGATTTAGCGGGCAATGCAAATATTTCCTTTGAGCAATATATAAAAGTGATAGAAGGAAAAACCGCCTCGCTTTTGGAATCGTGCGGAAGGAGCGGTGCAATTCTCGCGGGTTATCCCGAAGATATAGTTGAGGACTGCGGAAAATTGGGGCTTTATTTCGGGATTGCATTTCAAATAATAGACGATATTTTGGACTATGGAATTGATGCGGAAAATCTTGGAAAAAAAAGGTTTGGCGACCTGCAAAACGGACTTATAACTTTGCCGCTCCTCCTGTATTTTCAACACAACGACAAAGAGGAAATTTTGAGTTTAATTGCAAATACCGATTTGTCGTCATCGCAATTGCAGGGGACAACCTCCGCACCCGCAGAAAATAATTTTAACTTGATAGTTAAAAAATTAGAGGCGGCTAATTGCTTTGCCGAGGCAAAGGCGATAGCGTGCGAGTATTTGCTAAAAGCCACAAGCGTTTTGGATCGCCTGCCCGAAAGCGAAATAAATGTTTTGTTAAAAGACTTTTTCGCCGCTATGACCGATAGGAAGAATTAGGTAATTTTAATTATTAAATAAAGGGAACTTCTAAAAATTGCTAAAATATCACCTTCGGCACTTGCAATTTTTAGAACAACGGCGAATTTGAGCATTTTACTTTCGCC
>BNUP01000278.1 GCA_025997455.1 Fibrobacterales bacterium | reverse complement strand
AGTCTTAATCCAATATGGTAATAGAAAAATTTGAACTCGAAAATAACGAAGATGCCATCAAGGCATTATACCGTATGTCTTAATCCAATATGGTAATAGAAAAATTTGAACCTGGGAGGCGTAAAATGAAAGGCACATTCACAGATACTCGGTCTTAATCCAATATGGTAATAGAAAAATTTGAACTTATAAGCAAGATATATAACGCGGACGGGAACATTGAGTCTTAATCCAATATGGTAATAGAAAAATTTGAACTTAAAAAATAGAGGTTCAAAATGAATGAATTAACGAAAGGTCTTAATCCAATATGGTAATAGAAAAATTTGAACTCGCGGAAAAAAAACTTACAACAAGCGAGCAATGTTGCGTCTTAATCCAATATGGTAATAGAAAAATTTGAACCATGAGTAACATGAGTGAATTCAAGAGTGATGAAGACCGCGTCTTAATCCAATATGGTAATAGAAAAATTTGAACTGCACGCATATATCCGGAGCTAGTGACGGGCATTATATAGTCTTAATCCAATATGGTAATAGAAAAATTTGAACTAACGCTCAAAAGAGAGCGTAAATTTCAAGTAGCACGGCGTGCTTTTCGCATACCGATAAAAATACAACCTAAATATAGCAAATTTTTCTATGAATGTCAAACAAATAATGAATAATTGATTTCTAAAAACATCATTTTTAGGCATTTCGTAGTGATTTTCGCATACCAACAAACAAAATAGGGTGAATTTTAACTAAAGGCGAGTATGCGAATTATAAAATTTCAAATTTTCCGTTAACAACATCAGTCACAAATTTTGAACCATATCGTTCCGTCTTTTGAAAATCGTTCTCGCAAAGAGGTATAATTGCAACAAAATCACCGTCCGCAACAATTCCTTCAATTTTACGCCTCCCAGGTTCAAATTTTTCTATTACCATATTGGATTAAGACATACGGTATAATGCCTTGATGGCATCTTCGTTATTTTCGAGTTCAAATTTTTCTATTACCATATTGGATTAAGACT
>BNUP01000277.1 GCA_025997455.1 Fibrobacterales bacterium | reverse complement strand
AACATATCTATTTTGCCCAAAGAACTGTCGCCTAATGGAGCACAATTAAACTTAATTGATAATTTTAATAAAAAAGAAAATTGGGAAGAAAAAGCCCGTTTTATCTGACCTCTTGCCATTAAAATTAACGGATGAACAAAATTGTCCAGTATTTCTATAATGAGTGGCAACGGCGTTTTTTCTATTCCAATGCCGCCAAAATCTAAAAATATAAATTTTCCGTTTGCAAAAGTGGCATTATATGCGTGAGAATCCATAAACCCTAAATTTGCTTTATCCAACTCTTTAAGAAGTTCTAAAAACCAAATTGTATAATCGAAAAACATTTTTGGAGGGAATTCATTAGCAAAAACAATAGGTTCAATATACTCGTGTTCTAAAAGAATGCCGTCTGTCAAATAATCTTTGATATCTTCGCTTTTCTTTGTGCTGACCAGAAACTCTTGAACTGTCTTGGATTTTTCTAATCGATTAAGAACTTTATCATAAAAATCGGTATATTCGGGATATATATATCTAAAAAATTGTTTACAATTTTTCTTTTTTATTCTTGTGCTTCGAAAATCTCCGGATAAAGAAATTTCATATTCTTGCGGGAGGACAATTCTGATGGGAGAAAGTAACGGCGGCGTTTCATAATTATTATATGCCCGTCTGAAATCAGAGCCAAAATTAAATCCCAACTCTTTCAATTGCCGACTTATATTGAAAATAGCTTCTTCATTCAAAACAGCAATTAAAATTAAACTCTCTCCCTTGGTAAAAACACCGCTCGTAAGATACTTAGAATCTCTCACTTCAATTCCACATATAAATTGCCCATATTTTTTGGTGTCATTGTCAATGACACTGTTTACAATATGTCCCATATTCATCAAGTGTTTTACGGTTACTTCACCTTGCACTCCTGCACCGAATACAAATAATTTCATTTTGATTTCCTCGCTTTACTTCTTCTCGCATAAATATAAAATGCGATTTCTTTCATTGTTTGAAACCTTTTGGTTAAGAACTTTAAAACCTTGTTTTTC
>BNUP01000276.1 GCA_025997455.1 Fibrobacterales bacterium | reverse complement strand
TGCGGTTGGTGTTGCTCGCCTTAATTTTGTATTCGGTTGCATTCAGTGTGGCGATTAGTTATGGGGCGTGGAGGCTTTATGAGTATGGTCGCGGAATTTTAGAAGATGTTGAGGAGTTGAAGTCGGTAAATCCTGCGGCAAGTGCGTTTATGGCGGATTTGAAAAAACAAAGTCCGAAATTGGAGATTAAACAGAGGTCGGTGCCGCTTGACAGCATTAGTTCTTACCTGCAAAAAGCGGTGATTGCGGGAGAAGATGCGGGTTTTTATTTTCATCCCGGTTTTGATGTGCGTGCAATAGCGGAGGCACTTGAGACAAACCAGCGGCGTAATAAAACAATGTTCGGCGGCAGCACAATTACGCAACAATTGGCAAAAAATTTGTTTCTCTCAAATGAGCGGAGTTGGGAACGCAAATTTAAGGAATTTGCTTATGCGGTTTTAATGGAGAAGTATCTTGGGAAAGACAGGATTTTGGAGTTGTATTTGAATTATGCGCAGTGGGGAAAAAATATTTTCGGGTGCGAGGAGGCGGCGCAATATTATTACAAAAAAGCGTGTGCAAAATTGAGTGTAGATCAATCCGTGAATTTGGCGGCAATGCTTGCAAGTCCGGGAAAACATTCTCCCGAAATGAAGGAGAGCAGATTTATGCGCGAGCGACGGAATATGATTTACCGAAATATGTTTCCGCCGAGGGATAGTTCGCTTGTGGATAGCCTAAAAAGCCTAACTGAACCAGAAAACTCCGACTCACTTCATTAGCATTGAACCGCGACTTAAATCGATAAAAGTTATATATAGGAAAAAGCATATAAAAAATGCCATTGCACCCTGCTGAATGCGGATTTGCATTTTTTGAGAAAGAGGTTTGCCGCGCAATTTTTCAATTAAGAGAAAAAGCAAAACACCGCCGTCGGTTACCGCAAGCGGGAGCAAATTCATAACGCCCAAATTTATGCTTATCAACGCGAGGAGCAACACCGCCTTTTGCAAATTCTCAAGCCACACTAACCCTATAACCTGCACAATACCGACCGGT
>BNUP01000275.1 GCA_025997455.1 Fibrobacterales bacterium | reverse complement strand
GCACCAAGGCACACCTTCTTGAAGACATTCTCTTCATAGCCATATCTTCTGTCATCTGCGGAGCAGAAACATGGAATGATATGGAAAGCTTCGGCAAATCCAAAGAAGCCTGGCTACGCACCATTTTGAAGCTTCCCGAAGGAATTCCTTCCCACGATACTTTTAACCGTGTCTTTTCGCTCCTTGACCCGAAATGTCTCGAAGACGGTTTTTTTCGGTGGACACGCTCGGTAGCCAATCTGACAGAAGGCGAAGTTGTAAGCATTGACGGTAAGTCAATTCGCGGCTCTCGCGGCAAAAAAAGCATTGTCCACATGGTCAGTGCATGGGCAGGTGCAAACAACATCGCTTTAGGTCAGTTGAAAGTGGGTGACAAAAGCAACGAAATTACCGCCATCCCTGAACTGCTCAAGTTATTGGTTCTCAAAGGGTGTATAGTGACCATTGATGCTCTTGGCTGTCAGAAGGACATCGCATCTTCAATCATCGATAAGGAAGCCGATTACATCCTTGCACTCAAAAGCAATCAGGGTCATCTTCTTCAGCAAACCAAGGATTCTTTCCGTTTTCTCGATGCTAAGTCCGTAAGCGAGGAAGTTGATGCAGGGCATGGGAGGGTTGAGACTCGCATTTGCTCGGCTCTTGATGATTTGTCTATGATTAGACAGAAGGGGGAGTGGAAGAACTTACAGTCTCTTGTCCGCGTGGAAAGTGAGCGCTATATTAAAGCAACCGGAGATTCCGAGAAAGAAACCCGTTTCTATATCAGTAGTCTGCCCGCAGATGCTGCACTTTTGAACCGGTCTATACGGTCTCATTGGGGAATAGAGAACTCTCTTCACTATAGTTTTAGATGTCGCCTTCAACGAAGACCATAGTCGCAAGCGAGCCGGATACTCTGCACAGAATTTCTCGGTGATGAATCGAATAGCTTTGAATCTGCTGAAAAATGAACTGACCACTAAGCAGGGGGTGAAAGGAAAAAGACTAAAAGCAGGATGGAATGACAAATACTTGAACAAAATCCTAAATATTTAGATGCGTTTGCCCTG
>BNUP01000274.1 GCA_025997455.1 Fibrobacterales bacterium | reverse complement strand
GCACAAATATATATTTCTCTGTGCATTAACGCTTTGAATAATTATTTTGCAAAATTGTGGGGGGCATTTGAGCAAGTCAGGACTCAAATTCCGCTTGATGTTAAGGGAAGTTTGTTGCAGAGAAAAACTTGGTCTCCGTCATAGGGTCTGCAATAGGCTTACCACCCGAAATTGACCTTTGAATATAATTTATCGCCTTTTCAACCGCGGTATTTCCCGCCGTCTTTGCAGTTACATTTAGTGCATCTGATGCTATAAGGGACTATGCTTTCCCGTTGGTTGCAAGTTTAATAGCGTTTATTGTTCTCTGTACTTATCTGTTAAAAGTTCCAAAATTTCGTTTGATTTTTGACGGTTTTTTGCTTAAAGCGCCTTTGGTGGGAGATTTGCAAACTAAGACCACAATTGCACGATTCGGCAGAACTCTTGGAACTCTTATGAATGCGGGCGTTGCAATTACCGATGCCCTAAATGTAACTGCAAAGACGGCGGGAAATACCGCGGTTGAAAAGGCGATAAATTATATTCAAAGGTCAATTTCGGGTGGTAAGCCTATTGCAGACCCTATGACGGAGACCAAGATTTTTCCTCCTATGGTTATTCAAATGACCGCTGTGGGCGAACGAACGGGCGGGCTTGGAAATATGTTAATCAAAGTCGCGGATTTTTATGATGAAGAAGTTGATGCCGCAATCGACACTTTGACTTCTATGATAGAACCGCTGATTATTGTGTTCCTCGGCGGAGCGATCGGATTTATTTTGGTGGCTATGTATATGCCTATGTTCAGTTTGGGCGATGCGGTGCAGTAGCAATGGACTATACATCTCCTATCGGTATTTTGCGAATTAAGGCGAGCGAGAAGGGCTTGCAGGAGATTCGTTTTTTGTCAGATGAGGAAGTTGCAAATGAAACGGTAAATTCGTTGAGTTGTTCTGGGAGTCAAAATGCACAAATATATATTTCTCTGTGCATTAACGCTTTGAATAATTATTTTGCAAAATTGTGGGGGGCATTTGAGCAAGTCAGGACTCAAATTCCGCTTGATGTTAAGGGAAGTTTGTTGCAGAGAAAAA
>BNUP01000273.1 GCA_025997455.1 Fibrobacterales bacterium | reverse complement strand
CCAAAACATTAAAAAAATCTATTCGCACTAAAACAGCATTAGTTTCTATTATGCTCGCAAATAATGAAATTGGAACGATTCAAGACATTTCTTCTTTGGCAAAAATCGCTCATGAACGCAATATTTTGTTTCATACAGATGCGGTACAAGCGGTGGGGCATATCCCTATAAATGTAAAATTTCTAAATACCGATTTACTGTCCGCATCAGCCCATAAATTCAACGGTCCTAAAGGTATTGGATTTTTATATATCAAAAGAGGTACAAAAATTAATCCTCTTCTGTTTGGCGGTTCCCAAGAACAAAAGATGCGATCCGGAACAGAAAATATAGCATCTATTGTAGGGATGGCTGTCGCATTAAAAGAAAATGTTGGCACATTGAATTTAAATACAAAAAAACTACAAAAACTAGAAATTATATTTAAAGAAAAAATAAAATCCTTATTGCCAACAATCGTATTTAACTGTGCGGAAAATCATCTTCCTGGTTTTGTAAGCCTCTCAATCCCAAGTGTACAAGCCGAAAGTCTTGTACATCTGTTAGATTTAAAAGGAATATGCGTGGCAACAGGTGCGGCTTGCAATTCCAAACAAACAGAAATATCCCATGTTCTCAAGGCGATAAAACTGCCTATTCGTTACGCTAAAGGAACATTGCGAATTTCGTTTGGGAAGGAGAATAAGTTACAAGAAATTAATCGTATGTGCAAACAATTACTTTGTTCTCTCAAATTCCCGAGCAACAGCGAGTAATTTATACTGCCATTCCACTTATTAACCTACAATTTGGCAGTTAATCCCATACTGTAAAAACTTTGTCTATCTTTTATTTTTTTACATTATAGAATATGATTCAAAGACCCACCTATTTATCAAAGATCCTTGCCTTTAAAGACAAGCAACTCATAAAAATCGTCACAGGCGTGCGCCGGTGCGGTAAATATTGACCTCTACCTCTTTGCTATGCACACCAACAAGTTCCGTTTTGCCGTGAAATAAATAATCGGTATCTGAACCAATATCGAAATAAGTAATATCTACCGAATAAACTTTCTTTATTTTGCCGTATTCCTTCCC
>BNUP01000272.1 GCA_025997455.1 Fibrobacterales bacterium | reverse complement strand
CAAGATACAATTTGGATAGGCGGTAAGGTTATTTTTGCGAGTTATAACGGTGCACGGGTAAAACACAGCGAGGCGTTTTTATACCAAGAAAGCGACCCGAAAAGTTCTTTTAACGCTCACTACACCGCAGGCTGATGCATATATTTTTGCAACCCGAACATTATGTGCAAATTTAGAAAATTTTTCGTACTTTGTCAAATTGTTTGGCAACCAAGCCGTTAGGCGATTGTGGCTTGGTGTCCCGCCTGCACTGCCGAGTTTTCCGTTAACAAGCGAACGCGGTGTGTGCCAAGCGCCACAAAAGAGTAGAGAGTAGGAGTTGGGAGAAGTGCATTGTAGTGGCGAATATTATTCGCCCGTTTTGTAATTCCTTTCCCCACTCTCAACTCCCCCTACTCCTCAAAAAACTTTACGGTAGCCTCTGCCGAGTCATTCAAGTTTTGAGATTCAACGGTTTCAATCCTGTCTATAATATTGCGAATTTGAGAAATTTGAAATGTCAGTGCGGTAAATTTTTCACCCGTGAGTTTTGGGGTGGCAATCATCCGCTTTTGGAGCGGGTTCATCCACGCGCCGTTTGGTTGTTTTATGCCGAGATGCAAATGAGGTCCCGTGCTGCGCCCCGTATTGCCAACTTTACCGATAACTTGGCGACCCTTAACCTTTTGACCCGCTTTCACGCCTCTTTGCGAGAGATGCAAATACCAACTTTGACTGTTATCCGAATGCTTTATCGCAATATAATTTCCGTTCCCATCGCTAAATGCAGATTGAATCACCGCACCGTCTGCAACCGCATAAACCGGCACGCCAACCGAACCCCTGTAATCTACTCCGTTGTGAAACGCCCGCGCCCCCGTAACAGGGTGAATACGACTGCCGAATGTGCTCGTGATGTGCAGGTGGTCGAGCGGGTAACGCAAGCCAGAATGAATTAAAGCCTCGCCGTCTTCGGTGTAGTGAGCGTTAAAAGAACTTTTCGGGTCGCTTTCTTGGTATAAAAACGCCTCGCTGTGTTTTACCCGTGCACCGTTATAACTCGCAAAAATAACCTTACCGCCTATCCAAATTGTATCTTG
>BNUP01000271.1 GCA_025997455.1 Fibrobacterales bacterium | reverse complement strand
GATTTTCGGGAGTTTTGCAGTTTTAATTGCGGTGTATGTGATAAAGGAACTCGATATTTCATCGCTTAGAATTTTTCTTGCAATTTTGTTCGCTTTTTTTGCGATTCTGTTTTTTATTAAGAAACGCCCCGATTTGGATTACGGCGAAGGTGAATCACAACAAGGTCGCGGACTTTTTGAGAGTCATTTTTCGCTTATGGGCGTGTTGATACTTTGCGGTGAGATTTTGTTGATTTCCTTTGTATTTGTGAGCAATTTTAATGATGTATATGTAAAGTCTGTGGAAAATCAACTTTTGAAACGCAGTAATGAACTTCAAAACAGTATTTCCCGATTGTTGGAGGAATATCAAAAACATATTGAGATGGTGGAATTCGGAGCGGCGGCTCTTGTGGAAAATAACGCTAAGGAAAAAGATATAGAAGAATATTTGAGCAGAGTTGCCTCGGTTGTAACCGATGCGGGACTTATTTTTATTTCGAGTGAAAATAAATGGAATGAGAAGGATGGTTTTTGGTTGGCATCACAACCTTGGGGTTCGGCAGACAGACTCTCGGAGGATTTTAACAACACCACTCGCAGTTGGTATTTTGCGGCACACAGGGCTAAGGGAAATGTCGCGTTTGTTCCGCCTTATATCGATTATTTTTCGGGCAGAATGGCTATAGATGTGACTAAAATTATGCAAAACCACAGAGGAAAAGAGGTTGGAGTTGTGGGTGAGACATTTTTTGTCGATAATTTGGCGGCAAAATTGGAAGGAATGCTCGCTTTTGATGCCTCTGCGTTTATTGTTGATACTCGCGGTATAGTGGTGCTGAGCAATGATAAGAACAAGGTTTTGGAACATCCTTTTGATGAAGAGGATATGGAAAAATACATAGATACGGTTTTAGTTAAGAGCGAATTTTATACCACAATAAAAGGCAATTATCTCTATTCCTCACAACTCACCAACGATTGGAAATTGGTGTTGTTAATACCTAAAAGCAGTATTGAGAATATGTCAAATTTAATAATTACCAAAAATTTTGTTTCGCCCACGCTTGTTATTGTGTTTGCAAGTTTGGTGATTAGCATTATTTT
>BNUP01000270.1 GCA_025997455.1 Fibrobacterales bacterium | reverse complement strand
TGGGCATAGTCTTTGTCGCTCCCTTTGTCTTGCATTATGCGTATATAATGTTCTTTTTCTGCAAGCCGTTCATCGTCAAGCAGGTAGTCGTGCCGTCTAAATTCATCCATTATGGTTGTTTTTACCACGGATTTTTAACAGGGCTATTGAGCAATCTAGATGGCTATATTGTCAAGTCAAACAAGGAATCGGGGAACGGCCGAGGCGATATTTTTATGAAGTACCGTAGTTTTAAGGGCAAAGCCTTAGTTTTTGAACTAAAAGTCGCAAAGACTCCGCAAGAAATGGATGCCAAATGCGACGAGGCGCTCGCACAGATAGAAGAAAAAAAATACGAGGCAGAGTTTGAATCCGAGGGGTATAAAAACATTTTAAAATACAGCATTTCTTTTTACGGCAAGGATTGCATGGTAAAGATGGAGGCAGTACAATGAAACAAAAAGCAATTACAAATATTGTAAATCGTAACATTTGGGGAGAAATAAAATGAACATTGTTGTAGCTGCAGTTAAGTCGTGGACTCTCAAATATGTGGATAAGTTTATTGCAGAACATAAAGATATAAATGTCCACCTTGTTTTATCAAAAGATGATTTGACCGCAGAATATCTAAACAAAATAAAACCGCAATATGTATTTTTCCCGCATTGGTCTTGGTATATTCCAAGAGAAATATTTGAAAATTTTACTTGTGTTGTATTCCACCCTACCGACTTACCTTTTGGCAGAGGTGGAACTCCTATTCAACATTTGATAGCAAATGGTCATACAGAAACTGTTATATCGGCAATAAAGGTTTGTGCCGACCTTGATGCGGGAGATGTATTTTATAAATATCCGCTTTCCTTGCTCAGTGGCGGAGAAGAAATAATGATCCGTATGCAGAGGATTATTTTTGAGGAAATGATTCCTTATATTATTGCAAATAACCCCGTTACTGTTCCTCAAAAAGGTGCGATAACGGTAAATAAACGCAGAACACCAGATATGAGCGAATTAACTCCCAGTATGGCATTGGAACAAATATTTGATTACATTAGAATGTTAGATATAGATGGCTACCCTCACGCTTTTATGAAATTTGGTAAATATCAATT
>BNUP01000269.1 GCA_025997455.1 Fibrobacterales bacterium | reverse complement strand
ACGAAGTTCTTACGCTATAGAAAAAATAAGTATATGAAGGAGTTAGGGGGTAGGGTAATGTTAGAGAGAATGGCGGAGAAATTAGAAAGGATGGTAAAGATGAAGTTTGCATAATGTAGAAAAATAAAAGACGAAAAATTAGAACTAAGACAGTTACAATAAAAAAAAAAGTTGTGCATATAGGACGATAAAGCACGTAGAAGAAGTATTAATAATAGTGGGGAATATGCTAGATGGGAATAGGTATTGATAAACAAAGCGCTAGAAGTAGAAGTAGCAGTGATTATGCTAGAGATTGACACAAAGACCTAAAAAAAACAGCGAAAGTGGCGAAAGCGAAAAGAATAAGGGACATACAATAACCGTTGGTAGTAGTTAAATTAAAGGCAAGCAAGTAATATGCACAGCGATAATAGGGCAAGGAGCACGATTTTAGTTTATTTTAGTAGGCATGTATTTATGCAAAGAAAGACTATAAGATACATGGCAAATACAGTTTAGTAGGCCTTAGGCAGAATACATACAAACACACTGGTTCTAAAAAAAGAGATCAAACAAACACTAAAAAGCTGACAAAAGAAGATAAAGAGTTAAATAGAAAGATTTATCAGATGATTATAGTAGAAAACATTAAAGTATTTGTTAAAAGGTTCAAAATAGTACAGAATAGATAAAGAAACCGTAAAAGACGCTTTGGACTGCGATTTAACTTGGGTTTCAGGTATTTGTAATTCTAAAATTTAATACTCAAGTTGTGCGGGAGGTCTAAAGAAGTATGCGGGTATCTGCCAATTACAATTGTGATGGAAAAATAACAGGAGTAAGCAATGAAAAATAACAGGAGAAATCAATGAAAAAGAAAAAAGTAATAAGTGCAATTGTTTTATTTGGTCTTTTATGTTTAAGTTCTTGCGATAAAAAGAATGCTTCCCTTGTAAACAGAAGGACTGCTACTCCAGAGCGAGTGAAAGAAATAAAAGCAAAAGAAGAAGAGCTGGAAAAAGAGCTGGAAGGGCGGGAAAAACAGTGGGCCGAAGCGGGAAAAGCGTGGAACGAAGAGTTGAGAAAAGTGCTTTATAAGCATGAAAAGCAGGGAA
>BNUP01000268.1 GCA_025997455.1 Fibrobacterales bacterium | reverse complement strand
AGGCTTGGACAACGAAAAGAAACTCATGCATCTGATACTCGTGCATCTTATGGAAGGCACGAGTCTCTGGGGAACCGCCGCACTCGGTGCAGCACTTGACATCGCCAAGCTAACAGACAACGGGTTCCAGCGTTTCGGGGTTGAGAACTTCGAGCAGTATATTGTCTTCGGCTAAGTGCAAGCCGTGTTTTTCGGGGCACATTCCTGCACAACTGCCGAATATATCGCTTAGTCCGTAGTAGTCATAGAGGTCTGCTCCCCATAATTCTTCTATCGCTTGTCTGGTTGCGGGAATTGAACCGCCCGGCTCACCTGCAACTATAATTTTGCGGATGAACAAATCTTTGCGTGGGTCTAAACCCTGTTTTACCGCCTCTTCACCCAAATGCCAAGCGTAAGACGGAGTTGTCCAAGTGATTGTGGGTTTGAATTGTTTCATTATGTAGAGCAAACGATCGCTCGGAACCGTGCCGCCCCAAATGCAGAGTGCACCCAAATTTTGCGCACCGATTACATCGGGTCCGCCAACGAATAACGAAAAATTTAAGGCGTGCAGGTAGCGGTCTTTTGGTCGCATTCCTATAGACCAGAATTGGCGGCTTTCCACATTTTGGAAATCGTCAAAATCCTTTTGCGAAAACGGACTTAGCGTGGGTACGCCCGTGCTGCCAGAACTTGCACTGACAAATACAATGTCTTCTTCGGAAACTGCAAGCATATCACCCAAATCAGGAACGGCTATTTGCCTGTCTCGTTCTGTTTTTTTATCGATAAACGGAAATTTCCGCAGGTCTTCGAGATGTTTTAAGTCGCTTGGTTTTACTCCCGCTGCATCAAAACTGCTTTTGTAATAGGGCGATTTTGCGTATGCTAAGGCGAGGTGCTTTTGCAGGAGTTCGAGTTGCAACGCCTCTAATTTGGGGCGCGGCAGAGTTTCAAGTTCGGGTTCCCAATATTTTGAATCGGGGCTTGGGCGATTTATAGGCATTGTCTTCTCTCCTTCTGTTTCTTTGAAACACTTTTTTGAAGAGCATTTTTCAAATTGTCAAATTTTTTAATGACAATTTTTAAATGCCGCCAAAAGTATTCCAAGCGATTTAGTAG
>BNUP01000267.1 GCA_025997455.1 Fibrobacterales bacterium | reverse complement strand
CACACAAAATGCAAACTCAAAAGAGGGAGAGGGATTCGAACCCTCGTTACTTGCGTAAACACGCTTTCCAAGCGTGCGCCTTAAACCACTCGGCCATCCCTCCGTTAATGAGGACTTACAAATTTAGAAAAATTTAACGATTTCGTCAAGTAAAATAAATTGGACAGTAAAATTTTGGATTTGCTATCATCCACAATAAGCGATAATAAACCACTACTGCATTCTATGGATTGCTTCGGATTGCACCTTCGCTGGTGACGAGCCGCAGTCACCTGCCGGCTTGGTGTCCCGCCTTCGCGGGAGTGGCGGTTAATTGTTGTTTTTGTAGGGGCGGCATAAATACCGTCCTATTGTGAATTGCAGAAGAATGAGGGGGTAGCGGAAAACGGCGGTTGGTGCATTTGTTGTAGGGGCGGGTTTTAATAAGTATATCTGCCCTATTAAAAAGAAACCTGAGATAATCTGTATATACAATGGCAGAAAACCCGCCCTTTGGGAAACGCCCATTGTGAAATGCAAGGCGTTTGCAGCAAGGGGGATACTTCCCCCTCCCACAAAAACAATTTACCTTATAAACAGCATTTCCAAATAACTCGGCAAGGGCCAGTATTCATCGGCAACTTCGCCTTCCAGTGCATCGACTGCCGCACGAACCGCGTTCAAATCGGCAAGAATCGCCTGTGAGTAGTATTTCAAATGCTCCTCAATTCCACCGCTGTGTTCCTTGCCAAAGTCCTTTTCCAATTTTGCAATTGCACCCTGCAATTCTTTAACCTTAGATGCCACAAAATCTATGTTGGAACGGTCAAGTGAAAATTCGCTTAAAACATCGAAACTCTCAACCTGTTCGGTGAGATAACCGACAACGGCAGGGAGAATTCTTGTTTTGGAAATTTCGAGCACGAGTTTTGCCTCAACATCGATGGTCTTTATGTATTGCTCGGCGGCAATTTCAAAGCGAGCCGCAAGTTCAATGGGAGTAATTGTTTTTTGTGTCTCAAACAGAGCGATAATTTCCTTTTCCTTCAAAACGGGTAAAGCCTCCGCACTCGTTTTTAAGTTGCGCAAACCGCGGCGTTCCGCCTCTTTGTGCCATTCGTCCGAGTAGCCGTTTCCGTTAAAAATCAC
>BNUP01000266.1 GCA_025997455.1 Fibrobacterales bacterium | reverse complement strand
CGGAAAATTTTAGAGAGTCATATTTTTTTGAAAAAATTATTTTTTTATTTGCATATACATTTAAGGAATAAACGGACATTGGGTTTTCAAGGGGCGTTCTTGAGTAATCTACTATTTTAACTGCAAAGCCGGTGTCGAACGGGGCTATGTCTAAGATATATGGGGCGATTGTGTCGGTGCATTGCATTTTTTTGCAGGGGTTGAGGGCGGTTTTTCCGTTTGTAGAGCGGAGTTCTATGTGAAGGTGCGGGTTGCCTATGCCGGTGCTGCCGCTGAATGCTATTGTGTCGCCTTTTTTGAACGGTATTTTGAAGTTCGACCATTTGACAATCGGGTTTTCGCTTGCAATCATCTTAAATTTTATGGTATTTTCTATTTGTTCCGCGTAGTTTGAGAGATGGGCAAACAGCCAAATGTGATTATCTTTTGCTCTAAATTTAATGTATCTGCCGTAGCCAAACGGAGACCGTTCCGCATACTCGACAAATCCGTCGCTCGGTGCAAGCACGGGCAAACCCTCTTCCATTTCGGTTGAAAGGTCTATTCCCGCGTGGTAGCGAGTGCCGCGGCTTTCTCCAAAAGACGATGTGAGGTAGGCGGTTTTGTTAAACGGGTTATAGAGCGGTGTAGAAGTTTTAGCAGGCTTGGCGGCTTGCACGCGTTCGGCGGCTTGTGCGGCGAGAACAAAAAGCAAAAGAAAAAATATATAGCGCATTTTACTATGGTGCGTAAGGTAGAAAAAGTTGAGAGTTGGGAAGAACTTGGCGGTGCAGATTAGGGTGTAGGGTATGGGGTGTAGGGTGTGGGGAACTCGGCGGTGCAAGAATGGGAGAAGGGAATTGTAGGGGCGTGGTTTTTAACCAGCCCTTGTAGAATTGCAAGGAGAAAATGGAATTTCTTTTATTTAGGTAGGCACTCTGCTAAAACAACCAACCCTTCGCCTCGCTTATGCTTTTCCCATGCTTTTGTCATACTCGTGTAGGGGCACGGGTATGACATTAAAAAAAAATCTCATTTTTCCTTGCATTTTGCCAAAAAAAATTCTATATTTACTGACAAATATGTCAGGTATTTTTTATGAAAAGCAAATGATACGGAGTGCTACTGCCGCAAGCATAGTGCAAAATATCAGCATTCA
>BNUP01000265.1 GCA_025997455.1 Fibrobacterales bacterium | reverse complement strand
GCTAATCGCCGAGCCTCTGCATCTTTATCCAAATAGCGATTATGGTATAAGTCATATTCAGCCCCGCTTATCGCAATTATATCCGCACTTTTAATAAGTCGATTATACGCTTTTTCACTTTTTATGCACACTTGAAAGCCTAAATCTCCCGTAACCACGGATTTTGTTAAAGTTTCAAGTGTGATTGTGTCGGTCACAAAATCTGTTGTGAACTGGAAATAAGAGTCGTTCGCCCTATATCCGCGTATAACATCGTATTTTTCAGCATTAACACCGAAACGCTCAATCATTCTGTTGCAGCGCTCAAGTGCCGCACCTCGGATTTTTTTACCGCGACGATGTGTCATAAGCACTGATACCCAAGCGAGTGTGTTTTGAGAATCAAGATTTAGTATTGCTAAATCAGATAAGTCTAATTCGTATGCGTAGACATAAGACACTCCATTGTTCCCTTGACACGCCCATTCTCTTGCGGCATTTATATCTTCGGTAGTGTAGAATCCGTTGCCGTAGTCGTGATAATCTCGCCCGCCGCCGAAACGAGGCGAGAAATTCGGTTCGTTTGTCCCGTGATACAGAGTCATTGTTTCTCCAATATCATTTTCACGCACTCTTCAACAGAAATATTTCCATTATTTTCAATAATCAAATCAGGGTTTTGCGGCTCTTCTAATTTGGAATCAAAACCAACCGCCGTCATTGAAATGAAGCACCTCATTGTTTCACCATGCAATTCTTGCCGCAAAAAGCAACGCCGTATTTGAGGATGCTTGTATAACCCTCGCTTTCAAAGTCCATTTGGTAGTGATTTTCTTCAATTTGAGCCAATGCCTCATCGCATTTTTTGCCCATCTCCTGCGGTGTCTTTGCTACCTTTAGTTCAAAAACAATCGCTTTACCTCTAACACTCAAATATTTCATAAAAATATCGCCTCGCCCGTTGCCACTCTCACGATTGGATTTAACAATATACTTGTCAAGCCCCGAAAGAACACCCGTTAAAAACCCGTGGTAAAAATTTTCTGCACTGTCGTAAAAACCGATTGTTGTCTCTAACACTGTGGCAAGTTCCTCCTCAAAAGTCTTGGTGTCTCCATCTATCACAGCGGTGTATAGTTTAGAAAAATCTTTTTGCCTAATTTTTTC
>BNUP01000264.1 GCA_025997455.1 Fibrobacterales bacterium | reverse complement strand
TGGATTACTTAAAATTATCACCAGAGGCAAAACTTCGCTACGATAGGGATTTAGACCGCAGACTGAATTGGGAGAGTGCAATTAGGACAAAGATTGACAAGGCGAGGAGTGATGGCGAACTTGCAGGCGAGGCTCGCGGCGAGGCACGGGGCAGGCAGGAGGGCGAGGCACGGGGTGAGGCTCGAACCAAGCAAGAAATAGCCCGCAAACTCAAGGCAAAAGGTTATCCGTTAGCCGATATTGCCGAGGCAAGCGGATTATCTGAAAGCGAAATAAAAGCGTTGTGATTGCAGGAAATCAATACAAGTCGAATCGCCGCAGTCGCTACGCTTAGTGCCCCCTCAATAAAAAAATCGTAAAATTTTCATTTTTCCTTGCATTTTGCCCAAAAAGAGTGCTACTGCCGCAAGCAGAGTGCAAAATATCAGAATTCAAGACTATACCCCCCCCCCCCCCCCCGCAATTTTCAAATAAATTAGTTTGCAGTAATAATTTCGTAATACATTTTATGCAGGGTATTCAAGCCCCGCTTTCAACTCAATTTTCATCACACTCAACACAAAGGAGTTCTCTATGAGACACATTCAATCCATCCCGTCCGTGACTTTTGCCATAACCCTTTCACTTGCATTTTTCGCTTGCAGTAGCAGTAGCGATGACTCTGAGGAAATCTCCTCGTCTTCGGCGTTGTCATCTTCATCTGCAGAAATATCGAGTTCGTCGAGTGAGACCAAATCATCGTCCTCTATTGCAGAATCGTCTTCTTCGGAAGTTTCTGATTTATGTGCCGAGTTCGACCCTGAAGCAGAAGTGGAGCATTATGGCAAAAATAAAAAACAAATTTGCGATGCTTGTGACGGCAAGACCTACCGCACTATTGAGATAGGCACGCAGGTATGGATGGCGGAGAATTTAAATTTTGCTACGGAAAACGGCAGTTGGTGTTATGAAGAAAAAGAGGCGAATTGCACAACTTACGGCAAGTTATATGACTGGGAAACTGCTTTGACGGTTTGTCCCACTGGCTGGCATTTGCCAGACTCTACCGAGTGGAGAACTCTTATAAATTCTGTTGGAACTGCTGCTGGTACAAAGCTTAAATCTACGAGTGGTTGGATTGATTGTAATGATAAGAATTATTGTGATGA
>BNUP01000263.1 GCA_025997455.1 Fibrobacterales bacterium | reverse complement strand
TTGCAAAAGATAATATTGATTTCTTAAAATCTCTAAAAGATTTAGGAAAAGAAATCTACATTTGGGGTTGCGGACAATACGGCAAAAAACAGTTGGAATTTCACATACAAAATAATATTCCAATTGCGGGGTTTATAGATATAGATACAAATCTGCAAGAAAAAGGATTCCGTGAATTTTCAGTATACGCACCGGAAAATGTGATTAACAAACCTAATGTATTTGTGATAATTGCGGTTTTTGGATATTATGGAAAAATAATTAGCAATTATTTTGCATATAGATATGACTATTGTCTCTCAATTGATTTACAATATTTAAGAATAAATTGGTTTCCTATAAAATGTGCAACATATTTTGAAAAACACAGCACACAAGGTGAAGAAATAAATATAGGTTTTGGCATAAACGCATTCAGAGCGAAAAATATTTTTGCAATTGGAGAAAATCAAGTAATATTTCCACAAAATGAACGAAATATATTTTTTTATGAATCGTATCTTGCACATCATAAATATGCCAATTTTGTTTCAGCAAAAAATCCTGAAATTTTAGATGAGGCAGTTCCGATTTATTCAACCAATGGTGACAATTTTTGGCATTTTATAAATGAATTTGCACCTAATGTATTATGCTTGGAGAAATTTGGATACAAGGGAATTTATATTGTGAAACCCGAAAAATTTATTTTGGAATTTTTTGAAATGCTCGGTGTTGATAAAAGCAGGATAAAACTCAATGATAAAATATATTTTATTAAAAATGTGTATATAGTTCAATCTACCGCATGTTGTAAAAATAATCTAACTGAAAATACAGACTTATTCTACGCTCTGCGAAATCGCATTTTAGATTTTACTGGTATTAAACAAGGTTCAAAAAGAGTGTATATAAAGCGAATAGGGCGAAGAAAAGTTATCAACGAAAGCGAGGTTTTGGAACTTTTGAAAAAATTTGATTTTGAAGTGATGATTCCAGAAGAACATTCTTTGGCGGAACAAATTAGGTTTATGACAAACAGCAGCATTTCCGTTATGCCTCACGGAGCAAATTCAACATTAACAATGTTTCAAAAGAAAAATACCGGATTTATTGAATGTTTCAATAATTTTTACACCGTTTATTACAGTAATTGCCAAATAAAACATTT
>BNUP01000262.1 GCA_025997455.1 Fibrobacterales bacterium | reverse complement strand
CTGTGGCAGATGAGGTAATTCCGTTTAGTTTGGCGAGTAAGCCGAAAATTACATTAAAGGGAGCGGTTGATAAACTCGTTTCTCTTTTGGATAACGGAAAACCGATTGAACTTTACAACGAGGAAACGGGCAATTATGCGAGGTTAAGTAAGGGAAGTATTGGTAAGTTGCTTTCAAATGCGGCTGTGAAAAAATCGGAGAATAATGGATTTACCAGAGAACAGCATTATGACACGGCAACGCATATAAAGGATTTGTTTTTGAATGCCAGAAAGGTAAATGAGGGTGCTGATAAATATGATATGCCTGATGTTAAAATAATAAGATTTGCAACAGATTTGGGAAATAATAATACCGCTTATATAACAGTAAAAGAAACTCTTGAAGGAAATGCAAAAGGGAAAAGAATTTATTCCTTAGAACTAATGGATATTGAAGTGCTTAAAGGTATATTAGGCAACGAGAATAACCCGACAACCCCCGCTCTAAGCACTCCAATAGCAAATATAGAAAATACCCAAAATGATTTCCGTGATTCACATAAAGCACCGAGTTGGTCTTATGAAAAATTATCGGACGAATTAGAAAATGAAGGCGAATTTAATCTATCTGAATTTTTACGAGGAGACCAAAATATTATTCCAAAAGAATATTTTGAAAACGAAAATTTAGCAAAGCGAATTTTCGGGTGGGAAAATGCAAATGATAGTATTGGGGCTATTTTTGAAGTAAAACGCAAAGGCAGTAAAACAATAAAAGTATATCGCGCAGTTCCAAAAAAATTAAAAGTAAATAAATTGATTAACCGCGATTGGATAACATTTTCAAAGGGTTATGCAGAAAATCACGGTTTATCTCGTTTTGGTGAGGGTGAATACAAAATAATAGAACAAGAAGTTCCTATAAAAAATGTCTGGTGGGATGGCAATGATATAAATGAATGGGGTTACGATGATACTAATGACATTCGCTTTAGTTTGGCGAGGAAAGAGAAAACTCTGCCGAGTATGGAAGAGGCGAGGGATAAAATTCCAGAGAATACGAGAAAAACATTGGGGAAATTATGGGATTGGGCGGTGCAGGGTAAGGGAAATGAAAACGGTTTATTTAATTTTAACTTAAATAGCAATAATTTGAATGAGGCGGTTAGCCAAGCAT
>BNUP01000261.1 GCA_025997455.1 Fibrobacterales bacterium | reverse complement strand
TAGCAGAAGTTATAATATGTTTACCTTCAACGCCTCGCAATGCCCAATTATCACTTTCTGTTCCTCCCGATGTAAAAAATATTTCGTCAGGGAAAGCGCCTATGCTGTCAGCAATGGATTCTCTTGCCTCGTTTAGTACTCTTTTTGCTTTTGTTCCAAAAGAATAAATAGCAGAAGGATTGCCATAATTCTCTTTTAAAAATGGGAGCATGGCCTCCAATGCTTTTGGAGAAAGTTGCGTTGTTGCGGCATGGTCAAAATAAATCACAACCTTGTTCCTTAAAATCTTGGATTTTTGCCAGCAAATCTTCGGTTTTAACTTCAAAATGACTTGCAAGGCAGTCTATGCAGTAAAATAATTTTATATTTCTATCTATCATTTTTTTATTCAATCCGATTTCATTTTTTGATAAATTGTTTTTGCTACAAACAAAACAATTAATTTTCTTCACCGCATACCTCTCTATTTATTGAAATATCGGGGATATTCTTTCCTCTAAATTCTTTATCTAATATACCCATTTGATACAAAATTATAGAACGCATTTTTTTCGCAGGATTCAAACAATAGCGTTCAAATTCTGATGCCTTTATATCTTTTGTATCTTTTGTGTTAGGAAATAATAATTTTAAATAAGCAGTTGCTACTCGCTTTATCGCTTCGGTATTACGAGTATCTGCCGCTATAGGTACATTTACAATTTTATCCACCACAACTCTATAACTTGCATCGCTACGGAGTTCGTGCAGTATAGAACAAAAATATTCGGAGTTAAGTGCCCAACCATTAATTTTTAGATCATCGTTCATTCTTGGAATTTCCCAACCTTTGATAAATCCATGAAGCCTGTCAATTAAAGCTGATTCATGAAATTCTTTGGGTAATTCTTGAAACATATCTTCATACTCACTCATTCTATTTTCATTAATATTGCCACACAACACTACTCCAGCATCCGCAATTCCGCTATAATTTCCGACAGTAAATTTACCATTTTCCATATATCCCTTGAGAGCCGTTCGCATTTCTAAAACATCCGAGAAAGTAATAGATTGTACTTCGTCAAGTACAATAAAATCACTTGAGCAAACAAGTCCTGTCGTTCTTTTGCTTTGATCATAAAACATTTTCGCTCGGCTCATCACGCCCCCCGAACATA
>BNUP01000260.1 GCA_025997455.1 Fibrobacterales bacterium | reverse complement strand
GCACTTCTCGCAAACCTGCCTTATATTCTCGATGGCGATGCTCAAACTTTGCAAGCGGAAGTTATAAACGGTGACCCGCATTCCGCGCTTTTTGGCGGCACAGACGGCTTGGAATTTATTCGACTGCTCCTAAACTCCTGCACTGATTTTTTGAAACCGAATGCACTTGTTATTTTGGAAATTGCAAGCGGGCAAGAAAAAATTTTGCGGCAAGAGAAATTTAATAATTTGGAATATGTCGGTTCGCGCAATGATTATAGCGGGAATGTCAGGTTTGTGTTGTGGCACGCGGAGTGCTGATAAAGGTGTGTTTGAAACATAGGAGGTAACAATGGAATTTGAAGGTACGATGACTCAGCGAACCGATGCGGAACTCATCAAAATTGTGACTGTGGATAGGAATGGCTATGAGCCTTCTGCTATTGAAGCCGCCCTTGCGGAGATTGAAAAACGGAAGATAGATACGGCAAACATTGAGCCGATTCAAGCAGTCCCAGAAAAACCTAAACTTTTAGAGGAAGAACTGAAATTGATAGAAGAGGAGAAGTCGTTTGAAGTGAGTTCGCAAACGAGGTTTATTCATGATATTATTGATGCTACCGTTATCGCTTTAATAGGTTTAGTACCTGCCCTTACCTTTATCTATGTTCTTGGAACGATAGAATCTTCTGCCGATAGTTTTTCTGATTATTTAATAAATTTCCTAAATACTGCCGATGTATTTAAGTTGTCGATTTTTGTGTTAGTATTTTTTACGGTAATATTTTTTGGCTATTATATTTTTATGGAGTATAAATATCAAAAGACAGTTGCAAAGTTTATCACTAAAACAAAAGTAGTTCTCAAAAACGGAGAAAAACCTAAACTCGGCAACATTGTAAAAAGAACGGCTTGCAGATTGATTCCTTTTGATGCAAAGTCATTTTTATCTGCACGAAACGGTTGGCACGACAAGTTCTCCGACACGATGGTTGTAAAAGATGAATAATGAAAATTATTGAAAACTCTAAAAACTCAAATTTTATGATGTTGTGGTTCAGATGAGTTTTTAGAGGTTTCCTCTAATGACAGGTAAAGAAATAGAAACCACAGTGCAAGTCCTTTTTGAGCAAAAAGCACCAAAAGAGTTGAAAGAGTAAAGAGTAGAGTTTGTAGGGGCGA
>BNUP01000259.1 GCA_025997455.1 Fibrobacterales bacterium | reverse complement strand
CATCAGCAAAAACGGCAGGAATGAACTGAACAAGTTGGGTTGAGCAGGTGCCCCCCCGTCCGATGTTGCTTGTGCAAATGCGAGGTTCACCGCAAATAATACGGCAGAAATTACTGTAAGGAATTTTGTCATTTTTGGAAGATAGAAAATTTTTTTGGTGCGCTCTATCCACACCGCGTTCCCTTGTTAAAGAACCCCTTTTTGTGTCATTCTCTGACTTGACCAGAGAATCCAAAAAATACAATTCCGGGTGTTTTGATTTTGGTGGTTTTTAAAAATTCCGCTAATGGTTGCTCAATGACTTTCCCTTTGAGTTGAGATGCGTGGCGAAACAACAGCGGTTGTCCTTTGCGTGCAATAACAAAGCCGGTATGAGCGGCATCTAAACCTGCAATATCGCTTAAAACAGCAGCCGCAAATATGGTATCTCTGTTGTCCGAGTCGCCCCCGAAGGCTCTCAATGAATCGGAAGTAAAATTTATTGCACTCTCTTTTTTCAAAAATTTGATTCTTATTTTGGGATTGACTAAACTACTCTCCTTAAAAAATTTCTTTTTATCAATATTCTTTTCAAAAATATCGTCTGCCGATAAGGAATCCAAAAAAACAAAGGAATTATTTTTTACCCAGTCTGCAATTAAAAAATGGTTGCGTGCTGCATACTCAACATTCCCTCCGTTATACCTTATTTTTTGCAAATTATCATAAAAATCATCGTCATATTTAGAGTAAGCAAGGGCGAGCGCGTGCTCCAAATAAGTTAAACAATCCATAGCGTTAAAATTCACCTTAGGCTTAAAATCCGGTGATACCAAAATTGACTTTGAAAAATCGGCAATAGTGAAACTCTTGGAAGCCGATGCCGAGAAAAGAGAGCAAGAACAGAAAAAATGATTTTACCGTTGAGTACTTACGGCAATTTGACTCTGCGAAAAAAGTCTGAGCCTATTGGGAAGATAACGCCCGAACTCGTGCAACTTGCACATAATATGCTCGAAACTATGTATAAGAACAACGGGATAGGGCTTGCCGCGCCGCAGGTCGGTAAAAATATTCGCCTCGTGGTTATTGACATTTCAAAAGAAGAAGATGCGCGAACTCCGATTATTCTTTTTAATCCGGAAGTTGAAATTGAAGGCGGAGACAATCCGCTCGTATCGGCAGAGGAAGGTTGTCTT
>BNUP01000258.1 GCA_025997455.1 Fibrobacterales bacterium | reverse complement strand
AATTTCACCACTTCGGCTTTTTTTATGCCAACTTACTTATAAAATACCCTGCCGCAACTGCTGTTCCAATAACGCCTGCTACATTTGGTCCCATAGCGTGCATCAAAAGGAAGTTCTGCGGGTCATATTTACTGCCGACAACTTGACTGACACGAGCCGCCATAGGCACTGCACTCACGCCTGCCGAACCGATTAACGGGTTAATCGGATTGTTCGGGCTTAAAACATTCATCAACTTTGCAAATAACAAACCGCCTGCGGTGCTAATGCCAAAAGCAACAACTCCCAAGCAGATAATCAATATAGTGGTGGGGCGCAAGAACAAATCGGCTTGCATAGTCATACCCACGGAAGTTCCCAAGAAAATAGTCACCACATTTATAATTTCGTTTTGCGATGCTTTTACCAAGCGGTCAACAACTCCGCATTCCTTCATAACATTACCCAAAAATAACATAGCAACAAGTGCGGAAACATCGGGCACAACCAAAATGCAGAACGCCATAACAACAACGGCAAAAATAATTTTTTCAAGACGACCAACGGGTCTTAAACTCTTCATTCTAATTTTGCGTTCTTTTGCAGTGGTCAGCAACTTCATAATAGGAGGTTGAATTAACGGAACAAGAGTTTAAGACCCGTTGGTCGTCTTGAAAAAATTATTTTTGCCGTTGTTGTTATGGCGTTCTGCATTTTGGTTGTGCCCGATGTTTCCGCACTTGTTGCTATGTTATTTTTGGGTAATGTTATGAAGGAATGCGGAGTTGTTGACCGCTTGGTAAAAGCATCGCAAAACGAAATTATAAATGTGGTGACTATTTTCTTGGGAACTTCCGTGGGTATGACTATGCAAGCCGATTTGTTCTTGCGCCCCACCACTATATTGATTATCTGCTTGGGAGTTGTTGCTTTTGGCATTAGCACCGCAGGCGGTTTGTTATTTGCAAAGTTGATGAATGTTTTAAGCCCGAACAATCCGATTAACCCGTTAATCGGTTCGGCAGGCGTGAGTGCAGTGCCTATGGCGGCTCGTGTCAGTCAAGTTGTCGGCAGTAAATATGACCCGCAGAACTTCCTTTTGATGCACGCTATGGGACCAAATGTAGCAGGCGTTATTGGAACAGCAGTTGCGGCAGGGTATTTTATAAGTAAGTTGGCATAAAAAAAGCCGAAGTGGTGAAATT
>BNUP01000257.1 GCA_025997455.1 Fibrobacterales bacterium | reverse complement strand
CCGTTCTTGTCTAACACCGCAACTTTAATACCGCTCTTAAATCCGGGGTCAAGTGCGAGAACCGACTTATGACCCGCAGGTGGTGCAAGCAAAATATCGCCGAGATTTTTTGAGAAGACCTTAAACGCCTCCGCCTCCGCCTGTTCCTTCAACAACAGACGAACCTCACTCTCCAAACTCGGCTTTAGCAAGCGTTCCCAAGAATCCTTACACATCGTTTCAAGATGCGGTTTCCAAACGCTCTCATTCTTAATCACCTTTCCGCAGAGGTAGCCCGTCAATGCCTCATCGGGAACTTCAATGGAAAGGCGCAAAATTTTTTCCTTTTCACCCCGCCGCACCGCAAGCATTCTGTGGCTTGGAATTTTGCCGAGAGGCTCCGAAAAATCGTAGTAGTTTTTGAACTTGGTCTCCTTGCCTTCAAATTCCTTTTTGACTTTAGAAACCATCTTTCCGTCTCGTTCAATTTGTGCTCGGAGATACTGCCTGAACTCGGTGTTGTCCGCAACATCTTCCGCTAAAATATCGAGTGCAAATTTAATCGCCGCCGCAGGGTCTGCCACGCCCTTTTCTTCTGATAGGAACGCCATTGCTATTGTCTCTGCGGAATTTGCGGTTTCCTCCTGTTCCCATATAATTTTTGCGAGCGGTTCCATACCCTTATCTTTTGCGATAGTGGCACGGGTGCTCCGTTTGGGTTTGTAGGGTGCGTAAATGTCTTCCAGCAGATTTTTATCGCGGCAATTTTCAATTTTCGCTTTTAATTCCGGGGTTAATTTTCCGAGTTCCTCAATGGTTTTTAACACCGTTTCTTTGCGTTCTGCAAGTTCCGTAAGCGACTCCTTCAAATGCTGAATATCGCGAAGTTGTGTTTCGTCCAAAGTCTCGGTTTGATCTTTACGGTAGCGCGCGATAAACGGCACTGTTCCGCCTTCTTCCATCAATTTCAAAGCGGCATTCACTCTCCGCTCTTCTAATTTTAATTCTTCGGCTATCACGCTTGAGAACATCATAATTCATCCTTTCTGATTTTATATTTGAAGGGTAATGTAGTAATTTTGCAGTGCAGTGCAGGGTGGGGTATAGGGTGTGGGGTGCAGGGTGTGGGGAAACTTGGCAGTGCAGGCGGGACACCAAGCCACAATCGCCTAACGGCTTGATTGCCAAACAATTTGACAAAGTACGA
>BNUP01000256.1 GCA_025997455.1 Fibrobacterales bacterium | reverse complement strand
GCACTTCAGCCGCTTGCCAATTTGTTCGTCCGTTGGGGCGGGCACACAAAAGCGGCGGGCTTTAATATTTTGGCGGAGAAAATTCCCGAATTGAGAACACGAATTGAGGAACAGGCTCATTTGCAAAATTTTGTGCCGAATAAAGATGAAAAAAGTCCTTACGATTTGGAAGTTTCGCTTTCGGAGTTGAATTTGAATTTTCTCGATGAGTTGCAGAAATTAGAACCCTTTGGAAACGAGTGCAGTTATCCTATATTTTTGGCTCGTGCGGTTAAAGTTAAGAATTTGCGAACCGTGAATGGCGGTCATTTGCGATTTTATGCGGTGCAGGGCTATGCCTCAATTTCTGCGGTGGCGTTCAATAAAGGATATTTGGCGGCGGAGTTTCACAAACGCGGCGATATGGTAGATTTGATTTTTGAAGTTCGCCGAAATGTGTATCAGGGCACCGAAAGTTTGCAATTGAATGTGTCCGGGGTTTTGTGAAGGGGTAGCGGAAAACGCGTGCCCCCTCAATACCGTTTCTCAATCTTCAAAATATGAATTTCCGTAGTCGTAATCGTCATCGCCGTCTTCATCTTCGGCTTCGTTGGGATAGCCCTTTTCAAGTTCCATAACAGAAGCGTTTCCGACCCAAATAATCCGCACTTTAAAAACTAAATCCAAGCCCGCGTAAGGGTGGTTGCCATCTAAAATAATTGAATTTTCTCTAATTTCTCTTATGATTCCTTCTAATCTGTGTTCATCACTATTTTCAATTTCGGTTTGCCAGCGTTTGTCATCGTCGTAAAAATCGTTGAAGTCGGAATACTCAATATAACTGCCCAATTGAAAAAACGGGACATCGGGAATCAATTCGTCTTTTGATACCTCAAAAATGAGTTTCGGGTCGTAGGTGCCGTAAGCAACTTCAAACGGCAAAGTTACGGAAAATTCGTCTCCGTCACTGTGTCCTTCAAGTGCGGATTCCAAACCCGGAACTATCCATCTGTTTTTATAGCCGTGCAGATAATACACGGGCGACTGGGACGAGGTTTCCGCGAGGATTTCGCCTTTACCGCTTAGGATTTGATAAACGATACCGACTTTTTTATTCTTTTTGATTCTCATTTATAATTCCTTTTAAGCCACAGGGGAAAGGTAGAAACTTTGCAGTGCAGGGGTATAGGGTGTGGCGTGTGGGGTGTGG
>BNUP01000255.1 GCA_025997455.1 Fibrobacterales bacterium | reverse complement strand
ATTCTCATTCAACTTGTCTTTTGCCATATCAACAGCACTTTTAACTTCCTGCTCATGTGCTTTTATTCCCGCTTCTTTGTATTGTTGTTTTAATTGTTCGGCTTGTTCCTTATCAATTTCGTCTCGCAATTCTAAACTATCAATTAGATTCTTAACAGATCTCAATTCGGAGACTCTCTGTTCTCCTTTATTTATCCCCGCTTTGCCTATTTCCGCTCCTTTTTCTATTGCGGATTTTTTTTGCTCTTTGAATTTTCCCATATTTTTTCCCCATTAAACATTGTTTAAACGATTGCAAATTGTTTCAAGATAATTCAATTCCGGTTTTTTATAAGGGCGAATTTTTTGATTCCCGTTATAACTGAATATCGCATTATTTTCACTTATTTGAGAACCGTGCGGTTCTTCTATAAATAATAAAGAATCTTCATCTGCCATTGTAAAAGCAATTCTCAAATCAAAATTTGATAGCGTTCGCGGGTAATGTGCGTTGAATGTTTTAAATTGATCTATCCAAATTATTGAATGAATGCCGTTTATTGCTCCATTTTTTAAAATATTCAAAAATTTATCATATAAAGTACCGGAAGAACCTTGAGAAATTCCGAGATCCAAACCTTCGCCATTTCCAGACCCGCTTTGGTAAATATCATTATCTCGTAAATTTCTCGCCCTTTGCAATCCAAAAAGCAAAAGATATTTGTTACCGCCGGAATAATTACCTTTTTTTCTTTCTCTTAAATCGTTATCTAACTCTTCCAAAATATCTCCCGCATCCTCATGAGTAACATACTTTATGCAAGTTTTCAGATTTTTTGCAAATTCTGCTAAAATATCCTTTTCGTATGCATCTTCTGATGGAGCATAATCTATAATGTATATACTTTGGTGAGAATGCTCTTGAATCGCTAAACTTAGTGCACTAAATACAAACATAGTTTTTGCTTTTTGTTCATTTTGTCCAATTAGTAACATATTTGAAGATGGTTTTGCTTTGAAATTTATTTTTAATTTGCCGGATAGTTGTAAAGGTTCTCCTACAAATAAGAATTTTTCACCAAGTTCATCTATTTGGCTCTTTCTCATTTTAAGTGGGTTTAAAGTTAGGATTAACCATAGAGAAATCTAATTTACCAGCAATGAGATAAATAATAGAAGAGTAATTTCTAAAAGTTTTGAATCCTCTCGCCTTTGCAGCG
>BNUP01000254.1 GCA_025997455.1 Fibrobacterales bacterium | reverse complement strand
TTTCTATAAATTTTAAAAACTCCAATTCTTCTGTTGTCATTTTTACTATATAGGTATCGTTATAGCGGCTGCATTGTTTAAGATAAGCGGCAATCATTTCTGCCAATTTTTCTTGGCTCATACTTTCTGCCTTGTTGCTATCACTATATCGATAAGTTGCGTTAGCGTATTCTTTAAGCAAGAATCCTATTAAAAAAGCATATAAATTGCAAGGCATAAAGCCATATTGTTCTGCTAATCCATCTACGATTTCTCTGGTGGATATTCGTCCTTCTTTTTCAAATGTTTCTTTTATTTTTGTATCAATTGATATTTTTATTTGAGAAATATCCTGTTCGGGGTATCTTTCCCAATATTTTTCTATTTTCCAAACATGTTGCAAAATTTTCTTTTCTATTCCAACAACCACTCCTTTCGTATCTTGCTTGATTCCACATTCAGCACTAGTTTTTAAATTAGTCTGATTGAATGTGGAATCAGAAGTCCCCTTGCTATCAAAATTCAATGGATATTTTCGCCTCACTATTGTGATTAAAATAGTATGAACGGCATTGTACCCAGTCACTGTTTCAGGCTTTTGATTCACATGGCTATAAATATAAAATCTTCCATTGCTAATGATATTTTTCCATTCTTTCAAAAGGGCAGAGGCTCTCTCTCGATAGCTTTTTGCACTGGCATTGTCTTTGCCTTGTTGGTATTCACTATGAGCAAGTTCTTCTGCGTATTTTTCAAAATCATTGAACACAGAATCCGTGGCATCGATAAAAAGCATGTCGTAAGTTTCATTTTGAATCGTCTCTCGAATAAGACTGCGAATAGTCACTTGCTCCCTATCATCTTTTGCGAAACAAATAATGATTCGCATTTTTCCGTTTGTAGCACGATTTCTAGTTTCATTTGTTTTTTTTGTAAAATCATCTGCTGAAACGCCAATAACTTCAAACCGCAATTTTAGTGCGGAGGATAAGTTCAAGACTTCCGATAAATTCACATCCGATATAAATTCTGCTGTCCGTTTTGTTTTTATAATTTCATTTTTCTTTTCGGTAATAGCTGTGTCATCGCTTGCCACAGAAAGAGGCACATATTCAATTTTCCCGTTTTGCAATTTATTTTCAAAAAGAATTCCACGATCTTTGCTCGCCAAATTTCTAACCAAACTGATTGTTTTTTGATGTTCTAAATCTGTACCTTCAAAAGCCAAATC
>BNUP01000253.1 GCA_025997455.1 Fibrobacterales bacterium | reverse complement strand
CGCCAAATACAAACGCCGAAACCGATGCGATGAGCAGAGCAAAAGCGAGCACCGCCAAGGTGAACAATTCTCTGGAACGGGTTCTGGCAATTTGAGTGAGTAGCCACGGAATGAGTTTGCCTCCGCCCCAAAGCACAACGCCGCCCAACACCGCAATTTTTCCCAAAGCGAGCACAAGGGTTATAAACACGGATTTTAGGTCGCTTTCTGCCCCAACGGATGTGTCCTGCCCGCTAAAAATGTTGCCCAAAGCGGGCAACAGCACCAATACGAGCACCGTAAAAATATCTTCGACAATCAACCAACCTACGGCAATATGACCTTGTGAAGTATCAATCACATTATTATCGCTAAGCACGCGAATAAGCACTACCGTGCTCGCCACCGCCACAGAAATGCCCATAATAAGCCCGGCACTCCAATCCCAACCCATAAAGTGTGCAACCAAAGTGACTAATGCTGTGGCAATAACGCTTTGCCCAACGGCTCCGGGAATCGCAATCCACTTTACCGCAAGCAAATCTTGCAGGTGAAAATGCAAACCCACACCGAACATTAACAAAATCACACCGACTTCGGCAAGTTGCGTTGCAAGTTCTCCATCCACACTAAGACCGGGCGAAAAAGGTCCCACAACAATTCCCGCTATTAAATAACCCAAAATAGGCGAAAGCCGCAACCGCTGGGTCGTGTATCCAAACACAAGTGCAATCGCAAAGCCGAGTGCCAAAAACAGAATCAGGTCGTATTCGTGCATCGTAAATTTGCTCGGTATTCAGCGTAAAATGGTTGAGAAGGCTTCACAAGGAGAATGTAGAAAGTTTGGTGTGCTCGGCACACACCGCGTTCACACTTTCTTGTCATACTCGTGCCCCGACACGAGTATGACAATTTCTTCCCCTCTCCCGCCTTAGATTGACAGAAAAGAAATAAACAAATTAGTCTGTCCAATCGCCTATCGGCTTGGTGTCCCGCCTTCGCGGGAATGACAAAAAAATGGAACGCGGTGTGTGCCGAACGCCCCCAAAAAAAAATTCCATTTTCTCCTTGCAATTCTAAAAGGGCGGGTTAAAAACCACGCCACTACAAACTCTACTCCCAACTTTACACTTTACACTCTATTCCCCACACCCTACACGCCACACCCTATACCCCACCCTGCACTGCCAAGTGCATTTTCTAACTTCCCCCAATGCCCACCTACTTAGACCCC
>BNUP01000252.1 GCA_025997455.1 Fibrobacterales bacterium | reverse complement strand
TATCGTTCACGGAAATCCTAAAAAAATCTCGGTTATGAAGTTTTGATAAACTGTCGGTAAATGATTTTTTAACCGCTTTGTTAATTTTGTGTTCCATATCTTTCAGAGTATCGGCGAGTTCCTTAAACTCAACGCTGTAATTGAAGTTCAAATCGTCAAAAGATTTATTCAAAAGCGAAAAATTTTTTGCCGCATACACAAGCGAATTTAGTGGTTCAATTAAATTTTTTCTCATAAGTCGAACGGAAATAAAGAATACCAAAAAGCCGAGTATTGCCGACATTCCAAAAATTACCGCTCCGTAAAGATTGATTTCTCTTTTAACTTCCAACATATCAATATCGGCACCCACCGCGGCAACAACCTCTCCGTTTGAATTTTTAACGGGTGCGTAGGCGCTAACAAGCCAGCCGTATTTTTGCGATTCAAAAAGTATCGCATATTTCGAGCGTTTGCCCGTTTTATACACATTCAAAAAAACATCATCAAATTCTTCAAGATGTTCACTTTCTAAAAAACCAATTGTTCCGTCTCTGTCAGTTGCCGATATATAATATTTTATGGAATCATCCTGCGGTTTTGCCATTACATAGAGATATGTGAGTTCATTTTGGGAAAGCATTTCGTCTGCCATATTTTTCCATTTTCCCCATTCACTGTTTTTCTCCCCATTTTTGAGTGCGCTTTCCACCGAATCCCCGTTGAGTATAATTGCAAACGAAGTCGCCATATCAAGTGCTTTATCTGCGTGAAAGTCTAAAATATTGCTCCTCTGCATAAAGAAATTCGCTGAACCGAGCAATGACAATGCTCCCGTTACTATTGCGAAAATAATAATCGGTATCTTTTTTGACAATGGCATAAATACCTCAAATTCTTGCAGTTAAAATGCAAACTTGTAATATAGCAAAAAATGTGCCGCGTGCTTGGGGGGGGGGGGGAAGTCCCCCCCTCGCTGCAAAACCGCCTGCCCGTTCAGTGAGCACGGTCGGTGAGTGTGGCAGGCGATTTTTCCGCTACCCCCTCATTCCGCACCAACCAATTCACAAGGGGCGGGTTTAAAAAACGCCCTGTGTGCGATTGCAATGGATGTTTTTTAGAGAACGCGGTGTGGATAGAACGCCACAAAAGAGTGTAAAGAGTAAAGAGTAAAGAGTAGAGAATAATAACTTTACACTTTTAACTTTCAACTTTACACTCTATTCCCCACACCCCACA
>BNUP01000251.1 GCA_025997455.1 Fibrobacterales bacterium | reverse complement strand
TCTCGCTCTCCCTTTTCCCTTGCCTCATAAAGGCTGCGGTTGCGGGCGTTTGCGCTAATTACCCTTAGGCTGCTCATGATAATCCCAACCTTTCTTTAGATTCTTCTTTTGATATACCTGCATCTAGGAGAACCTGCAAGGCTTTCTTCAAAGCACGAGCCTCTCCACGAGCCTCGGCGGCGTGCTCTCTGGCTCGTTGGTCTCGCTCTCCCTTTTCCCTTGCCTCATAAAGGCTGCGGTTGCGGGCATTTGCACTAATTACCCTTAGGCTGCTCAATGCCTGACCTATTGCAGGGCGTTTCTTTGCGAGTTCCATTAGCACCTCCTCATCATTTGTGCTTAAAAACTGTAACCATAACGACACATTACCGTCTGGTTCTGCAGGTATTTTGGTTAAATCAAGTATGTTTATCTCTTGCAAGTCATTGAACGGGAATTTTTCCGTTGTCTCAAGCATTTGGAATTTCGTGTGGCATTTTTTCGATTCCGTGATTAACGGGTAATCTACAATTACAATTATCACTGCGGGCTTTACCGCAGAATAATCTCCGCCTTTGCCTACCTGTTCGGTTATCATCTTGGATCCATAGTAGGTGATGCGGGAATGCATTTCGGGAAATGGTTCAACTTGTATCTCAATGTCTATAACCTTGCCGTTTGCAAGAGTTGCCTTAACATCGAGAATATTAAGTTTGTCTTTCAAAAATTCTTGTTTTAGATGAGTGTTTGTTAAGGTTATGTGAGATAGTTCATCGGAATTTAAGTGCAGAACCGCAGTCAAAAAATCTTTGAGTATGTCTATATTCCGTTTGTCGCCGAATAGCATTTTGAACACAAAATCGTCCTTTGACGGCAACAGCATAGGAGTGGGCATTTGGGGTTGCGTTTTTTTAGGTTTTGCGGGCATTGAGGTTAATGTAGAAAGTTTTCAGAATTGTCAAACAACTAACATTTTGATTCTGTCGGCGACATACTCTTTATATTTTGCCTTTGCATCCGCACTTAAATGAGAATTGTCAAGCATTTCATTTATTTTTTGGACTTTATTCTGAATGCTTTTCAAAAAAAACTCTATTGATTCTGTTTCAAGCCCTATTTTTACGCCAAATTGAAGAAAGTCCGCATAACTAAAAAAGCCGAGTTCGCTAAATTCCTTTGTTGAATAACCGTCTTCAAACAGATCTAAAGCCATAAAGGAATCATTTGGCAGGTGAAGGCGGGTATTTAGCAAATCATAAAAAGGAGTTAGCACGGGCGGCTCGC
>BNUP01000250.1 GCA_025997455.1 Fibrobacterales bacterium | reverse complement strand
CAAACTCTACTCCCAACTTTACACTTTACACTCTATTCCCCACACCCTACACGCCACACCCTATACCCCACCCTGCACTGCCAAGTGCATTTTCTAACTTCCCCCAATGCCCACCTACTTAGACCCCAAAAACGATATTCCGTTCAAAAAAATCTTTGTGGAACACAAAGATTTAATGATGAGTTTTTTGAACTCACTCCTCCCGCTCCCAGACGACTGCGAAATTATAGATTTAGAATACGAACCTACCGAAATACTCCCCGAAAACCCGATGAGCAAGGATTCCTTTGTAGATGTCAAATGCTTTGACGAGAAAGGACGGCATTTTATAGTAGAAATGCAGATGTATTGGAAACATGCCTTTTTAAACAGGTTGTTATACAATACTGCAAAGGTATATACAAAGGAATTGAAAAAAAACGAGGATTTTGGGAAACTGCAACCGGTTTATGGTCTTGCAATACTAAACGATGTAATGAATAAAAGCCACACTCACTATTACCACCGCTATCGAATGACAGAAGAAACGCATTCGGAAGAGAAAATAAACGGCATAGACATAACGCTTATAGAACTTCCATTGTTTGAACCTCCTTTGAACGGGCATCAAAAAATGAAGGATTTGTGGATAGAATTTTTAAAGGAAATTGGCGAGCAAACCAAAGAAGAAAAGATTTCCCAATCGTTAAAAGAGAATAAAATTATAGCAAAAGCATTGGATTTATGCCGTGAATACGCCTACACCGAAGAGGAACGGGCAGCCTACGATAAAGTTCATGAGGGTATCATATTTAGGGCTATGGAATTATCGGAAAGCATAGCGGAAGGCGAGGCAAAAGGTAGGGCGGAAGGCGAGGCAAAAGGCAGAGCGGAGGGTGAGGCAAAAGGCAGAGCGGAGGGTGAGTTGGCAGGTGAGGCTCGTGGCGAGACTCGCGGCAAAAAGGATGCTCAATTAGCAATAGCCCAAAATCTCAAATCCCAAGGCGTGGCAGTTAGTGTTATTGTTGCCGCAACGGGGCTTTCTTCCAAAGACATCGAACAATTATGACAATAAAAAAATCACGCTTATCCTTTTTCCTTGCATTTTGCCAAAAAAAATTCTCCTAAGAACTCCTTGTTTTATGAGGTAAAGTTTTGGGGGTCTAAGTAGGTGGGCATTGGGGGAAGTTAGAAAATGCACTTGGCAGTGCAGGGTGGGGTATAGGGTGTGGCGTGTAGGGTGTGGGGAATAGAGTGTAAAGTGTAAAGTTGGGAGTAGAGTTTG
>BNUP01000249.1 GCA_025997455.1 Fibrobacterales bacterium | reverse complement strand
CTCGGAATGGACGCGCAGAGGAAGCAGTCTGGCCTCTGACTTGCTCATCCCAAAAACAGACTCCGCCGACTGCCTTGTGTAGTACAAGGGCAGGACTTCGGAACATTTCAGTTTTTGCGAAGAAACCAGTATGAACTTGCCGCACTGGGCAACGCCTTTTTCTATTTCGGTCGACTGGAGACCGTCCTCTTTGGCTGCCTTCAGATATTTCTTTGTCTCGGCGGCCCGCCGCTCGATGTCGCAGCAGACATACGCGTATCCGGCGTTGCCGAACATGTCTATGTCCACGCACTGCATGTATATCCCCCTGTCGCCGTAGGAGACGAAGTTCTTGTGGCTCTCTATTTCTCCTAGTGTATCGTTTATCAGCTCCTTGTATTGTTTCCTGCCAGCGGGCAGCCGCATCATGAAGGCAATGTTTTCCCTGTACAGGAGGCAGATGTTTTCCTTGCTGTAATAACCCGCATCGAGCAAGGCGAGCTCCGTTGATCCCCCCATTTTCTTGAATTCTTCAAGGGAGTTTTTCAATGTGGAAACATCCGCGATATTCCCAGGCATATAGCGGAAATATAAGGGCAGCCTTGAGTCCTTGTGCACCACCATGAGCAGCCGGGTCTCTTTCTCGGCGTGTCCTCCGTGGCTTCCCATCGCGGACAGAGGGAAACTTATATCGTTGGGGAGCCCCGTGCTGTCGATTGCCACGCCCTGCTTTGGGGATAGTTTCTTCAGGTAGGCGAAGAAGAATCTCCGCAATACGGTCTCGTCGCCGAACTTGGGGAGCAGCCTGGATATGTTCCTGCGAGGACAGTCCGGGCGAATTGAAAATGAACTTGGCGAAATTACCCTCCACCCACTCTCCCGCGTGCCGCATGGCTCCGGACTCTAGCAGCTTGTAGAACGAAAGTGCCATGAGTTCGTCTGCGGCATGCCCGAAAACGGACTGTAGGAGTTTTTTTAGCCCGAGTTTTTCTACGAACTCGTTCAGTGCGAACGAATCGCCGTGTGCCAGGATAAGTTTCTCCTGCCTAGCATCGCGTTTTGGCTTCGGCTTGCCTGTATCCTTGTCCACGATGCCAAGGTAGTGCCACTTCGTCTCGTATTTCTTGCTCTCCTTGTTCCACACATTGTGCGTTTCGTAGGCGTATTTGCCGCCGGCCTTGTATCTGATTGCCATGAGTAGTCTCCTTTATACGATAGGTAAATACCTACCATATAATATACATTATTTTTCACGAGTTGTCAAGGGGTTTTAGTAAAAAATGGTTTTTTGGTAAAAAAAATG
>BNUP01000248.1 GCA_025997455.1 Fibrobacterales bacterium | reverse complement strand
AAAACTCCATTGACTCTCAATTTAGTAAAACTGGAGTTTTTAGAGACAATGGCGAACCTGCAAAAAATAAACATTCTCATAGTTCGCCGATGTCGCTTAGAGAACCTCTATCAACCACTTATGAGGTTAATAGAGGATCTCTAAACTCACAAAAAATTTACGACATCCGCTATGACGACCGACTTTTCCGCCAAAATCCCAAAAATTTTAGCGAATACAGAAATTCCTATATTAGGCGGTATGTCTAATGCCAAACAGCCGATAATCGCCCCAAGCATTCTCAATGCGAATTTTCTCAATTTGCAGGCAGATATAAAAGCGACGGAACTCGGCGGTGCAGGCTGGATACACTTGGATATTATGGACGGTTCTTTTGTGCCGAACATATCGTTTGGAGCGGGCATTGTTTCGCAGGTGAGAAAAATTTCCGAACTTACACTCGACTGCCATCTTATGATTGAGCGACCGGAACAGCATATTGAGGCATTTGCAAAGGCAGGCACAAATTATATCACAATTCACGCGGAGGCGACTAAGCACTTAGACCGCACTCTTAACCAAATTAAGGAATTGGGGTGCAAGGCGGGGGTTTCCATAAATCCCGCAACGCCGATTGAGAGTATAAAAGAGGTTTTGGACTTGGCGGATATGGTGCTGATAATGTCTGTAAATCCCGGCTTTGGCGGGCAAAAACTTATCCCTTATTGCATTGAAAAAGTTCGCAAATTGCACACCTTAAAACCCGAACTTTTAATAGAAATAGACGGCGGAATTACTCTTGACAATATAAAACTTGCGCAAGATGCGGGCGTTAATGCTTTTGTTATAGGTTCGGCGATTTTCGGCACAAAGGACATAGAAACGGAAACGAGGAAATTTTGCGATATACTATGTTACGCCAACTTTTCCGATGAGGGTTAAGTCGTGTCAGTTACCGTCTTAGACATTACCGCAGAACAGTGCCCTATGACTTTTGTGAAAACAAAAATTGCACTCAGCGAAATACCAAACGGCGATTTATTGGAAGTGCTTTTGCGTGCGGGCGAACCTTTGGAAAATGTCCCTCGTGCACTTGAGGAAAGCGGACACAAGATTCTCTCTGTGGAAAATATAGAAGGCGATATTTACAAAATAGTCGTTGCTAAGGCTGGGGTATAGGCAGGGCAAACGCATCTAAATATTTAGGATTTTGTTCAAGTATTTGTCATTCCATCCTGCTTTTAGTCTTTTTCCTTTCACCCCCTGCTTAGTGGTCAGTTCATTTTTCAGCAGATTCAAAGCTATTC
>BNUP01000247.1 GCA_025997455.1 Fibrobacterales bacterium | reverse complement strand
TGCGGGAAAACTAATAGATGATGAGGAAATGCGCGATGCTATGAAGGAGCGGGGTTTGGGAACTCCCGCAACTCGTGCCGCGACCATTGAAAAACTGATTGCCGATAAATACCTGACTCGCGACGGTAAGGAACTTTTGCCGACAAGTAAGGCTTTCGGTTTAATAAATATAGCCGCATCTATGCAGATAGAAAATTTAACAAGCCCCGAATTAACGGGCGAATGGGAATACAAACTCGGTTTAATAGAAAAGGGTAAATTCTCGCGAAAAGAATTTATGCAGGAAATTGAAAATTCCACAACGCAGATGGTTGAAAAAATTAAAAATTTTAACGAACAAGACACAAGAAAAGAAAGCGTTGCGGAAGTTGCAGGAGTGAAAGTTCACGAGACCGTTTCAAATTACGAAACCGATAACGGGATTCGCATAAGAAAAATTTTAGGCGGCAGACATTTCTCTTTGGAAGAGGTCACCGAACTTTTGGAAAAGAAAAAAATAGGACCTTTAACGGGTTTTCGTTCCAAAAAAGGCAAGGAATTTGTAGCCATTATTACTCTGAGCGATAAGGGTAAAGTTGAATTTGTTTTTGAAGACAATACGAGTGCGCCAGACGGTTCGGCTCTCGATTTAAGTACGCAAAAACCGATTGGAAAATCTCCCGTTGATGAATCGCCCGTATATGAAACTTTAACCGCTTTTGTGTCGAAGAGTTCACTTGACGGAAGTGCAGGCGGGTTAAAAATTAACAAGAGTATTTTGGGTAAAACCTTAACCGCCGAAGATATATCTACTATGTTGGGAGGCGGCAAAACGGGACTTATAAAAGGATTTCGTTCTTCAAAAACGCACAGATTATTCGATGCATTTTTAACTTTGGATAAGAACGGAAAAATCGGTTTTGAATTTCCGCCAAGAGAGTTTAAACCCAACTTTAGAAGAAAGTCGGGAGCAGGGGCAAAAACGGGAGCGAAAAAATGAGAGTAGTTTTTCAAGGAAGACACGGAGCATACAGTGAAAGTGCGGCACTGCATTTTTTTGCAAAAGGTAATGCTTATTCGCAAATAGAAACAATCCCAACAGATACATTTGCGGAATTGCACGAGCAGGTGCAAAACGGCACTGCGGATTTTGGCGTTATACCTATAGAAAATTCCACGGCGGGTTCAATTTTAGAAAATTATGATTTACTTTTGAAGTGCAGACCCGCGATTATCGGCGAGTTAAAATTGCAAATAGATCACTGTTTAATTGCACTTAAAGGTGAGAGAATAGAGGATTTGCAAAAGGTAATTTCGCAC
>BNUP01000246.1 GCA_025997455.1 Fibrobacterales bacterium | reverse complement strand
CATACGCACGAAGTTAATCGGGTGCTAATTGCAGTGGTCGTTTCTTCCTGCGTTTCTGTATCAGCAGACAGCGTTCTGTTTCGGCGAACCGTGCCTTGAACTCCTCTATGGAAACGAGAGAGGTCTTAACCACAATGTTCACAATCGCCGTCAGCTTCCATACGCTCAAACGCCGCTTGTTCCCAGCAGAGGGGGGAAAAGTCCTGCTGAGAGAGCAGGACTTCGAGAAGGATTGCCACCATTATCTTTCCGTTCAGCCATACCTCTATGTTCTCATGTTCCCGCTTTGGTATAGAGCCGCAGCCAAGTAGCGACTTTAACCGCTTGAAATATAACTCCACCTGCCACCGCAGCCTATAGCCCGCGAGCACCTGCTCGGTGCCGATGTTTTTTGGCAAGGAGGTAATGAGTACTATGTATTCGTTTGCAACCTCCCGTTCCCTTGAGACCGTCCTTTGCCTTTTGCTGCGCTCTTCTTTGTCTAATTTCTCCATAGTAGCCTTTATGGCTTCCCTAGTTTTTTTCCTGACGCACAGCCTTAGCTCCACAAATTCTTCCGAAATCTGGGGAAGATTCAAATAGACGGGGAATTCCATGGCCTCGCCGTAGTCCAGACCTTTTGCTTTTTTCACAACATCTATCAAGTCGCCATTCTTTTCGTACATGTTGAAGCGGTTGTGGCTGAGCCTCAGTATGAAATCGGCTTGGGAGGATAGGCAATGCGAGATTCCCTTCAGGCTGCCATAGCCTCTGTCGGCTATCACCAAGTCATTTGCCTCCAATGTGAAGTTTATCAGGCTCTCCCCAGTAGCCTCTTCGGTCACCGTGTATTCATGGCTTCGCAGGGAATAAATGTCCAAGGCGTAGTGGAGTGTCCAGCTCTCTTTAGTGGCTCCTTGCGTGAGCACCTTCGACGCGTCTATAGCAAGTATCCGGTAGTCCTCCAGTCCTTTGGGCTTTCTATAATCCGCTATTCCTGAACCTCCAAGCCTTTCGAGCACCCAGTTGATCCAGCCTTTGCACCTCCTGAACTTGTCCCTGAACCCGTTGTCTGTTAGCTTGGCGATGTCAAGTGCTGCACCGAGTGCGGCGGTTCCCCAGAGACTCGTGCCTTCCATAAGATGCACGAGTATCAGATGCATGAGTTTCTTTTCGTTGTCCAAGCCTCGGTGGCGGCTTAGTGCCTTTGTCTCCCACGCCGCAGATTCATAGCCTTGCGGAAGCAGTTCTTGTAGTTGCTCTATGTTGTTTTTTTGCCCTGTTGGCATAGTAGTACCTCTATGCCTAATATACATTTATTTAACTTCGTGCGTATG
>BNUP01000245.1 GCA_025997455.1 Fibrobacterales bacterium | reverse complement strand
CATTCCCCTCTTGTCATTATCGGATTAAAACTTTTAATACCTGCCACTGCAAGGTCAGGTTGCATTTCGCTGTGTTGGGTATTTTTTAAGGATTTGAAAAAACTATTTGACAAACCTAATTTATTTTTCTATATTTTGCAAACAAAGTGTTACTGTATTTTAACAATTATTCTTGTCATACTCGTGCCCAGACACGAGCATCCAATGTTTGCACTGATAAATTTCAATTGTGCATTTTAAATTCCCGCCTGTGCGGGAATGACAACATTTGCCATTCTACCCACTCCATCTCCTCCCTCGTGGGGGGTACACGCCCACCCCTGCAAACGCTCTACACAGCCTCGCAGACGGCTTAAAATCGATTTCTAATAGGCCATTACTCGCCCACCCACCCGCAAAAAGCGTGCCAATTAGTTTGGCGTAATAAACACATAATACATTTTGTGCAGGGTATGCAAGCCCCGCTTTCAACTCAATATTCATTGCAGTTGCCCAGTCATATAACTTGCCGTAAATATCGCAGTTGTCAGATTTGTTGCTGTAGCACCAAGAATTGCCACTCTCCTGCACTGCCAAGTTTCTCCACACCCCATACCCCAACTTTCTACCTTCCCCCTATGCCCACTAATGAATCATCAAAAAAATCCACCGCCATCCAATGGCACCCCGCCTCGTTCAGTGCGGTGCAACTTGAACTTGAGGATTACAAAAAAGATTTAGAATTTATTGCGGAATATGAACTTTCTCTAAAACCGCTTATTATCGACATCCTTGTGGTAAAAAAGAAGAAAGACATTGTCATCAAAAAAAACTTTGCGAAAATTTTTCGCAAGGTGAACATCATCGAATACAAAAGTCCGAAAGACTATTTATCCGTGCAAGATTTTTACAAAGTTCTCAGTTATGCAAATCTTTACATTGTCAAAAACAACCTTGACTTTGAGGATATTACGATAACTTTTATAGAGAATAGGCATCCTCAAAAATTCTTAAAGCATTTGAGAGATAAGCATAAATATGTTGTAGATAATGAGCAGAATGGCATTTACAAAATATTAGGTGGAATGTTCCCGATACAAATTATTGAAATTTCAAAGTTATCCGTGAAAGATAATTTTTGGCTAAGCAATTTAAGAGACGACATAGACAAAGCCAACATTTCATCTTTGATAGACACAATTGCCCCAAGAAGCAAAGAAGAAATTGTAAAGATGTATGCGGATGTTGTTCTAATAAAAGCAAACCCAAAATCATTCGAGGAGATAATCGATATGAAGTCAAAACTGACAATAGAAGAGGTGCTTAAACGCACGGATAAATAGT
>BNUP01000244.1 GCA_025997455.1 Fibrobacterales bacterium | reverse complement strand
AGAATACCCCCCCCTGAGGGCGGAACAGACGGGGGGAGGCAAGTGGCTCACTGATAAAGTAAGCCACAGCGAGGGGGGAGTTAATAACAATGGGGGGCTAACTTTCATTCCTGTTCCCGTTCATTCGGCACGAAGACGGGAAAGAGGTTACAATCAAAGCGAGCGAATTGCACTTGACCTTTCGCTTTACTGCAAAGGAAAATTACAAACTCAAATCCTCAAACGCCGAATTTACAAACCATCGCAAACATTACTCGGCAACACAGAACGAAGTTTTAATGTAGCAGGTGCTTTTGAAGCAATTCCCCCCGCAAAAATCAAGGACGGAACAAGCGGCGGTAGGATTGTAGGGGCGACCTTTGGTCACCCGATTAAAGAGGATGGAGTTATAGAATACCCCCTAGTAAGGGAGCAAGGGCTACCTTATGGAGAGGGAGCACGAATGCGCGGAATGCCTTTGACGGAACAGACGAGGGGAGGCATAAGTCCCGCTGAGAAAACGGGACTTAGCGAGGGGGGAGTTATAGAATACCCCCCGTCAGCACTGAGGGCGGAACAGACGGGGGGAGGCATAAGTCCCGCTGATAAAGCGGGACTTAGCGAGGGGGGAGTTGTTATAGTAGATGATGTTTATACCACCGGAGCAACAACCTCTTCCTGCATTCGTGCCCTCACCCGTGCAGGTTGGAAAAATGTAAAGGTTTGTACTTTGCTTTATGAAGCACCAGTTTCGGTTGCAACAGATAGAGCGGCAGATATAAAAATAGGGTGGAGAACCGAATAATTTCTAAATTGAAACTCAATAATGTTCCCTGCAATTTTTGCATTTTTATGTTGGTTTTCAAGCACTGCATTGATGGCTCTCGCAGGCTATTTAATAGCGTTTGCGGCACAACGCCCTGAAATGGCTGCCCTATCGCTTGGAGTTGTGGGAGTGCGATTTTTCGGACTTTCGCGAGGTGCATTTCGCTATGTTGAGCGGCTCAGTTCGCATTCCTTAGCATTTGCCGCCTTAAAAAAGTTTCGTTTGCGTAGTGCAAGTGAAAATAAGCGAGGACAAAAACACTCACCGTAACAGAGGCGGCACAAGCGAAAAGCGGAACTCCCGCACGGGGAAGCCACGCCTCTTTTTCTTCCACATCTTGACAAATTCGAGAGAGTAATTCCGCCTCAGTCATAAATTTCGGCAATTTATACGGCACTAAGGGCTCCAAAAATTTATACATACGCAAACGAAACTTTTTTAAGGCGGCAAATGCTAAGGAATGCGAACTGAGCCGCTCAACATAGCGAAATGCACCTCGCGAAAGTCCGAAAAATCGCACTCCCACA
>BNUP01000243.1 GCA_025997455.1 Fibrobacterales bacterium | reverse complement strand
TACAATCATCCTCATCTTTTAAATATATGGTTATTTTTGTGCCGCTTTTTTCCTTTGGCAATTCGTCAATAATAAAATCGCCCGTTCCCTCACTTGACCACAAAAATCCGCCGTCCTCACCCGCCTTGCGAGAATGCACCTCAACCTTTGCCGCCACCATAAACACGCTGTAAAAACCAACGCCGAACTGCCCTATCAAATTCACATCATTCTTGGCATCGCCGCTTATATTCTGCATAAAATTTTTCGTTCCCGACCTTGCAATGGTTCCCAAATTCTGCACCAAATCTTCACGGTTCATACCAACGCCGTTATCTTCAATGGTGATGGTTGAATTTTCTTCATTTGAGCGAAGGTCAATGCGAAGTTCCGTATTTTGCGGCAGAAGTTCGGGCTTTGCAATTGAGAGAAAACGCAACTTGTCGAGAGCATCTGCCGAATTTGAAACCAACTCGCGCAGAAAAATTTCTTTGTTGCTGTATAGCGAATGAATCATCAAGTGCAACAGGTCGCGCACCTCTGTTTGAAACTCCATTTTCTGAGACATAATTACCTCTTTGTTGTTTGATGGGGGGAATGTAGAAAATGGGGTATAGGGTGTGGGGTGTGGCTGATAGACAACTCAGCGGTGCAAGGGTTGAAAGTGTAAAGTTATTACACTTTACACTTTACGCTCCACTCTCCCTTTTCCCCGCACTGCAATGCCAAGTTTCCCATACCCTACACGCCACACCCTATACCCCAACCTGCACTGCCGAGTGAAAATTGTGAACGCGGTGTGTTGCTTCGCCTACGGCTCGCTGGTGACGGAACGCACCAACGATATCTCTCAAAACCACCTCTTAATATCCTCAACCGACATTTTCATAAAAATTTTACCGCCCTGCGGAGTTTCATAAGGGTTTTGCAAAGACAGCAATTCGGATACGATAAATTTCATTTCGTCTTGAGAAAGTTCCGTTCCGCTTTGAATCGCCGAGCCTTTAGCCCAAGAGAATGCAAGTCGTTGAAAATTATTATTTCCACCAAAATCATCAAAACTTTCGAGGAATTTAATCAAGGCTCTTCCGATAAATTTGGAAGGTAAATGTATGGGCGCACCGCGAATTTGCCAACTGATTCCTCCAAAATGTTCCAAATGAAAACCGAGTTTTTTCAAGTTCGGGCACTGCTCTTCTAAAATAGGCGTGAGGTGATGGGGAACTTCTATCGTTTCTGGGAACAGTAACTCTTGACTTTCTAAATTTTTATCGTTTTGCAAACTCGTTAAGGCTTTTTCAAAGAGTATTCTTTTGTGAGCGGCATTTTGGTCTATAAATAAAACGCTGTTCCCGCTCTCGCAAACAATGT
>BNUP01000242.1 GCA_025997455.1 Fibrobacterales bacterium | reverse complement strand
ACATCGATAAGGTGTTAAGCAAGGTTGCCGGCTTGCAGACAAGCGGTAAAACGGAACTCGGCGGAAGGCGCGGAGCCGCTAATGGTGGATTTAACGACGGTTATGCGGAAGGCGGTTCGGGCGGTATCGGTGATATGCTCGGCGGTTTAATGGGTGGTTCGGGCGGTGCAATTGGCACAAAGGCGAAAGGCTCGTTAAAGGCTCCAAGTGCACGCGATATTGATATGGGTTCGGGTGATGGTTCGCGAACATCTTGAGTTTTAACAATCTGCTGAGCATCCACCAAAATATAATTTTGATCGACAATCAAGCCCAAAGAAACTTCTTTTGGCACTTTGGTAGAAGTGGAGTTAGGCAACACCAAATTCTCTGCAGGCGTAATCAACTGTCCTTCGGTGTCTACCTGTTTAATGAGAAACACCAAAATAATAGTCATAACATCCATAAGAGAAGTCATTGAAAATGCCGCTTGTTCTCCGTAAGACCTTGATTTTCTTGCCATATTAACTGCCTCCCGCCAACTTCGCTAAGTTGATTTTATAGAAAGAAGGGAAACCGAAAAAGCCGCACTCATAGCCAAAGGCGAAAGTGACGAAGGCGGCGGCAATATTATAGTTCAATTAGACAAAAATACGGAATATGATATAATGTATAAGGTTATGGCAACTTGCGGTGTTTCGGGCTTTACAAATGTCTCGTTTGCCGTGAATATGAAAAATGCGGAGTAAACGGAGTAGAGTTATGCCAGAAAACAAAGCAGACGAAATTAAAGAAGAAGAGAACAAGAAAGAAGAAGAAAACAAGAAAAGGGCGGCGGTTCCCGTTAAAGCGGTAAAGAGCAAAAAGCCCGAACTTGACCCGTTTGTTGCCTCGATGTTGCCCGAAAGCGATAAACGAGTCGGCAGTTTTATGGGTTTCTTTGCCATTGCTTCTCTTGTGTTCGGTTTTCTTGCGGCATCTTATGAGGCGGCGGTTGATGAGATTCTGTTTGAAAATATAGAGTCCGAAGATCTCTCCGCAACTATGAAGATGGACGAGAAGAAAGAGGAAAAGAAGAAAGAGGAAAAGAAGGCTGAAAAACCCCGCAAAAAGCAGGGTGCAGGCGGAAAACCCCGCGGAAAAGGTCAGCCCAATGCTCCGCAGTCCCGCGGCGTGTTGAAGATGCTCACCGCAAAGTCTTCTAAATCCAATTTCTCCGCCTATAACCTTATGAAAGACAAAAACTTTGCAAAAGACATCGATAAGGTGTTAAGCAAGGTTGCCGGCTTGCAGACAAGCGGTAAAACGGAACTCGGCGGAAGGCGCGGAGCCGCTAATGGTGGATTTAACGACGGTTATGCGGAAGGCGGTTCGGGCGGTAT
>BNUP01000241.1 GCA_025997455.1 Fibrobacterales bacterium | reverse complement strand
AATCACAGAATTTATTGCCCTCCAAGGGGCTGGCATCACTCCTATTGCACAAGAATTAGGGAAGATATCTGTGAATCAACCTGATTTAGCCGAAACGCTTTCTCATTTTATTTCACAAGAAAATTGCCGTGAAGGGATGCGTAAATTTTTAGAACAATTTGAAAATGGTATTTTGCCTAATTTGGCAAATGAAATAGGAGCAAAAAACAATCTTTTGATTGATGTCAAAGCCTTGTTTGATGCTAGTGAAGCTCTTTGGCTTTGGAACAAAGAAACTTTTGAAGAGAAAATAAAAGACTTAATTCTCGACTACAAAATTATTGCCATAAGCAATCAAATTATACACAATGCAAATACTTTTAGAAATTGCATTACAGAGTGGAAAAATAAATTAAGCCTCGTGAAAGTTTCTTTTGAAACTTTTAAAAATGATGCCGGAGATAGAAAGCAAGTATTAGAAATCCTCTCTAGTTTGGTCAAAGGAGACTCTCTGCTTTCGGATAAGAAAAAAGTTTTGTTTGATGAATTAAAAGCGAAAAAGGATAGCCTAATTTCATTCTTTGATGATCAGTTAATTTTGTTTAAAAAATATACAGAAAAATATACTGACGGCTTAAGTGATAGCGATTTGGAAGAATTGTTGCATAAATTGCCGCCTAATTTATTTTTTGAAAATAGAACTGCATTTGAAGCCACAATAGAGCAAAAAATCAAAGAATACAAGCAGTCTTTGGCAAAGGTGAAACTACGCAGTTTATGGGAAGAAAAAACAGGGTCTGAAACGCCAAAGATATGGTCAGAAAAATATGAGATGCCGATTTTATGCTTGATGGACGAGGCGAAATATAACAACGCAAAGTTAGCGTTTGAAACCATAAATAACAATAATCCTGAAAATAAAGATATTGACTCTGCGATACAGTTTATTGAAACTATCAATTTTTCTTTTCTAAATGATAAAAAACAAATAGAACAAGCATTTTATAAGAATGTTATTGGAGATGTTTCTCCGATACTTTCTGATATAGATGAAGTTAAAAAATATCTAAAAGATAATTTGCAAGGATGCCATGTATATGATTGGTATCCTGTTCCATCAAATATTAAGAATCTATTGAAAACTTTGGCAGAATCAAAATATACTACAGGAGGGAATAAACAGGTAATGAATAAAATAGATGCGATGAATGAGAGTGATCTAAAAAAATATCTTAAAGAATTGGTTAAAAATAATATGACGGTTGGCATAGAAATTATCAAAGGGAACTGATATGGAAAATGCAGTACGCAGTTATTTAAGCAATAACTATCTTCACAATTCGTTTTTTGTTCTAACTTTTGCTGACGATACAAAAAATCGTTAGT
>BNUP01000240.1 GCA_025997455.1 Fibrobacterales bacterium | reverse complement strand
GACAAATTTCTACCACCGTGCCTATCAATTTGCAAGCATCGACACTTAGTGGCTGACAACCGTTAGGTAACTGACAATTCACAAGACCCTGCTCCAAACTCGAAGACGAACTCGCAACGCTGGACGAAGACGAACTTCCGCCCGCAATGCTACTGGACGATGCACAGGAGGGCATGAGTCCACAACCTGCAACACTTGACGAAGACGAAGAGGAACTTGCAACGCTGGACGAAGACGAACTCGGAGTCGATGACGAGGAGGAACTAGAAGCAATAGTAGAACTTGAAGAAACAGGGCAAGTCTCTACCGCCGTGCCTGAAAGTGCGGTGCAAGCCTCGATGGAAATCGGTTGGCAAATAGTTGGAGATACCTGACAATTCACAAGACCTTGCTCCAAACTCGAAGACGAACTCGCAACGCTCGAAGATGAGTATTCACCGGAAGATGAGGAAATTTCGCCTGATGATGAACTTTCACCTGCAAGCAAACTCTCAATGTCTATTTCGTTGCTACTGCAAGAAAGAATCACCAATAAAGTGGCGATGGCAAAAAGCGAAAAGAGGACTTTGGTTTTCATTTGGAGACTCCTATTGCGGAACGGTTGCTAATGCCCGGTCCGTGCAGTTTAAAGATGTAAACGCCTTGTGAGGCAATTTTTAAGGTTGTATTATTTCCAAAAATCGGAGTGGACATTACTTGTTTGCCGGCAAGGTTATAGACATCAAGCACGGCACCGTGTAATTGTGTTGCCGTTGCACCTATCTCAATATGGAAAACTTCTCCTGCTGAATGGACGCCAAATTGCACTTGCGATAGCGAAATCGCGGGTAGCAATGGCACTCCATCTCCGGGAACCGAAGAGGAAGAACTACTGCCGCCGCTACTAGAAGATGGTTTAGTTTCATCTACACCACTTTCACTAACGGTAAGTGTGCTTAATTGTAGGGGTGAATATGAATCGTCTTTGAGTTTGGCATAAAGGGTGTATGTTCCATTTGTCAAACCTAAAACTGCTGTTTTATCTATGCTCACATGCCCGGGTTGCATTAAAATGCCGCTATAGCACACGCTGATGCCGCCTACGGCAAGGCAGTTGTCGGGATTGCGTGCAACATCGAGCCATATTTTTGTGCCTCCGTTTACGAGATAATACTCAAGCCTATTGGCAATATCGGTGCCGCATTGCACAGGGGAACCACCACCCAGTGCACTTGCACAAGTGTTTGATGCTTCTTGAAGACAAATTTCGTTTGTATTGTTTAAGAAAAAACCTGCGTTGCCTCCTTCACTCTGATCAAAGTAAATATTAGTTTTAATTCTCACATTGCTCATGGTGGTGCGGCGGTCGCAGAAGAATATGTCTATGGGGTATTTTTCA
>BNUP01000239.1 GCA_025997455.1 Fibrobacterales bacterium | reverse complement strand
TCAATTTAAGCGATAAAATCAACGCCTATCCGAGCCAACTCTCCGGCGGTCAAAAACAAAGAGTCGGTATAGCCCGTGCACTTGCAAACGAACCTACAATTTTACTTTGCGATGAGCCTACTTCCGCACTCGATTTAGATTCTACCGAGCAAATTTTAGACTTATTGGAAAACATAAACCGCAAACTCAGCGTAACCATTTTAATTATCACGCACGAAATGACCGTGGTAAAAAAAATATGCCACCGCGTAGCAGTTATGCAAGACGGAAAAGTAGTAGAGGAAAACGAAATTTACGAACTCTTCTCAAACCCCGCCGCTCCGCTATCCAAACAACTCGTCTCAAAAGCACTCAACATAGACCTTCCCATTTCGGTTTTAGAAAACACCAAAGGTAAAATTTACCGCATAACTTATCTCGGACCAAACGCTATGGAAGGCGTAATTTCGGAAACCATAAGCAAACACGGTGCGAGTATAAACATTTTGCACGGACGAATTGAATATATCCATAACAAGCCTATTGGAATTTTGATAATCACAATAAACGGAAATGTGGCAAGTCGTGCTTACGCTTTGGAATATTTAACCGCGAATGTCGCAAAAATCGAGGAGATTAAGAATGGCTGAAGAAGAAGTTCTAAACTTTGCACCGACCTTTGAAGAATCGGGTGCGGATTCGCTTACCAACGCTCTCGGCAACTCGTTACAGGCGGTTGCCAATCCTGATTCGTGGTGGGAGAGTTTCAAAAACATTCACATTTTGGGCGATACTATTTCGGTCGGTTATTTGATTCCCGAACTCGGTCGTGCAATAATTGAGACATTTTTAATGTGCTCTTTCAGTTTGCTTTTGGCGGTGATAATCGGGCTTCCTCTCGGTTTTTTATTGTTTCTCACGCGGCGGGATATGTTGCTCGAAAGCCGTTTGTTGAATTTTGTCGGCGGGTTAATTATAAATGTGGTGCGCTCTCTGCCGTTTCTCATTTTGTTGATTTTGCTAATTCCCGTTTCGCAGTTTATAGCGAGAACTTCCATAGGTTGGCAGGCGGCAATTTTTCCGCTCGCCCTTGCAAGCATAACTTTTTATGCCCGTTTGGTTGAGAGTTCCCTTTGCGAAGTTGATAGCGGCGTTTTGGAATCCGCAAAGTCTTACGGTGCAAGCAATTGGCTAATCATTAAGGCAGTTTTACTCCCCGAAAGTTTGCCCGGTTTGGTGCGCGGCTTTGTTATGACCGCAGTGTCTTTAATCGGCTATTCTGCAATGGCAGGCGTTATCGGTGCAGGCGGCGTGGGATTCCTCGCAATAAATTACGGCTATTACCGCTACGAAACAGGCGTTATGTTAGTGACGGTTATCCTGCTGATTTTGCTCGTGCAGGCAGTGCAAGGCTTTGGTGATAAATTGG
>BNUP01000238.1 GCA_025997455.1 Fibrobacterales bacterium | reverse complement strand
AGCCACTTGCCTCCCCCCGTCTGTTCCGCCCTCAGGGGGGGGTATTCTATAATTCCTCCGCCCCAACTACGCAAAATCTGCAAGCCCTCGCCTCCGCGCCCAACTGACGAATGTGCCACCACAGAAATGTGCTTTTCGCTACGGGAAATTTCATTCACAATGTCTTGCGCACCGCGTAAAGTGCCGTCTCCGCCTATGCAGAACAGAATATTTATATCTTGACGGGCGAGCATCTCAACCATAATTTTCGAGTCTTGGTCGCCCCTTGAACTGCCGAGAATTGTTCCGCCTTCCTCGTGAATGTTATCCACATCATCGGGGGTGAGTTTTTCTGCTTTGAGTTTATATTTCGGATTTAAACCGCGATAACCGTATTTTATACCAAACACATTTTGCACGCCGTAATCGTAATGCAACACTTCAACCAAACCTTTAATCACATTATTCAAGCCGGGGCACAAGCCTCCGCAAGTCACAATCGCCGCACGAGTTTGAGTGGGATCGTGAAAAATTTTCTTTTGCGGACCCGCAATTTCCAAAGACGGAATCGACTCGTTCTTTTTTAACAACGCTTTAATTTGCAAGGGATCGGCTGAAAGACAAACCCTGCTGTTATCACCTAAAAACGACTGCCCGCGCACGGGCGAAAGAAGCAGAGCCTCACCAAGCGACTTTGCGTTCAAAGTGTGCTTTCGCGGATTTTCGTGAATTTCGTTAAGGTTCATAAAAAACACTCCTATCGAGGGAAGGTAGAAAAATCACGCGGCGGTGCAGGGTGGGGTATAGGGTGTGGCGTGTAGGGTGTGGGGAATAGAGTGTAAAGTGTAAAGTTGAGAGTGGGAGAAGGGAATTGTAGGGGCGTGGTGGGGAGAAAGGAATTGTAGGGGCGTGGTTTTTAACCCGCCCTTTTAGAATTGCAAGGAGAAAATGGAATTTTTTTTTGGTGTGCTCGGCACACACCGCGTTCACAATTTTGAATTTTCCACCACATTTTGCCCTGTGAGAAGTGTCTAAGGGTTATGAATATAAAATCCTCCTTCTCATATTTTCTTTTCGGGCGAGCCTGCCTCGCCTGCCATAAGAGCAATCAAAAATTAGACCCGTATCTTTGCCCCGATTGCAAAGCGGAACTCATAGCCTACGGAGAAAATCCCTTGCTCATAGGAGCAGAATACGGTGCGGATTCGTCCGATGTAATTTGCCTCTACCAGATGAACAGCCTCACCCGTGCACTCGTGTTAGCGATGAAATATAAAGGAATGCAAAAAATTGCCTCGTATTTGGTGGCACATTCGTCAGTTGGGCGCGGAGGCGAGGGCTTGCAGATTTTGCGTAGTTGGGGCGGAGGAATTATAGAATACCCCCCCCTGAGGGCGGAACAGACGGGGGGAGGCAAGTGGCTCACTGATAAAG
>BNUP01000237.1 GCA_025997455.1 Fibrobacterales bacterium | reverse complement strand
GCAAAGTGCCCGAGCGGCAAACGCACGACTACATACGGAATGGAACGACAACGCTGTTTTCTGCGTTGAATGTGCTCACCGGTCAAGTTATAGGCGATTGCAAGCAACATCACAAGACAACCGACTACATTGATTTTTTGAAACGGATAGATCGGGAGTGCCAAAAGGGCATAACCATACACATTATCGCAGGACAACTACAGCACCCACAAGAGTGCGGAGGTTCAAAAATATATTAACAATGTTCCTCATCGTTTTATTCTGCATTTCACACCAACACATTCCTCATGGCTCAATCTTGTGGAGCGGTGGTTTGCGGAGATAACGAACAAGAGCATACGAAGGGGGAGCCTGTAACAATGTAGGAGAACTAATAAAGTCAATCAAGTCGTTTATTAAGTCTTGGAACGAGGAGGGCAAGAGATTCGTCTGGACAAAACCTGCAAAGGTCATCCTCGAAAAAATCAATAGATAACGCATCTAAAATTTGTATAATTAGTTATGAAAATTTTTACGCGGACAGAGAATTTTGAAGGGAAAACCATAACTGTTGTAGACTATTAGCCGATTTTTGCCAACAGTTGTTGTTGTAAAATTTCTATTACTTAACTACATTTGTTGAAATGAATGATACTTTAGCAAAAAATTTGTCGGCATCGCTACAACGATTATTGCACGATGAACGGTTGAATAGTATTACGAGAAAGGATTTCGCGGCTAAGAGCGGACTTTCGCGACAATATGTCGCTATGCTTGAAGACGGAAAGAGAATTCCGCGACTCGATACGCTGTTTCAAATTGCACAAGGTTTGAATATGCAGATTAGTCAGTTGGTTGAAATTTTGCAGGAAAATCTCAATTCTGCAATGAGTGCCTCCACAAGTATGGCTGCAGACAACGGAAAAATAAAGTGGATTACACGGAAACAATAGGTAATTTCAAAATCGTGTTCTCCCTTCTCCCAACTTGCAGTGCTGAAAGCCAAGAGTTTGGCTTTCGGAGGGAGAGTGCTTTAGCACTCGTAAGTTAGAGTGCCGAATGAAAAATTGCGAACGCGGTGTGGGCAGAGTCAACCATATTTCTTTTCTATCTTTTCGTTGATGTTGAAGTATGAATTACTTTCTCCGGCGGGCAATTTTGCGATGCTGTCTGCGGCTGTGGATGCGGGGGCAGATGCGGTGTATTTTGGCATACAAGGTTTTAATATGCGTGCTGCGGCTAAAAATTTTGCGGTGACGGACTTAAAGGAAATTTCGCGAATTTGTGCGGGTAAAAAAAAATACATTACGCTGAATACAATCATATATCAACATGAATTAAAAGAGATTGAAAAACTGATTCGGAAAGTGTCTGAAAAAATAGATGCAATTATATGCTCAGATTTATCGGTGATGATGCTCTGCAAAAAATATGAAGT
>BNUP01000236.1 GCA_025997455.1 Fibrobacterales bacterium | reverse complement strand
AACCACATATCATAATCCTGTGTATAGTGCAATTTTGTGTTGAATACACCAACACGCTCAAAATGTGAGCGATGAATTAACAGCGAACACCCCATAATCAGACTATTGACAACGGGAAAAACCGAATTGATAATATTCTTTTCTTTTTCCATTTGTTTAATTGTATATACCGTTCGTTTGCCAGAATCTTGATTCAAAATTTCATAATCGCCTAAAACCACCTTTGTCATATCGCCGTCTCTTTTCAACGCTTTAATTTGCGAGGCAATTTTTCGCGGATAAAACAAATCATCGTGTGAAAGCCAAGAAAAATATTCACCGTCCATTTTTGTTATTGCAAAGTTAAGTGCAGTTGCAACTCCGCCGTTTTCTTTTTTGAAATAACGGATTTTATCCCCGTAAGACAAACATATTTCTTCTGTATTGTCAAGAGAACCGTCATTAACGACAATAATTTCAAAATTGTTATATGTCTGTGACAACGCACTATCTATCGCTTCGCGGAGGTAGTTGCTACCGTTATATACAGGGATAATAATTGAAGCAAGAGGATATGACATATATTTTCACCTTTAATGTTTTAATTCACATAAATATAGTGTCCTATAAATATTTGCCGCAGAAGCAGTTTGTATTATTTTGCATACTTTATTTAGTTTTTGTTCAAAATTGCTTTTGGTATAAAAATCCATTCCTTGTTGATTCCAGCAACAAACAGCAGGGTCTTGCCTATCCACAAATTCAATCAACAAATATTTATTCGTATACCAACTGAATAATCGAATTGCAGCCTCAAATTGCAAGGCTGATTTATAACATAAATGGTGTATAATACCAAGTGCAACAGCACATTCACACTTAAAACGATCAATGGCTCTTGCCTTAAATGCCTTAATACCATCGGAATCAACAAACCCGTCAGAACCTCTTCCTACATTTGGAGTTAATATGTTCATATATACCGGAACTATCGTTATTCTATTTTCTTTAGTATATTCCCATAAATCGTTAAGAGCATTCGAGTCAGAATCTATAACAACAGAATATTTCACTTCATCTTTCAAATATATGTCAATAATACCGCTATTGCCTGCAATGTCAACAATTGTTAATGGTTTTATCATACGCAACATTTCCAACGCATTGCTGTATTTTGCATAGAGGTTAAGTTCGCCGAGAGGCGAATCCTGTCCCCCCCCCCCAGAGGTCGGATTGTTGTTTATACTGTTTAGAACAATTTTACCATATTCGCTCCATTCTGATATAATAACTATATTCGCAAAATGTTCAACATACATTTTTATCAATTCTGCTATTTGTGTAATTGCTCCTTCTTTATGTAACAAAAATATTTTTTCAAGCAAATTTTCATATTGAATTATTTCTGTATCGGATAAATAGCCTTTTACATCATTAAATTCAGGAAACGGCAAT
>BNUP01000235.1 GCA_025997455.1 Fibrobacterales bacterium | reverse complement strand
GAATGGGTACAGGAACACAAAGAACCTCGCACCGAGATAAAGAATATCAAGGGTGCATACTACAAGTACGAAGTTCGCTACGAGTACAACAAGGCAAAGAAGCGCACGGACAAGAAGACCGTCCGGCTGCTCGGCAAGGTGACGCAAAAGGATGGGTTCATCCCCTCCGACAAGGACGCCATCCGCCGCAAGAGCGAGAAACTGCCCAAGGTGGACATCAAAACCTACGGCGTGTTCAAGCTGTTCAAGGAGATGCTCGGGGACGAATCCGCCTCCCTAGTCTCGGCGTTCGGCAAGGAGGAATCCGAGTGCCTCCTCTCCTTCGCCATGACACGCTGGGCGTACCAGGCGCCAATCAAGCGGGCTGGGCGCTACCACATGCACGACTACTGCTCCGAGGAATGGAAGGAGGGCATCTCCGACAAACGGCTTACCGAAACCCTCCGGTATTTTGGGCAGAACAGGGAGAAATCGGTGGAGTGGATGCGCTCGCTCCTAGACAACGGGAAAGAAATCTGTGGGGACGGCACGGACTATCCGGATGACCAGGACAAGCCAAGCCGCTTCGTGATGATGGATTCTACCCATTTTCGGAGCTTATCCGAGAACCTTGGCATAAATGCTAAGGGCTACAACCCCGAGATTAACTTCGATGAGCAGCTGCGCCTTATGTACCTGTTCGCCGCCGGCTTGCGGCAGCCCGTCTACTACAGGCTTATCGGAGGCAACATACCAGATGTCTCCTCCATGGCGCTCTGCGTGAAAGAGATGGGGGCGAAGGATGTCGTGTTCGTGGCGGACAAGGGCTTTTACAGCGAGAAAAACATCGGACTCCTGGAAAAGGAAAGGCTGCAGTACATCATTGCGCTCCACAGGAACAACAAGCAAATCGACTTCTCGCCACTACTGGGGAGCAATCCCAAAAAAGCCATCGGCAATTACTTCGCTTACCAAGACCGCATCGTCTGGTACTATGTTTACGAAAACAACGGCAAAAAGTTGGTCACCTTCCTAGACGAGCGGCTCCGAGTGAGGGAGGAGGCTGATTACTTGCGGCGCACTATCACGCACCCGGAAAGTCACAGCAAAAAAGGCTTCCACAAGTGCTCGCACCAGTTCGGCACGCTGACCATGGCATACAAGACAAACAACCCCCCTCTCTGCACAAGAGATATACCAGACCTACAAGCAAAGGAACGAGATAGAGGTCATGTTCGACAGCTACAAGAACTATCTGGATGCAGACGCCACCTACATGCAGAACCGCCATGTGCTGGAGGGCTGGCTTTTCGCAAACTTCGTGGCGATGCTTGCCTACTACCGGCTATTCGCCCGATTGAAGGATGCCGGCATGCTTGCGAACAACTCGCCAAAAGACTTGATAGAACTTTCCAAGTCCATCTACAAAATCAAAATCAGAGGCACATGGCACTTGGC
>BNUP01000234.1 GCA_025997455.1 Fibrobacterales bacterium | reverse complement strand
AGATCCAAGCATCTAATGCCGTTAGCATCCCCAAATAAGCGACTCCGCAAGCAGTCCGTGTATATTTTTCATCCAAATAGAATTGACCATCACGACCTGCTTTTTCAAGGTTATCTTCTGCATTTTATATATGGAGATATTGAGGATATTTGGAGAGTTTGGAGAGATAAGAAGGCAGAAAGTATGAAAGCAGAAAGTATGAAAGCAGAAAAACAACTCTTAAAGCGGGTTAAGGCTCATCCTTACGATGAGGCTATGCGTTATATGAAAAATGCAGAAGATAACCTTGAAAAAGCAGGTCGTGATGGTCAATTCTATTTGGATGAAAAATATACACGGACTGCTTGCGGAGTCGCTTATTTGGGGATGCTAACGGCATTAGATGCTTGGATCTCGAATAAAGGAATCTCATTGCCAAACAAAAAAGACCGTCGTAAATCCATAGAGTTTTATCAAGATTCGGTAAATAGATTAGATGGAAAAATGTCCAAATATCTCAAGGAATCCTACAAGATTTTGCATTTGTGGGGTTATTACGATGGTATTTCAGACTCAAAGACAATAGCATCGGGTTTAGAAATGGCTCAATCTATTATAGACAAAATTAAACCGCAGGAGACTTTATGACACTTAAAAAAGACATTGTCAAGAGTGTTCCTGAACTATATTTTATAGGTGATAACAGTTATAGTTTTTCGGTTTCTGTAAATTGCAAAAAGGAAAGACCGGCTTTGCTGAACAAAAATTATTTGAAAATTGGCAGGGTTAAACTTCCCCTGACTATGGATACTTTGTCAGAAATAAGAAATTTTTATGATGACGGTGAAGTTAACCTTTCAAATGTTAAGTTCTGCCATAAAGAATACGATTATGAAATTTTGTATAGTAAAGATTCTATGTCTATTTGTGCCACTAGACGCTTCAACGAAGATGAAAATGGGCGTGGGTGTAGCTTAATAATTTTTAGTGGTGTTGTAGGTGATTTTAAAAAATATAGCCCCGCTCAACAGGCGGCTTAGAGAGGATATGGATGAACCGTTGGTATTTGTATGGGACACGCTCAAGGCAACTTCTAACTTGCAAAAGCATGGAGTATCTTTTTTGGAGGCTCAAGGCGTGTTTTATGACCCTAATGCTAAACTTATTTATGATCCTGACCACTCCGATACAGAAGAGAGGTTTATTATGTTGGGTATGAGCAAAATAGCGAATTTACTTGTGGTGTGTCATTGCTATAAAGATGATGATACTCATATTAGGATTATTTCGGCAAGAAAGGCAACTATTAAAGAAGGTAAAAATTACCGGAGGTAGAGATATGCGCAAAGAATACGATTTTTCAAATGCAAAGCCAAACCCGTATTTGGCACGACTTCAAAGTAAAAGCCCTAGAAAAACGAAGGTTGTAAGTACTTTAGATTCAAAAAAACATAAGCCCGTT
>BNUP01000233.1 GCA_025997455.1 Fibrobacterales bacterium | reverse complement strand
GCCCCCTGGTTGATGCCGAAGGTGGGCATGAGGATCAGCATGGCGAGGGACTGGACGATGTTCATCCCCGATAGGGCGATATCGCCGCCGTTCTCCACCCCCAGGGAGCTTGCGCCGTATTTGCTCATGCTCCAGTTGAACACGAAGCCGACGGATGCCATGGCGAGCTGCATGAGGCACTGGGATGACCCAAAGCCCATTATTTGTGTTGCAATGCGCAGACTGGGCTTGAACTTCTTGAAGTCGAGGCGTACCACCGCTTTTTTACTTAACACGAAATACAGAATAAACAGGGATGCGCAAAATTGGCTGATGATCGTCGCCCAGGCCGCACCCTCCACGCCCCATTTAAAGACGAAGATAAAGAGCGGGTCCAGGATCATGTTCATACCCGCACCGATGAACATGGCGGTCATGGTCATCAGGGGGAAGCCCTGAGCCCTGGTACAGTGGGACATGCCGAAACCGATCATGTTGAACACCGCACCGTAAAGGATGATTTCGAAATAACGGCGGGCATAATCCAGGGAGAGGCTGCCTTCCTGAGCGCCCAGGATGGACAGCAAGGGCTCGATGAAGATGAGACCCAGGAACATCACCAGAAACCCTGATGCCACGAGGAGCAAAAAGCCCGTGTTCAAGGCGTTGGCGGCCTCGTCCCGGCGCTGCTGCCCCAGACGCATGGAAATCATGTTGGCGCTGCCGATACCGAAGAGCATGGCGAAGGCGAAGGCGATGGTCATGAGGGGCATGACGAGGGCCAGACCGCCCAAGGCGATTTCGTTCACCCCCCGGCCCACGAAGATGCGGTCAACCACGTTGTAGAGGGCCTGGACGAGCATACCCACGATCGCCGGTATAGAAAAGCGCAGGAGCAGTTTGCTGACAGGCTCGGTGCCGAGGCGATCCGCGGCGTCTTGATTTTTTTGTTCCGGCATGGTGGGCAGTATAGCAGAAAAGCAAAAAAGGGGGAAGGGGCGCAATTTTCGTACACTACTACGTGGTTATGGTACGCCGCATATCCAGAAACTCCTCCGGCGTAAGGGCAGAAACTCTGCTATCCGTAAAATCGGATAAGTTTCGGGTAATGATGAAGTCAAGTTTTTCGGCAAGGGCGCTTACTTCAAGAACCGCATCTTCATAGTCGTTGATAGGCGAAAGCAACGCTTCCCGTAAGACATTGCCGGCGATCGGAATAACCGAAAAAATATCCAGGATGGTCAAAAGCGTCGTTTTCACCCGCGCCGTATCCTTATCGGATTTGTTCAGAAAATAGGAAAGCGTAGTGATTTCATGGGCGCCAACAAAACCGATCGCCTCCTTCTCCTCGCAAAGATTGATTATTTCAGCGGCTGTTTCAAAGTTATTTCGCTGATTCAGACAATCAAGGATGACGTTGATATCAACGAGCACTTTTTTCATAAAACGCCTCGTGGAGTTCTTTTTTGTCCGGTATAGGGCTTGTTCGATAGGC
>BNUP01000232.1 GCA_025997455.1 Fibrobacterales bacterium | reverse complement strand
AGTTGCATTGCCCACCGACCAATTGACATGCTTTCCGCTGCCGTTGATTCCTTTAAAAGGTTTTTCGTGCAACAGACATAAAAAACCGTGTTTTTTTGCGACCGTTTTTAGGGTGGTCATAAGCAATTGCTGATGGTCGCTTGCCAAATTGGAACTCTCAAAAACAGGTGCAATTTCAAACTGTGCAGGTGCAACTTCGTTATGCCTCGTTTTTGCGGGGATGCCCAAGCGATACAATTTCTCTTCCACATCTTGCATAAACACCTGAACTCGTTCAGGTATTGCTCCAAAATAGTGGTCTTCAAATTCTTGACCTTTCGCACTCGATTTGCCGAAAAGCGTTCTGCCTGCGAGGAGCAAATCGGGACGGGCGGCGGCGTAAGCACTATCTACCAAAAAATATTCCTGTTCAGGACCGGCACTTGAACTCACCGTTGCAATTTCGCTATGACCGAGTAACTTCAAAACACGGGTAGCCGCACGGTTAATTGCCACATTTGAACGCAAAAGCGGAGTTTTTTTATCGAGTGATTCGCCTGTCCAAGATATAAATGCGGTTGGAATGCAAAGGGTTTTGCCGTTTGGAGTTTCCATTAAATATGCGGGGCTTGTAATATCCCACGCCGTGTAGCCGCGAGCCTCAAAAGTGGAACGAATGCCGCCGCTTGGGAATGAACTCGCATCGGGTTCGCCCTGAATTAACTGCTTTCCAGAAAATTCGGAAATCACCGCACCGTCGCCTTGCGGAGAGATAAAACCGTCGTGCTTTTCGGCAGTTGCACCAGTGAGCGGATAAAAAACATGAGAATAATACATTGCACCGCGACCGATAGCCCAATCGCGCATTGCGGTTGCAACAACATCGGCAACACCTTCTTCAAGCGGAGCACCAACTCGAATTGTTCTGTCTAATGATTTGAAAATGGGTTTTGGCAAAACCGACTTCATCTTTGCCAAATCAAAAACATCACTTGCCCAAATTTCCGATAGGGAAGGTGCAGGTTTAACATCAACCGGTTTGCGGCTTGCAATTTGCTTGAGAATGTCTCTTCTGTCTATTACGCTCATAAACTCTCCGAAAGGTGAAAATTTTCAGTAATATATAAAGCAAAAGTCATTCCACAGATTTTTATAGCGAAAAGTTGCGAAATTAAGCGAATTTTGAGGGTTTGGGGCTGAGCGGGTAGTTTCTTCGCGACAATTTTGTAAGATTTTGAGAAGGAAAGTTGCAATTTTGTAATGTGGATTATTGTGTTTATGAGAGGGGGAGTATAAAAGTTGAAAGTGTAAAGAGAAAAGTGTAAAGTTATTATTTATCCGCCATTGTTTATACAGATTATCATAATTTTTTTTGGTGTGCTCTATCCACACCGCGTTCACAATTTTCACTCAATACTCTAACTTACGAGTGCTAAAGCACTCTCTCTCCGAAAGCCAAACTATTGGCTTTCAGTATTGCATGGTGGGGTATAGAGTGGGCGAGTGGGGTGTGGAGAAACTTGGCAACG
>BNUP01000231.1 GCA_025997455.1 Fibrobacterales bacterium | reverse complement strand
TTTGGCTACGGTTTGTTGAAACGCAACTCAATTGTAGATAATCAAGAACGGAAAACCGCAAAACACGAGGTGCAGAAGTAATGGAAAACGGAGAGTCTCTAATCGATACTCTGTGGTATATTTGGTTTGTAGTGCTAATTGCGCTCGGCATTGCCGCGTTTATTGCAAAGTTAAAATTTAACGAAGTTTTTAAGAAACGCGAAGAACGCCGAAGAATGCTCTCCTATTCGAGGGTGGAACTCGCACCGAACGAAGATGGTTTGTTGAGGGGAATTAAGGTTAAAAAGGTAGATGAAAATGCTAAGGCGTAAAAGGTTATAATATGATATTAAGCGAATTTGCTCCTGCGAAAATAAATCTGTTTTTATCCGTTATTGAAAAGCGACCCGATAACTATCACAACATAGGGACAATGTTCCACACAATTTCAATCGGAGACACGCTTTGGGGCGAGGCGGACAATTCTGGCGAAATTTCTTTAACTTACAGCAATCCGCAAGATTACCCCGTCGAAAAAGATTTGGTTGTAAAAGTTGCACACAAATTAAAAGAAAAATATGATTTGGGTAATTCAAATAAATCACACTTAGGTGTTAAATTTTATTTGGAAAAAAAATTACCGCTTGGAGCGGGACTCGGCGGCGGGTCTGCAGATGCGGCGGCGGCTTTGCGAATGCTGAACAAACTTTGGGATTTGAATTTGAGTTTTGCAGAATTGGAAAATATTGGAGCAAAACTCGGTGCGGATATTCCGTTTTTGGTGAGAGGAGGAGCGGCATTTGCAGAGGGCATTGGCGATATTTTAACTCCGCAAAAAAACATAGATTCAAAGCATTGCATAATTTTGGTTGCTACTCCCAAGTGTGCAGTGCCGACTGCAGATGCGTATAGGGGAATTGTGCCGAGCGGAAAAGAGAGTTGGGAAAATTTCAAACAAAACGACTGCGGCGGGTCGAATATAACAACCCTTCTCTACAACCAATTTGAAGAATCGATACTACCCTCCTACCCTCTCATAAATTCCCTGAAAAACAAACTCAACGAACTCGGCGGGCATTCCTTAATGTCGGGGAGCGGTGCGAGCGTGTTTTCAATTTTCGACTCTATGAGCCGCACCGTCAAAGCCCGCGAATCTCTCGCCGCCGACTGCCGCTTTATTGAGATAGCGAAGTTTATGTAATCCGCCGAGCCTCGGCTAAGGCATTGTCATAGTCGCCGTGGAGCATTGACACCCAAATTTTTGAAAGCGATTTTGCGTTGTCGTTCTCCCAGCGTTTTTTGCTGATTTCGTTAAGAATTTCCTTGCAGTTTGCAATTTCCAAATTTTCAAGCGCTGTTTTCAACAAACCGATTTTTTCATTCAAAAAATTTGCACTGCCGAGTTCTGCATCTTTATTTGTATTACCGAACATACTATCGGAATTTCCATCCTGCTCGGTCATATTTTTTCGCAAATAGTGAGTTATACTCTGCCTAATCAGAGTAGCATACTCAAAAAAGTCTGGCAACTT
>BNUP01000230.1 GCA_025997455.1 Fibrobacterales bacterium | reverse complement strand
TATAAAATAAAATTATAGATAAAAGGGGGTAGCGTAAATGAGCAATAATATCTTAAAATATCCCAAAAATCCCTTCCGCCTGTTCGGCTATCTCGGCAGGCGTGGGGTGTTCAATTGGATGCCCAAAGAAACGCTATTTATACATATTCTTTATTTTTGCCGGACTATAACCCTTATCTATAAGATCAAGAATTTCCTTCCGTCCTTGTTGCACACCTTGTTGCACACCTTGTTGCATACCTTGTTGCATACCTTGTTGCATACCTTGTTGCATACCTTCCGCCGTAGCCTTCTTCTTTGCAAAAGCAACAATCGCTTTATGATCATCCCAGTATTTCATAGTCGCCTCATAGTTTTCAAGTTCATCCCTATTAAATATAGCAATTTTTGCGGTATCAAAAAGCGTTTTGAACATTTTATTTTTAAGTTTTACGGGAATTTTATCAAATTCGTGCAGATGCAAAAACAAATAGAGCCACAAGTCCTGCATTGTTTTGCAATCAGAAAGCGGTTTATTAAATCTTGGGAGCAGGGCAAAAGCAAAGTGCAAATGTGGAAATACAATGCCTCGCTTTTCCAAGTCGGCAAGCCCAATGTGTTGAACGATGCTTGGGTTTATGTTGCAAATATCCGGTTCAAAATTGAGAAAACTGAGGGAATAAACACGCGGCAAATCGAAATTGTATTCCTTTCCTTTTTTAGCGGAATTTGCGATTGTCTGGCTTGCGTAGAAAAGCGATCTGCTTATAAAATGCTCTTGATCGGCAAGTTGCATTTCAACAATGAATTTGTTTCCGTTTGTGTCTTCGCAATGCAAATCGAAAATTGCCCCTCTATGCTTATTTGTTTTACCGGATTGAACGGTTTGGAGAAGTTTTGTGCTTTTGATTGGAGCATCGAGGTATTTTTCAAGGAATGCATTTATGAGCGAACTGCGAAGTTGCTCGTTTTTTTCTGTGGCAAAAGCCCGCTTGAACATAAAATCCAAGAAGAGCGGAGCGAACACATTCTTTGCGGTTGCAAGGGATATAGACATAGTCGAAATTTAGAAAATTATTTTAGAGAGGCGGCGTAAATGAAAAACAAAATCTTAAAATACCTCAAAAATCCCTTCCACCTGTTCGGCTATCTCGGCAGGCGTGGCGTGTTCAATTGGATGCCCGATGAGACCTATCTAAAAATTCTATACCGCATAGAAATGGGATATTGTCTCAATTTATCAAATCCGCAAACATTCAACGAAAAATTGCAATGGCTAAAACTGCATGATCGCAAGCCGGAATATACGCAGTTCGTCGATAAATACGAGGTTCGCAAATATATTGCCGCCACGATTGGCGAGGAGTATTTGATTTCGCTTTTAGGCGTGTGGGAAAAGACCGAAGAGATCGACTTTGAGAAATTGCCGGAGCAGTTTGTGCTGAAATGCACCCACGACAGCGGGAGCGTGGTTATTTGTAGAGATAAAAGTAAATTTGACATAAAAGCCGCAAAAAAGAAATTGCAAAAGCATTTAAATCGGAATTTGTATTGGAT
>BNUP01000229.1 GCA_025997455.1 Fibrobacterales bacterium | reverse complement strand
TGTTGCTACTCGATGATGTTTTGGCAGATTCCAAAAATTCGTTTGTAATTGTTTTGTCCTTAATTTTGCCTATCAGTTGCTCGCCTATTAGAACATGTTCTTTGATAACTGCAAACTCCTCTTGCGTAAGTTTTGCGGGTTTGTTTAATATGCTGTCGGGAATGCCGATTTTTCCCAAGTCGTGCAGTTGAGAAGAAATCATAAGCACATTGTTGTTTATGTCTTTCAGTTGTTTTTTAAAATATTCGTCTTCCAACATCGCATTGAATAAAATTCCCTGATACCGTGCAACCCGTTCAATGTGCCCGCCTGTTCCCACATCACGAATTTCAACTATTTTCACAACCATTTCTATAAGGTGCTGTTGCAAAGTTTGCAATTGTTTGGTGCGTTCATCTACAAGTTTCGTTAAATTGGTTACGAGTTCCCGATTTAAGATAAGCGTTTCCACTCGGCGTAAGAGGCGCACTTTTGAAAACGGTTTCATTATAAAATCAGTTATACCTTTTGAAAATGCTTCGATTTCCACTTCCTCATCGGTGCGGGCGGTGAGAAAAACAACCGGCGGAAATTGAATGGGAGTTGCCGAGTGAGGGTCTTCGGGATGATCGCTAAAATAGTGCTGTTTAATTCTATCTAATACTTCAAAGCCGTCCATCTCCGGCATCTCTACATCTAGGAGTATGAGATCCGGTTTTAATTTCGGCAAAAATTTCAACATTTTTTCACCGCCGGAAAATGTAAACACATTAAAATCCTGCGAAAGTGCGTTTTCCGCAAGCATAAGGTTTGTGTCGTTATCATCAGTAATAAACACAGATCTCTTCATAAACATTCCTCTAAATGTTGTAACAAGGGATAAGGTAGAAAAAAGTTGAAAGTTTCACAACCCTCAATAATGCACAAGCGAAACAACGGGGCACGCAAGAGGAGTTTGCAGTTATCAAAGAACATGTTCTAATAGGCGAGCAACTGATAGGCAAAATTAAGGACAAAACAATTACAAACGAATTTTTGGAATCTGCCAAAACATCATCGAGTAGCAACACTCGCTCACCCTCGGTGAAAGCATCGTTATGAACCTCAATGGTCGCCGAGCCGTATTCGAGCGAATATGTTTCGCGGTCTGTTTTCCAAGGCAATTTTCCGAGTTTGCGCACAGGCACAAAACCGCACCCCAATTCTATTGCAACCGAAGGACCAAAAAAGAAACCTCGCGATTCTATTGCGGCAACTTTTTGAATACCCGCATTTTTAAAAGGTTCAGACATCTGCAAAACCGAACTTCTGAATGCCTCTGCATTGTCCAAAAGCGGAGTGATGTCGCGAAAAATAACTCCCTCTTGCGGAAAATCGGGAATATTTCTAATGTGCTCTTTTAAGTTCATAGAGGGAAGGTAGAAAAGTAGGGTATGGGGTATGGGGTATCGTAGGCTGCCCGTTCCTCTTCGGTGTAGGCGTATTCTCGGCATAAATCCAATGCTTTTGCTATAATTTTATTCTCTTTTAACGATTGGGAAATCTTTTCTTCTTTGGTTTGCTCGCCAATTTC
>BNUP01000228.1 GCA_025997455.1 Fibrobacterales bacterium | reverse complement strand
AGTTATCAGTTTGCAGATATTCGTGCAGAAATTGAGGCGGGAGCAAAAACTCCGGGTGCAAATTTTAAGCGCGGAAATTATTGGACGAGAATCGCACTTTTGTGCAGGCAAGCCGGAATGGACGACCACGAACCTTTGGAAGTTGCCGCAGAGCATTTCAAAATGGCGTTTTTAACTTCCGATTTTCCAAAACCGGAACTCGAATTTCAAACCCTCTATACCTTATTCAACATTTTCCTCTATTTTGAGAAACCAAAAGAGGCACGCGACTACCTGAGCGTAATAGACAAAACCCGTCAGGACTTGGAAAAAGCAAATAACCCCGCCGCAGACCAAACGCTTGCCGCCGCAAAAAAGTGGCTTGAGCAGGGTCGCGCAAGGTGGGACGACCGAGATAATCCTAACTTCTGGAAAACACCGGGTTTGTAGGGGAAAGCCTTCCCCTCGTTCGCACTTTGTTGCTCTCTACCCCTTCTTATGAATAATAAAGTAATCCCCGAAGAACTTCATAAAACTTCGTCTCATAAAGCAATGAGTTCTTCGGAGCCTACTAAATGTTACTTCGCCATAAGTCATTGCACCGAGAGCGATTTTGACCTTGTTTCGTATAATCTTTTTGAATCGGGTGTAACAACCATTGAGGAGTTAAATGTCGGCGACCTAGCAAAGTCGGGTAGCGGCGGCGACCTCGCCGATAGCGGCTCGGTCGCCTTCAAATTTTATTCTCCCACGCAAGAGGAACGAGATCGCATAGTTGCCGAGCATCCAAATTTGAATTTTGAATGCGGAGAAGAGGAATCGCGAGATTGGGATTTGTGGTGGCGGGAGAGGCAAACCCCCGTTAAAGTCAGCGAAAATTTATGGGTTCGCCCCCCTTGGGTTGAGTTTTCAGAACCAAGTGCGGTAGTCTTGGCGTTAGAGGCAAAAACTGCTTTTGGCACAGGCGAGCACGACAGCACCGCTTTAACCGCACAACTGATGGAATTTATTAACTTATCAGGCAAAAAATTATTAGACATAGGCACGGGCACAGGAATTTTGTCGTTATTCGCCTTAAAGCGAGGTGCAAAATTAGCGATTGGAACAGAAATTGACCCTCTCACAATAGATTGCATTGTTGAGAATTTTCAGCAAAACGGCGAAAATAAAAATGCGGTTTTGGGATTTTTGGATGTGTTTAATGAAAATGCAAAATTTGATGTTATAGTTTGCAATATGATTAGAACCGAATTTTTCCCGTTGCGTGAGGAAATTAGGCGGTTGCTTAAAGGCGGGTGCGGCACGGCAACTGAAGACGGAGGCTATTTTATTTTGAGCGGGCAACTCGCAGATGAAAAGCATTATATTTTGGATTGGCTAAGCGAGGTCTCTTGGCGTGTGGTCGCAGAAAAGACAAGCGGGGAATGGTGGGCGGTTTTGGCAAAGAAATAATTTTCCCTTCTCCCTTCTCACCCCTGCACTGCCGAGTTTCCATTCGTCAATGACCCAAAAATGACTTTTTTTTGACAAATGCATTTTTTTTGAACGCACTCCCCAAAAAAAATGTATATTTATCCTTAT
>BNUP01000227.1 GCA_025997455.1 Fibrobacterales bacterium | reverse complement strand
TTTGCCTTGAAAGCGAGGATATAGATGCACTTGCAAAAGAGTTAGATGTAAAAGGAATCTCTCACACGGAAAAGAAATTGGGTTGCGATAACACCTACCAGATATGGCTCAAAGACCCTGACGGAAATGATTTTGAGGTGCATCAATACACCGAAAAAAGTTTGCAGAAAATCGGGGGCGAAGTAGAGGCTGACTGGTGAAGCAATATTTAGATATTTTAAGAGAAGTCCGCAAAAACGGGGTTGAAAAAAGCGACCGCACGGGAACCGGCACTTGGAGTGTTTTCGGGAGGCAGATTCGCTTTAATTTGTCGGAGGGTTTTCCGCTTTTAACGACTAAGAAAGTTCATTTGAAATCTATAATAGTTGAGTTGTTGTGGTTTTTACGCGGCGATACCAATACCAAATTTTTGCACGAACACGGCGTTTCAATTTGGGACGAGTGGCAGAATGAAAACGGTGATTTGGGGCGTGTTTATGGAGTGCAGTGGCGCAGTTGGGTAAGTCCGAGTGGAGAAAAAACAGACCAGATTAAAGAAATCTTAAATTCCCTTAAAAATAATCCGGATAGCAGAAGGCACATTGTGTGTGCGTGGAATGTGGGTGAAATTTCGCAAATGGCTTTGCCTCCCTGCCATTGCCTTTTTCAGTTTTATGTGGCGAATAATAAATTGAGTTGCCAACTTTATCAACGGTCGGCAGATATATTTTTGGGTGTGCCTTTTAACATTGCAAGTTATGCACTTTTAACTCTTATGCTTTGCCAAGTTCTCGGTTATGAACCCGGCGAGTTCATTCATACATTCGGCGATTTACACCTCTACAAAAATCACGCCGAGCAAGCCGATTTGCAACTTTCGCGCGAGCCGAAAACAATCCCTAAAATGCGGTTAAATTCTCAAATTACCGATTTGTTCGATTTTAAATACGAGGATTTTTCTTTGGAAGGATACGAGCCACACCCGGCGATAAAAGCGGCGGTTGCGGTGTAGGAAAATCATCCATCGCAAATCATTTGAGAGAACCTCTATTTCCTTGATTCTACCCTATCACCCACCGCCCTATATTGCGTTTTTCTTTGTCGAACTCAATCCCCAATTTCACAATTTTTTTGCCTTGCCCATCGTAAGACAACGCATAATCTTTGCTATCGATTTGTGCTAACGCCGCCTCCGCCGTATCGTTTAACTTAAACTCTATCACATACACAAAGTCCTTAACTTCTATCACAGCATCAACACTGCCTATTGCAGTATGAACTTCCACCCGTGAGTATATGCCGAGCATACGAACAATAACATAAAAGATAAGTTGGTAGCAATGCTCCACGCGGGAGAGAATGTCAAATGGAATGCCATTGTAAAAAGGTTTTAACGCCTCCACAAAATTTTCGGCATCGCCTGCGGCGAGCATTTTGTGCATTTTATTCACCAAAGCGGCTTGTGTCTCCGGCATTACCCCGGCATACGCCGCGGAAAGAGCCTTTGCAAATCCGATTCGCACCTCGTCATTTGGGTAGTCGAGCGTGTAGAGCATACTCTCGGCATCATAATCCACGATGGTTAGGTAGCCT
>BNUP01000226.1 GCA_025997455.1 Fibrobacterales bacterium | reverse complement strand
GCGTCTAATCCTGCCACTTTTTCGGCATATTTAAGTTCAAAAATAATGGCTTTGCCCCTAAAGTTTTTATACTTGAGATAAATATCGCTACGCCCCCAGCCTGCCTCGCGGTTCGATTTGAGAGACCAGTCTTGCAGTTTCGCTAAAATGCCGACAAGCAATCCGTGGTAAAACGCCTCGCTGTTATCTAAATAACTGATGGATTGAAATAAGACATCGGAAAGTTCTTTTTCAAAAGCCGCTACATCGCCCGCTAAAATGGCAGCGTATAATTTTGAGTAATCTTTCTGCCTGATTTTCTCTCTGAACCAATCATCAATTTTTGTATTGAATATGTACCGCAATTCTCTATTAGGTATAGACAATTCCAAAATTAACTTATCCTCTTCATCAATTCGTTCATTTTTCTTTGTAAGATAACCGGTAAAAAACAGAAAGTTCCATAAATTGCCGAGATCTTTATCCACCTCATCATAAGTAACATCTTCGTGGATAGTTTTAGAAATAGATCCTCCTGCAACGAGGACGGCTAAATCCTCCTTTGATTCATCATCGGCTTTGTCTACCAACTTGCGCACAATATCATTGCTGCTGGTGTTTGACCAGTATGGTCTGGGGTAAGTTTCTCCGGAAAGCCAATCTCTCACCACTTTGATTGTGCTCCACGGATTGTAAACCTGCGTGTCGCCAAACAAATAGCCGTTGTACCAATCTTTTGCCTCCGCTGTTTTGAATTCTAATTTGTAATAGCGGAGCATGACCTCTACCTCGGACTCAGTAAAACCAAAGTATTCGGAATAATCTTTTGTTAGTATAGAGATAATATCTAAGTTGTTTAATCCAGTAAAAATACTCTCCCGCGATACCCGCAAGCAACCCGTGAGCACGGCAAATTTAAGGAATGGATTGTCTTTAAGTGCAGATTCAAACAGAGAACGGATAAACTTTATCATCTTATCGTAAAATCCCTCAAACCATGCGTTCTCTAACGGCACATCATATTCGTCTATGAGGATAACCGCTCTTTTACCATGGTGCTTTTCTAAACATTCGGTAAGGAACCTGAGCGACTGGGCGTAGTCTTTGTCGCTTCCTTCATCCTGCATTATTCGTCTATAATGCTCTTTTTCTGCAAGTTGTTCATCGTCAAGCAGGTAGTTATGCCGTCTAAATTCATCCATTATGGTTGTTTTTAGCATTGCATAAGAGAGTTCCCAACTTCCCTGCTTTGCTCCCTTGAGCGATAGATACACCACCGGATACTGCCCCTGCTCCTCCATATAGCGACCGCCATCTGCCTGTTCGATTTTAAGCCCCTTGAACAGAGAACGACCATCCTTGGCTCCCCAACCTCGAACTTCTGTCATGTCCTCGAAAAAACACTTGAGCATGGTCTGGTTTAAGGTTTTGCCAAAGCGGCGTGGGCGGGTGAACAGAGTAACGGCGGCTTTTTTATCGAGCAGGTCTTTGATTAACAGGGTTTTATCCACATAGTAGTAGCCGTTTTCGATAACACTGTCGAAAAAACTGTTGCCTATGGGCAGTGGGGTGGGAATGTTTGAGTAAGACGACATTGGCGTAAATGTAGAAA
>BNUP01000225.1 GCA_025997455.1 Fibrobacterales bacterium | reverse complement strand
TAATGTCGGTTATTCCATTATCATTTAACATTCCGACTATGCAACTGCCGATAAAGCCGGCACCACCCGTAACAACAATGCTCATTTATCATCTCCAAAGGTTTGGCTCACAAATCCGTATAGATTTTTAGAGATAGATTTTTCTCCGACCAATATCGCTTTTAATCCGGCGTTTTTTGCACATTCCTCATCACTTTTTTTATCGCCGACAAAATAACTCTGCGAAAGATCAATGTTAAAATCTTGTACCGCTTGCTCTATCAAGCCGATTTTCGGTTTGCGGCATTCGCACTTGCCGTTAAAATTCGGATGGTGCGGGCAAAAATAATAAGCATCTATTTTCGCACCGTTTTTTTTTAGTTCGGCATCTATGTGATTGTGCAGTTTTTTAACATCTTTTGCCGTGTAAAAGCCCCGTGCAATTCCGCTCTGATTGGAAATTACAATAACTTTATAACCGGCATCGTTAAGTTTTTTTATCGATTGAGGAACGCCTTTTATAAACTTAAAATCTTCTCGTTTATAAACATAGCCGTTATCTATGTTTATTGTGCCGTCTCTGTCTAAAAACACCGCTTTATTTTTTGCTCGTTTTTTGTTTTTTGAGGCAGAAATTGAGAACATTTCTTTTTCAATTAAGTCGCAAATTATATGCCCTACCAAAATGTGGCTTTCTTGCACGCGCGGAGTGTCGCTTGAAGGAACTATAATGGCAATATCCGAGAGTTCTTTTAGTTTTCCGCCTATTCCGCCGGATAGAGAAATAACTTTTAATCCCTGATTTTTTGCCTGCTCTGCCGATGCTACTATGTTCGCGGAGTTTCCGCTTGTGCTTATCGCTATGAGAACATCGCCCTTTTTGCCGTGTGCCTCAACAGCACGCCTAAATACTTCATTGAACCCGTAATCGTTGCCTATCGCTGTGAGAGTTGCCGAGTTTGCGGTGATGGCTATTGCAGGCAACGCTCTTCTTTCCATTTTGAACCTGCCGACGAGTTCCCCTTCTAAATGCTCTGCATCGCTTGCAGAGCCGCCATTACCGCAGAGAACTATAACGGTAAAAATATAACCATCGTAGGATGTTGAAAGATGAGACAGTTGTTTGCATTTACAGAGATGAAAAAATGGGTTGCAAATTGGGTGCAAAAAAGCCGATGGAGTGCGAGGCGTGGCCGTTTAGCGTATCTCGACTCGCCGTTTCCGAAAATGGAAATTTAGAACTTCTTTTGGTTTTGGAACACTCCTGCCCGCCGCTTAACAAAAGCGAATGTTTGGGCGATATAAAAAAATTTGCATTGGAAAATGTTGCCGATAAATTGTTTGAATATTCCTTGAAAAATTTGGAAACATTAAGAGAATGTGACAAAAGAAATATTGTGATAGAGTCCCGATCAATTAGTGCGGGACGATTCACGCCTGCACCAGACAAACCTGCAAAAATTGGTAGTTAAAGAAAGAATTTGACAATTCTTGAAACTTTTTCTATATTTGTGCATAGACGGTGTGGTGTTCCTTTAACTAAGAACAAATCTTGTTTCAAAATGGAGAGTATTGTGTTGCACAAAAACGCCGTTCAAAAAAATAATTTTTTT
>BNUP01000224.1 GCA_025997455.1 Fibrobacterales bacterium | reverse complement strand
TATCGGCAAGGGATAAATTGCCTTTGAAATTATGGATATATTTTTCGATTGCAGAGTGTATTCTCCGCTGTTCGTTTTCATTAGCGTTCCGTTTGCGCCCACCCAGTCGCCTATGTCTATGCTTTTCCCAAGTATCCCTGCCGGTCATCCTGCAAACGGAAGTATTTTAATGAATATCAGTGCGAATATGCTGGGTTTAGACAACGCCGCCACTCCGCTCGGCTTAAAGGCGATGAAGGAACTCCAAGAACTCAATCCGCAAAAGGACACGGCAAGCGATGCGCAAATTCTTTTTTTGGTATTGAACGCAAGCGGTCTCACGCTTATTCCCGTGAGTATTATGACTTACCGTGCGAAATTGGGAGCCGCAAACCCCACCGACATTTTTTTACCGATTCTGTTTGCAACTTTTTTCAGCACAATAGTGGGAATTATCGTAACTTCATTTTTCCAAAAAATTGAGATTAAAAATTCGGTTACCATTGCGTGGTTTTTCGGTATGTGCGTAGCGGTATTCGGCACGCTTATTTATTTTTCAACACTCACTGCCGAGCAGATGGGCGTGGCGAGTGCGTTTTTGGGCGGATTTATTTTGTTCGCCATACTACTCGCATTTTTGATTTTAGCGGCGGTGCGGCGGGTTATGCCTTTTGATGCTTTTGTTGAAGGTGCAAAGGAGGGCTTTTCCACTGCCGTTTTGGTAATTCCTTATCTTATCGCGATTTTAGCGGGCGTTGCGGCGTTTAGGGCGAGCGGTGCGATGGATTTTATTATGAGTGCGGTGGTTGCTATGTTTGGCGTTTTGGGTATTCCTGCCGATGTGGTTCCGTCATTACCGACTGCAATTATGAAACCGCTTTCGGGGAGCGGAGCACGCGGTATGATGGTCGATGCAATGCAACAGTATGGTGCAGATAGTTTTGCCGGACGACTCGCTTGTATGTTTCAGGGCACAACCGATACAACTTTTTATATAATAGCGGTTTATTTCGGCTCGGTGGCGGTTCGCAAAACCAGACACGCGGTTATTTGCGGTTTGGCTGCGGATTTGGCAGGAGTAATCGCGGCTATAACAATGGCATACTTATTTTTCCCGCCGTAGGGGCGTGGTTGCACCGCCGAGTTCTCCACTCTCAACTTTACTCTCTTCTCTTTACACTTTCAACTTTTTTCTACCTTCCCCCAATGCAGCCACAAAATGAATTTGTAAAAGTCCGAATTGGAAAATTGGAAAAAATGCGGGAGCAGGGAATTAACCCGTATCCGTATAAATTTACGCCATCGCATAGTTCCGCAGAGTTAAAGGAAAAATCCGAGCAATTGCTCGCAGACCAAACGGAAATCTCTTGGGCGGGGCGCGTGGTGCGTTACAACCGCAAAGGAAAAATGTGCTTTATGCACTTAAAAGATGCACTCGGACGGTTTCAAGTTCTGGCAGTGCAAAGTGATGTAGGCGAGCAGGAATACGAATTGGTGAAAAGCATAGACATAGGCGACTGGGTGGGCGCAAACGGAACGCTAATGAAAACGAACAGCGGAGAATACACTCTGCAATCGAAAAATATATCCATAATTTCAAAGGCAATTTATCCCTTGCCGATA
>BNUP01000223.1 GCA_025997455.1 Fibrobacterales bacterium | reverse complement strand
AAAAGTGTAAAGTTATAAATCGTCATCCTGCACGGAGTTGCAGGACGCAGAATCCATTACCTCAGCATTGCCGCCATTATTCATACAGTTTATCTCAATTTTTTTACAAGTGGGCGGCTATACTTATATGTTTAATTAACTCCACTACTTGCTCTGTATTTGACAACTTCTAAAAATTTTTCTATCTTTCATATATGCTTTTTATAAGTACTATTAGTGCTTTATCTCTGCGGGCGAATGCCCGCAGAAAGGGGTATACCCCTTTCAAAAAATTGGCAATTTTCTGATATAAATTTTACCTGCGGTAACTCGCAACATCTTGATTTAAAAGGAGGTCTATATGATTAAGACACGCAGTCTTATTTTGGCGGTTGCTTTGGCAACTATTAGTTTCACAAATGCTTTTTCGACTCAAAATAGTCAAGTAAAGCAACTAACTTTGGACGAAAAGAATACTTGTGCACTTGATCTCGACAATGATTTAGAATACACTGAGCAACAAGCGAAACTTGTTGCTAAAGATGTAGACCTTAAAGTTGGAAGTTGTGGAATTGGGAGTAAAGGTAGTAATAACAAGGGAATTTATATAGTTCTTGGAAAAACCTTAAAAAAAATATCCCCTCTCTTTGATGAAAAAACTGTTCCTTACGAAACATTGTGCAATTCTATTTCTGTTTCAAATATCACGGATTTAAACAAAGAAACTCAAATTCAAGGTAATGCTACCCTTCTGCTCATTTCAAGCGAAGGAGTTCCGTTTTTTATCAAAACAGAAATAAATCAACGAGGGCAAAATATTAAACGCACTTACACATATATCAAAGCGTGCGAATAAAATGTTATGAAAAATAAATTGTCATTTATCGTAATTTCTATTGCTTTTGTTGCGTTTATGGCAATTTTAATATTCGTAATGTATCATATAACCATAGGAAAAAATATAGCCGAATTTGGTAATTTCGGTGATTTTTTTGGAGGAATGTTAAGTCCAACTTTTGCATTTATAAGTGCGATTGTGCTGGTAATAACACTTTGGATTAGCAAAAAAGAATTTTCAAGACAAGCACAAGTAACTAATTCTCAAATGGCAGAAAATACATTTTTTAAACTGTTTGAACTATTGCAAAATGATTTAGAAAAAGTATCAAATATTAAAATTACCGATAAGGAGTTAGCAAAAATTGGCTTTTCCTTACCGGAAAAATATAAATCCGATTTTAGTTCTAAAATTGTGAGATATGACGATGATACTTTTTATGATTTTTTTAATCTTTTTGTAAATTTAAAACCAATTGAAAAAATAGAAGAAAAGAAAAAAATTTTATTTAGTTTTTCTCAATCAGAAAATGTAATTTATTTTTTTAAGATATTGTATCAACTTTTAAAACATGTGGAGAAATATGAAAAATATTTAGTTGGCGAAAAATATATTGATATAATTTCTTCAACATTACCAAAAAAAATATATCCTATATTATCTCTTTATATTTACAATAATGAGAAAAATGAATATTTTATTGATTACAATAGATTAGTTTCAAAATATAAAATCCAAGAGGTACAAAATGACTGTTAAAAAAGTCACCACGGCTGTGTTTTCTGCCAT
>BNUP01000222.1 GCA_025997455.1 Fibrobacterales bacterium | reverse complement strand
GGGAAGAGCGGAGATGGGAATGATGGATGTAGGGGCGGCATTTATGCCGCCCTTCCGTAGAGGCGACCCTGTGTGGTCGCCCGCCTTTTTGCAATGGTGAATTTGCGTGAGGTATGCGGAGGGCGCGATCATAGGGAGCGGTGCATAAGCACCGACCGAAGGGTAGCCCATAGCACGCCGACCCAACGGGGCACGCCCATTCTTTTCTATATTTGCCAGCACAATATGAACATCACAAATTTTTGCTTTACGGATTCTTCTCCTCTCACAAAATTTTTATACAATATTTGGTGGTATAGCAAGGGGCAGCAAAATGATGCTGTGGTGGATTTTTACCAAACAAACGAATTAGATAAATACTTCAAAAAGAATGAAAAATTGTCTATTCTTTGCCAAAGTAATCAAATGACAAAAATCCTTTTATTTTCAGCGGACAGTAGTGGCGGATTTGAAACCCGCTACTACTGAATCAAAATCAAGCATTATGGAATTGTAAAATTTCATCTGCCTGTCGAAACTTTTATCCCACGAAAACTTTTCGGCATAAATTCTGCCGTTTGCACCGATGAGGTGCATTTTTTCACGATTGACCGCGCAATCAAAAACCGAAAGCGCAAGGGCTTGCGGGTCGCGGTTCACTATGGAAATACCGCCGCTCGATTCCCTGATATGCTCGGCTGCCGCACCTGTGTTTGCCCCAACCAAACATTGACCGCTCGCCATTCCTTCTAAAATCGATAAGCCGAAAGTTTCGCAACCGCTCAATGCAAAGCCGAGTTCGCAACTCGCATTCCACCTTGCCATATCTGCCGTGTCCTTCACAAAACCTATATATCGAATATGCTTCCAATGCTTTTGTGCGGTGCGAACTTGTGCAATATCGGGACCTGTCCCTGCAAGAACCAAAGCGGGTTCGTATCCGAATTTTTCGCATATTAAAGGATATGCATCGAGTAGCAAATCCAAGCCCTTTTCCCTGCAAAAACGATGGGGGAAAAACATTGTTAGTCTGTTCGGGTCGCCCGCTTTTAACTCATCAACTAATTTCTCGTCTCTGCGGGAAGGGTTAAACAAATCGACATCAACGCCGAGCGGCATCCAATGTAAATTCTCCAAGCCGTGCCGCGACATCCGTTTCATAACTTCATTACTCGAAACCTGAATGCCCGCATAACCCTTGAACTCGTGCCGTGCATAAGCCCACGCAGCACTTTCCATTTTTTCTGCCAAAAAGCCGTTAATCAGTGCAAAGGTTCTGTAAACATAAGTTACGGGAAAATCGGCGTGCCAAAAACCGACTAAATGAATCCCCCCTTGCTGAGCCGCACTTTCACAGTGCGACTCTTGCCTCCCCCCGTCTGTTTCGCCCGCAGGGCTGACGGGGGGAAATGAAATCCCCCCTTGCTGAGCCGCACTTTCACAGTGCGACTCTTGCCTCCCCCCGTCTGTTTCGTCCGCAGGGCTTACGAGGGGAAATGAAATCCCCCCTTGCTGAGCCGCACTTTCACAGTGCGACTCTTGCCTCCCCCCGTCTGTTTCGCCCGCAGGGCTGACGGGGGGAAATGAAATCCCCCCTTGCTGAGCCGCACTTTCACAGTGCGACTCT
>BNUP01000221.1 GCA_025997455.1 Fibrobacterales bacterium | reverse complement strand
AGCGGAGTGATTTGGATTCAGGAGATGATGCCTCATTTGGAATTGCGGGTTTTATACAGCCACGCAACCGTGTTCGCTACGCCTTCTTTATATGAGCCGTTCGGGATTATAAATTTAGAGGCTATGTCTTGCGGAACTCCCGTTGTGGGCAGTGCGGTGGGCGGAATCCCGGAAATTATTGTTGAAGGTGAAACGGGGTATCTTGTGCCTTTGGAACACACTTCAAAAAGCGACTTTACTCCAAAAGATGCACCTGCATTCAGAGCAGAATTTGCGGCAAAATTGAACGCAATTTTGAGCGATGCCGAACTTGCAAAAAAAATGGGAACGGCAGCGCGGGTGCGGGCGGAGAGTGTTTTCAGTTGGAAGAGCATCGCACAGCAAACGGCAAAATTTTATGAGGAGTTAATAGAGGTTAGAAAAGAATCGCACAGCAAACAGAAAAATTTTACGGGGAGTTGATAAAGTAATGGTTGCATTCCGCAGTCCTATATTGGGAATTTGCTTGTTGTTAACTATTGCGGTTGCCGCAAATTCATCAGAAACTTCTTCCCTTGTAATGCAAAAGCGAACTCCGACAATCGCAGTTTTACCGTTCTCGGATAATAATCAAAGTGCATCACATCAGAGTTACGGGCAGGTGGTTGCGGCTATGTTTGGAACGCACCTGCGAAATGAGACTAACTTTATAGTGGTAGAAAAAGGTTCAAACTCAAAAACGGAAGTGACTCTAACGGGAAGTGTTTCTGTTGTGGGCGGACTTATTCAAATAGACACGCGGTTAATATCAACGGCTACAGGCGATGTTACCGTTGCGGAATACGCTCAGATTCCTCAAAACGGCGACTTGCGTGCTACGGTTTCCAAACTTTCCAAAAGCATAGAAGACAAATATTTGCGGCAGTGGATGGGCGATTTGCAGGTGTCGGTTTTTCCCGTGGAAGGAGAAGTGTATTTGAACGACCAATTTATGGGAAAATCAAATTTAACAAACCCGCTCCGCCTAAATAATTTATTGGAAGGAAAATATGCTTTAAGAGTGCTCGCAGGCGGTTATGAAAATTACGAACAGGCGGTTTTGGTTAATTCCAGAACACTAAGAGAAATTCAAGTTTCTCTGCAAAGTTTGCCCGGCAGTTTAAAAATTGAAAGCGAGCCAAACGGTGCAGATGTATTTGTAAATGAACAAAAAATCGGAGAAACGCCATTATCGCTTGATTCTATAATTCCCGGTGATTACGCCATAACAATGCAAAAAAACGATTTCAAAATGCACTCACAAATTGCAAAGGTGCAGTCGGGGCAACTTTTGGAAATAAAAGCAATTTTGGAAGTTGTACCGGGGCAAACTTTTATTCAGAGTTCGCCGACAAACGCATTAGTTTTTATCCATAAAAAATTTATGGGGACAACTCCGCTGCTCTTAGAAAATGTTACACCCGGAATACTCCCCATTTCGCTTAAAATGCAGGGTTATTCCGATTACAACGGCGACATAAAAATTTTACCCGGCAAAAAAAATGAGATAAATGCAGAATTGAAAAGGCAAACAGGAAAATTTACTTTGGTTTCCGCTCAACGAGATTTAAGCGTAAAAATAGAAGGCGAAAAAGAATTATCTCTGAACGCA
>BNUP01000220.1 GCA_025997455.1 Fibrobacterales bacterium | reverse complement strand
CCCCGTATTTATGAGCAATATGAAACGCCGTATCGCGAGTGTGGTATCTCGGTGCGGGGTCTTGCTGTTTGTAAGAAGAATCGTGCTCCTCGTCCAAAATAATCAACTTAGGCTCAAACGGTGCAAGAATGGCACTCCGAGTTCCCATTAAAATTTTTGCCTCGCCGTTAAGCAGAGAAAGATAAGTTTCCCGCTTTTCCTTTGCACCCAAAGAAGAATGCAAAATCGGCACTTTCACGCCCAAAAACTCCTCAAATCTGCTCTTCGTCTGCGGAGTCAAATTTATTTCTGGAATCAAAATCAACGAAGGAACTCCCAACTCCAACGCCTTTTTCACCAACTCCAAATAAACTCTGGTTTTCCCGCTCCCCGTAACCCCGTGAAGCAATGCCGCCCTAAACCCCTCTCCGTTTAACAAACCCCTCAAAACCGCTAAAGCCTCACCCTGCTCTTCTGTAAGCGGGGGCGTTCCCCCTGCACCCCCTCCTAAGGGGCTTGGTTCGGCATCGCCTCCCAACCGCCCCTTAAAAACCCCGTCTAAATACCCCTCCACATCCTTATTCCACATTGCAGTCAGCACTTCCCCCGCCGAACACATATAATAACTTGCACACCATAAAAGCGTTTCCACATATCGCCTGCCAAACGCATATCCCGACCAATGCCTAACGGCGGGTTTCAACTTAAACCTACTATCATTATTTTTTTCTACTTCCGCAACCAATCCGAGCAAAGGTTTCTTTCTGCCCCTCAAAGACACCCAAACCACGCTCCCAATCTCCATTTTCTCGCTCACCCCAAATGACAACCCTTCCAAAATTGTATTCGGCACAACCACTTTAACAACTCCAAAATACTCCTCGGCGGTGCAAATATGGGAGAAGGGAGATGGTGGATGTAGGGGCGGCATTTATACCGCCCTTCCGTAGGGGCGACCATCGGTCGCCCGTTATTCGCATTGCACTTGTGACTTGTCGTTATTGGCGACTGTGGCTCGTCACCAGCGAGGGTGCAACCCGAAGCAACCCAGAGAATGCAGTAGTGGTTTATTATTGGAAACCTCTAAAAACTCTCTTTGTAACACAATTCCACAGATTTGAGTTTTTAGAGACGACGGCGATCCTGCGAGCATTCGCCGCAGGACGACATTATCACCATAAAAAACGCAGTTCGCCCATGTCGCTTGGTAACCTCTACCAACCTCTTATGAGGTTAATAGTGGTTACCTATTGTTTCTTTCTTTTCTGCCAATACAAGGAATGCAATTTCGACTTATTACTGCATTTTAGATTGACAGAAAAAAAGAAAGAAATTAGTTTGTCCAGTCGCCTAACGGCTTGGTGTCCCGCCTGCGCGGGAATGACACGGTTGTGCACGCCATCTAAATCATTCCCGTGCAGGCGGAAATCTGGAATCGTAAGGGAACGATGAGGCGGGCTTAAGCCCGCAATGACGATGCATTTTTTTATTTTTACTCGGTGAGAATAAAAAAAAACGCACCGCCGCCCCTTGATTTTGATATTTTGCAGGTCTCAAAACCGCCTGAGGAGTATTTTGGAGTTGTTAAAGTGGTTGTGCCGAATACAATTTTGGAAGGGTTGTCATTTGGGGTGAGCGAGAAAATGGAGATTGGGAGCGTGGTT
>BNUP01000219.1 GCA_025997455.1 Fibrobacterales bacterium | reverse complement strand
CCGTATAAAGCAACATCGGCACTTTCTCAATACCGACATAAAACCTTAACATAAACCATATATCACCTCTATTTTGATTTATACCAATATAGAAATAATAATTTAACTAATTTATGACATTACCCAAAAAATGAGGGGTATTGTTCCTCTAAATTTAGAAAATTTCGCAACTTTCGTCAACTTTTTTCTCGAAAATGACCAATTTTGCCCCAAAATACCATTTTTTTGCAGTCAATTACGCCGCTTCCCAAAGATAATGAGGATATTTATTCTGCTTGCGTTCGTAATCCGATTTTAAGAATTTTAGTTTCTTTTTGGACTCCCAATCTATGTATTCGCTTTGCTCGCGATTTTCTTCAAAAATATTCTCTTTAATGATATCATATTTCGTATTCTGCTCCTGCAAACTAAGGCAGGTAAAATAGGGATTGTTTTTTTGCTCTTTTAATCCTTGTTTAAATTCCTCTTTGTCTATTTTCTTCACGCATAAAATCGCATCTTTGTGGTTGTGCTTAACTCGCGGCATTTTTCTAACCATAGCCGCCGCCTCTCTGCCATTCTCAGATGCAACAAAAAATGCGCCCCTATAATATTTATCTCTGCCAACATGCCCGCATTTTGCTTCCACCCGATAATATTTTTTAACTAAAAAATTAATATTTTCAGTATTTTTTGAGATATAAATTTCTTTTATCTTAATTTTTGGAAAGCAGAACTCCGACGAGTCAATTTCCACAATTTCCGGGATACCTTTTAAAAATTTTGAAAACTTACCGGCAACGGTAAATCCGTCCCTTTTTAGTTCTTCTGCAAATCTGCACATCAAAATAAACTCGTGTTCGTCTTTTGAGCACCTGCTCGCAACTTTCTGTAGACGCACTCTTAACTTTGCCTGCTCTGCTGAATTCATATTAAACCTCCAACCGTTAATGTTTCTATTAGTATATAGAAACTCAAGCAAAGAAAATTAACAGTTATTTCAGAGTAGAGAGTAGAGTTAACCTATCCGTAGCCTGCTTATCAGGTGCACTTTATTTTATTACATTGAACCATGTTCAATTCACTTTGTTTTGAGAATTAGTCATGGAATTTGTTAAAAAAATGTTGACTCGCATAAAATCGTTGCTTAAACTATGCGTAAAAATAGTTGTTGGCATAGTGGTTGCTGTTATAATCAGCATTGCCGTTGGTGCTTATTTTTTGATAAAAAGCGATGATGATAGTGCGGGGAGAAAAATAGCCAAAGAAGTTGTTCGCTCCATTGCACAAGAAGAAAGTTGCTCATATAATTGTGCTGAATTAGCCAACTATAGAGGCGAGGGCAAGTGCGATAAACTGCAAGGCGGACAGTATAAAGTAATTCATCCATCAGAAACCAAGGCACTTTGCTATGCAGCGAGTTTTAATAAACATGTTGAAATAGTAGGGCATAAAGTGTATAAACATAAAAATCATTATCATTTAACAACGCACGATTATGATTACGGCAAACGGAAAATTCAAAACGGAGTCATTGAAAATATTAATGGAGAAAATGTTGTCGCAAAAATTTGCAATGTTAATTGAAACCCATAAAAACTCTTCTGAAAAATAACTGTTAATTTTCTTTGCTTGGGTTTCTATATACTAATAGAAACATTAACGGTTGGAGGTTTAATATGAATTCAGCAGAGCAGGCAAAG
>BNUP01000218.1 GCA_025997455.1 Fibrobacterales bacterium | reverse complement strand
GCATCGGGTCATAAGGGGGTGAAATATCTAACCAACTGCTGTCTTTCTGTAGCAAGTAAACATTTGCTATTGCAGTTGCACTATCGTAACCGCAGGAACTGATTACTATATTTCCGTTGTAACGAGTAATGTCATAAATGCTAAGTCCGCTGTAAGGTGTTGTCGGCGGTTTTGGAGCATTTAAATTAATCCATTCTTCCGTATTTGGTTTATAAAGCCACATTTCTCCCGTCCAATATGTTCCAACAAGCAAACCATCTTTGTCTGCTTGTATATTAAACGGATACACTCCTTTTGGCACTTTTAATGTGTCCCAAACTTCAAAACCTATTGTTGTTGTATGTATCAGGTTATTGGGATCTCCGTCTGCTTTTATTCTAGAATCCTTTACGAACAGACGATTGCCGATATGCTCCATTCTTTTAAATCCCGTTCCATTTTTATTCCTATCGGCAGGTGCAATAAGTCCCGTACTTTTCCAGTATGTTTTTGACGGTTTCTTATTTTCTCCCCAATCATCATCGCTACTGCCAAAATGCAATCTATCGCAAGCGGTTAAGAGTGCAAAAAGTGATAATATAATTATTCTAACCATTTGAAACTCCATTTGTTTAACAATGTGTATACCGGTTCATCGGCATCGACCTGTTTATATTCAAGGCATTCTTTTGCACTCGGCTCACTGCCGAAAATTACTTTCCCCGCCGAATCTTTAAGGGCAATTCCGCAAACAATTTTTTCAAAACTGCTCCAATCGGTTAAATGCAAACCAACATTGCCTTCTGTTAATGAATCCCCTCCGTAGAGAATATGCTTATTAAAGTGCATATCAAGTTCCCACACATTATTTCCCAAATGTCTTAAACTTGGGACAGATTCCGGCGTGTGCCAATCATCTGCCGGTTTTTGAATAGTTTTGTTCTGCGGAATGCGAAAATAAACCGATGCGTGGTAATTTTTGAGCGGAACATACCCGATATTCTTAACCAAAAATTCCGGCTTAAACGAATTTGTTTCCCAAGGCAAATATGAACTATCCCTAGTTTCAAGGAATCTCAAACAACCGAGTTCCTCCTCGTAGGTCGAGGAGGCAAAAACATTTGCTATAAAAAATACAAGAAAAAAGGACAACACTCTCATTAAAACCTCTATTTTATGAACATTAACAACAATTGCAAAGTAGAAAAATCCGCGTGCTCATTAAAGGAAACCTCTAAAAACTCCCTTTGTAACACAATTCCACAGATTTGAGTTTTAAATTTTATACCCGTCATATTTCTTCTTAGCGGCGAACGGATTTATTAAGTAAAAACACAGTGTGCCGAGAATCAAAGTGTAAATCGCATTAGGAATTGAAACAGAAAACAGTGAGTTCAAAATTTCATCGCCGTTTTTTCCTATTGCAAAAAAGTATATCAAATCATTTAAAAAACATACAATTGCCAGAACCACAATTTTCGGCAGCAGATTCAAATTTATAATACTCTCTTCAATTTGCCCCACGGTGAAACCCACAATGCAAAATGAAAGCGAATATGCTCCGAGCCATTCTATGGGTGCATACACATCGCAGAACAAACCGGCAACAAAACCCATAAAACAGCCCGCCAAAGTGCCGTGCCGCAGTGCACAAATCACAATCAAAATCAACAGTAAAGACGGTTCAGCATCTAAAATTTCCACACGCGGA
>BNUP01000217.1 GCA_025997455.1 Fibrobacterales bacterium | reverse complement strand
TAAGTTTGGACTTCCGGGCGGAACGGGCGAAAACGGTTTTGCGGTTTTGACGATAGGGGCGATAATTGCGATTGTTTTGGGGTTAAAAATTCGAGATTTGGCAGTTTCTGCGAATTTCAATTTGCAACAAGACAGGTATTTTCAACTTTATACGCAAATTGCGGGGCAATCTCTGACTTCGGGGGTGCAAGTTTCCGATGTGCAACTTTTGAATAGAGCACAGTGGCAACATCAAAACGATTTACGGCAGGCGGATAAACAGGGAAGGCTGTTGCCTTTTTTGAAGGGTGAAGCGAAATTGTAACGGCAAATAATATGCAGTAATGTAAGTGCGAGGGATTAAGTGGAAAATGCGGCGTGGGAGTATGCGGAAAATGCGTTAGGGAAAGTGTCTCGAACATTTGCCCTGAACATTCGTGTTCTCGGAAAAAAATTACAACGACCAGTTTTACTCGCTTATTTATATATGCGTATGGCAGATACAATAGAAGACGAACCGAGTTTTGAAGTAGAAAAAAAAGAGAAATTATTGGATGAGTTCGCTAAAATATTCTCGGAAAATTTGTTAAACGCAAGCGGAGAACCTATAAAAAAGTTTTTGGAAGATTTGCCTGCGAGTTGGAGAGATAGCGATAATCCCGAATATAATTTGTGTGCAAATGCCGAGTTGGTATGCCCTTTGTTGCTTGAATTTCCGCCTGCGGTTGTAGATAGCGTGCGGAACGGAGTTGCCGAGATGTGCGGAGGTATGGCGGAATTTGTTCGTCTGCAAAATTCAATGCAATTTTTTACGCTTGAAACCGAGCACGATTTAGACCGCTATTGTTATTTTGTAGCAGGTTTGGTTGGGAATATGCTCACAGATTTATTCTATTCCGCAAGTCCGTTTATCTCTGCAGCACTATATGAAAAAATGCGAAAATTGTCTGTGTCTTTTGGGCTTGCTCTGCAACTAGTAAATATTATAAAGGACATTCAAGAGGATGCACAAAGAAAGGTCTGTTTTGTGCCAATGGAATTTTGCAGAAAGTTTGGGATAAATTCGGCAGAGGAATTGTTCAGCGAAAATACTCCGCAAACTGCAAAAAATGCTGTTGTCGGTTTGTTGATTGAAAAAGCAAAATTGCACTTGAACGATGCAAAAAATTATATTAAATTATTACCCCGTGTGGAATATAAATCACGGCTTTTCTGTATTTTGCCCGCGTTAATGGCGGTCGATAATCTGCGGGTAATCGGCAACGGCACCATTATTTTTGAGAAGGACAAACGCACCAAAATTTCCCGCGACACGGTGAAAAAAATTGTGCGAAACGCCACCTTGTTCGGCTGGAGCAACAGGTGGGTAGAAAGAGTTTTTAGATTTACGCGGTAGTGTTTACAATTGGTTCCGGGGGTGGTTCAACCTTTTTCTGCACGGCGGTTTCGTTCTCTTTTCGCTGCTTATATTGGCGGCTTTTCTGAGTGCTCTCCAATTCTTCACCCGATATAACCTTGTCAATTTCCTCGCGATTCAAAACCTCGTGTTCAAACAAAGCCTCGCTCAGAGCATCTAATTTTTTTCGGTTCTCGACTAAGAGTTTATTCACCCGCTCAACCTGCTCCGCTATAATCTCGCTCACGGCATTGTCTATCTGTTCGGCGGTTTTTTCGGACATTTCCTTAGGTTTGCTGATTTCACGACCCAAGAAAATTTCATCGTTATTTTTGCTATATGCAATTGGTCCGAGTTT
>BNUP01000216.1 GCA_025997455.1 Fibrobacterales bacterium | reverse complement strand
CAATCTGTGATTGTAGTAGCCCAAATCTTTGCAACTGTTTCACTGAATCGTAAAATTTTTCAAGTTTTGCTTGCATTATAGAAATTCCTTGTGTTTATATAAGCGGAATTGCTTATGGGTAAAATATAGATTTTTAGGTTCCTTTCCGTTTCAAGTTGGTTCAAGATAGGGTAGGGGGTAGCGGAAAACACGCATAGGGGCGACCATTTGTTACCCGCTACGCACGATTGCAGCGAGGGGAAGACTTCTCCCACAAATTGATGCATACACATTTGTAACTCAATCACTATACTTACAAATATAGAAAAATAAATTGAATTTGCCTTGGCAAAAATTTGTTGTTAATTATAGGAAGATGTTTTTTGAGATTCAATTTCCAAAAAATATTTGATTTCCGGAATCGTGGCTTTACTCAATGGGGTTTCGCCCTGATTATTTCTCGCATTTACATCCGCTCCCTTCTTTACCAAGAACTCCACCAAATCTAATAGGTATTCACCCTTGCAAGCGTTACCTACAGCATAGTGTAGCGGAGTTAAGCCGTCTTTAGTTTTTGCATTGACATCAGCACCATTCTCTATTAAAAATTCCATCATATCGAGATTCTCACCCTCGTAATCATCCTCTGAAATCCAGAGTAGCGGAGTTTTCCCATTTAGAGTTATTGCATTGACATCTGTTCCTTTGTCAATAAGTTCTTGGGCGATATCGTAATCCTCTTCTTCGATTGCCACAAAAAGGTGATCTGGTAGTCTCATCATAAGTAAAATACAAAAAAACATTTATAGTTGAATCTATATTTTTAACTATTGTGATTCTCGCGGGAAAATTTCACCCCCATCAATTTCAAATTTAGGAGATGAAACATATTATGAGCAATTGAGAATTGTCAGTTTTGAGTCTAATCAAATGCTCAATAGACTGCAAATATACAGTTCTAAAACAAACATATCTATTTAGTTTCTCTATTTAACATAACCTCCGTTCTGTTTCACCAGCAAACTTTCACCTGCTTGTGTTCTTAATGTTGTTGTATATTTAATGGCTATTGCCGATGCAGACAGTTCTTTCTTGCCATAGCTTAACACTTTGGTAGCAACGCGAACATTTATAATATCGTGTGCACCAATGTCTCTTGCAGCTCTCATAAGGTCAGTGCTTATATCCGCCTCCGTTGTTGAACTCGAACCCGATAGGGTTACGATAACCATACCTACAACCTCGTAATCTTTAGATGGGACTGTAGTATATTCCGACCAACCGACTCTTCCCGATTGGATTTGAAGAGGTATGGCACAGCCAACAAGGTTCATTCCAAAAAACAGTGCCATACCTGGCAGTATCAACTTGAACAGATTCTTTTTCATCTTTACTCCTTAGACTTTTTGTCTATGATTGTTTTGCCTACTCTGAACGGTTTTCGGCTGACCCGATTTGGCAATGGCGGATTGTTCCCCATTGCACAAAAGACAAAAAGGCGTTGTTGTGATACGCCCTTACAAGAATAATTTAACTTATCGATTAAATAAAATCTGTCTGATTGATTAAATTTCGAGACACCTACGCAATTATGCGGGGGGGGGGGGGGGGGGGGGGGGGGGGTGGGGGGGGGGGGTTTTGCCCTCTGTTGGGGGAGGGGGCACGGGGTATTTTTTGTTTTTAAAAAAAAAACCCCCAAATTTTAGGAAAAATAAAAATTTTTTTTGGGAAAAATGAAGGAAAAAAAAGAAGGAAAGAGAACCGTCTGAACCCCAGTCAAAGGCAAAAAACCTGT
>BNUP01000215.1 GCA_025997455.1 Fibrobacterales bacterium | reverse complement strand
ATTCCTTCCAAGCCGCTTTCGAGTTCCACAAACGCACCGTAATCGGTTACGGAAACAATTTTGCCCTTTACGCGAGTACCTTCGGGGTAGCGTTCGGCAACATCTTTCCAAGGATGCGGGTGGAGTTGTTTCATACCGAGAGAAATTCTCTCTTTTTTGTCGTTGAAGTCCAAAATAACAACTTCCACTTCCTGACCGAGAGTTAAAACTTCCTTCGGGTCGTTGATCCGTTTGTAACTCATATCGGTTATGTGGAGCAAGCCATCTACACCGCCCAAGTCTATAAACGCACCGAACTCGGTTATGTTTTTCACAACGCCTTTACGCACCTGATTTTTCTCTAAGGTGTCTAAGACATCGCCGCGCCGTTTGTTGCGCTCTTCTTCAAGAACCGCACGACGGCTGACCACTATATTTCTGCGGTCTTTGTTTATTTTAATAATCTTCAAGTCAAACGCCTGACCTATTAAAACATTTATATCGGGAATTTGGCGCAGGTCAATTTGCGAACCGGGTAGGAACGCAGGAATTCCGAACAGATCAACTTCCACTCCGCCTTTGATTCTGCGGGAGAGAGTGCCCTGAACAACTTCACCTTTTTCAAATAAATCATAGACCTGTTTCCAGATTCGCAAGAAATCCGCTTTCTGTTTTGAGAGAACGAGGCGACCATCGTTATTCTCGAACTTGTCTATATAGACCTCTATTTTTGTTCCGATTTCCAAAGAATCACCTTCGCGAAATTCCTCACGCGGAATGATACCTTCGGACTTGCCTTTAATATCGACGAAAACTTCAACATCATTGACTTGACGAATGATGCCTTCAATTACGACTTCCTCTTTGAAGTCCTTTAAGGTTTCGTTGTAGGCTGTGAGAGTCGCCTCGGAAGTTCCGATTGAACCTTCACTTTGTGTTTCGGCTTGCAAGATTTCGTTTAAGTCGTCTTGGTTGCCGATTTTGATCTTTGTTTGAGACATATTACCTTTTGGGTTTGGGTTGCGGTTCAAAGTTTCTTTGCGACGCGCCACCTCGCCAACGCTCCGAAGGACTTTTTGAACCTGTTCTTGTATTGTGATTTGCGAGGTGTCTATTTCAATTGCATCTGCGGCTTTTTTGAGCGGAGCAACGGCTCGGTTAGAATCGAGGCTGTCCCGTTCGCGGAGATTTTGCTCCACGCTTTCAACAGTTTCATCTCCCGATTTTCCCGCAACTTGCAATTCCGCAAGTCGTCTTGCCGCTCTTGTTTTATAATCAGCCGTTAAAAAAAATTTGTGTTTTGCATTCGGAAAAACCACTGTGCCAATGTCTCGCCCGTCGAGAACGCAGTTTTGATTTTCGCCGATTTTCCTCTGCTGTGCAGTGAGGAATGCTCGAACTTCGGGAAGTGCACTGTATTTGCTGACCACCGCACTGACTTGCGGTGTGCGAATTTCCGCCGCTCTGTTTATTCCGTTTATGAGGACTTGGTTTTGTTCGTCAAAGGATATATTTACTTTGTTTAACTCTCCGCCGCCGATTTTCAAATCTCCGTTTTCTGCTAAATACGCAATCGCTCTATACATAGCCCCCGTATCAAGGTATGTGAAACCGAGTTCTTTGGCAACAAGTTTAGCCGTTGTGCTCTTGCCTGTACCGCTGGGTCCGTCTATTGCGATAATAATTGACATAAAATGTGTTGGGGGTAATATAGAAAATCACTCGGCAGTGCAGGGTGGGGTATAGGGTGTGGCGTGTAGGGTGTGGGGTATAGAGGACTCGGCAGTGCAAGAGT
>BNUP01000214.1 GCA_025997455.1 Fibrobacterales bacterium | reverse complement strand
AATAAGGAGAAAAATAATGGTAGTTTGCAAAAAATGTGGCAGGCAATTAAAATCAGGTGCAAAATTCTGCGGTAATTGCGGAGAAAAAACATCAAATTCTGCAAATATTTCAGTGAAGTTATATTTGAGTTCTATAAAAACATATATCCCAATCTTCAACAACAAACGCCTCTCTCAGTTCTTCTGTAATACCTCTCGTTTGAACAGAAGACATAAAAATTTCTTTCTTTCTGTTTTTGCCGTGCAAATCCTTGATATATTCTTTTGACTTTGCATCATTAACTCTAAATGCTACTGAAGTGAGAAAACCGGACATTATGCTTCTCGCCCGTTCTTCGCCATAACATTCATAAACCTGTTCAACATTTTGAATACCAATCATAAATTTTACACCTAAACTCCGTCCAAAATTTACCGCATCATCAATGTGTTGCAAATTTGGAATCAACCTAAACTCGTCCGCAATAAAATAAACGCTGCCCTCGCTTTTTTTTCGGCATAAAGATTCTTTGATTGCCGTATCAAACAACAAACTATAAATAGGCGAAAGCATAGAGCCAATGCCAATGTCGTATTCTATAAATATTAATTTTCCGCCTTTTGAGCGGACTAAATTCCGCATAGACAAGGAACCTTGCTTTTTGAAATTGCCAAGCAGTATTTCCCTTGATAATTGTTGCAATTCAGACATAACGCCTTGTGTTTGAGGCGAGCGGTCATCTGCAATATAACTGACCATTGCTTTCATATCGTTGTGTTGCGATAGCATTTCACGCAGTTGTGCGGTAGGCGAAGAGTCTAAAAAATCTCTCAATGCAAGGTTGTCTCCATTGAGTGCACCTCTGTTTCGTACAAAATGCGTTAATACTGCGGCAAATAAATCTTTCGCGGCATTAGGAAAAAACGGCTGATTTGTCTTTTCTAATTTTTGGTGGAACAATGATTTTGAAATTTCAACAATATTTTCTTCTAAATGCTCGTCATTTTCTATTTCGTTAAAAATGTTCCAATAATCTTTTCCGTTTGAGCCGGTTGCAGTTTCATCGTTGCTTATCACCACATCGCCATCTCTATAAAAAGATCGGTAAAAATCCCCTTTTGTGTCAAAAATAACCATTACATCATTGGATGTCATATTTTGTCTTATCTGAGATATAATCTGTTCAAGAGAGTTTGTCTTTCCCGTTCCTATACCACCCAAAAACATTAAATGACGGCTTAACAGATCCACATCCAAAGGAACGGTTAAATTCGCATTGTTTGCATCAATTCCTTGAAAGGCACATATCAGATTACTAACCGCATAATGAACGGGTTTATTTTGTAGTTCGTTGCCTTCGAATACTTCAATCTTTTTCATCTGAGAAAATATCCTCTAATATCCATATCCGCTGTAATCATATCCGTTATCCTCACTCGGATCAGAATTATTATTTTCTCCTTCATTTGTTTTAGGTTCATTAGTAACAGTTTGTTCTGGCGATGGAGAATCCGTATGGTCGGCGTATCCCGAATCTTTTGAGGCGTTGGCTTGCTCTATATTTTCATCTTGCTGTAGATTTTCATCAAGTGGATTCCCAAATTCTTCGTTAGTTGCACCTATTTCAGCCAATTCTTGTGTCGGACTTGGTTGGGATTCCTCCGGCGGAGTATATTCCTGATACACTGCCGGGGTATCAGGAACTTGTGCAAAGTTACTATAATCATTTTCATTATGCAATGGAGCAAATGGACCTGCGACACCGGCCATTGCTGCTCCGAGACCTGCACCAATTCTTTGCCCAGCACCCATTATTTTTCAATCCA
>BNUP01000213.1 GCA_025997455.1 Fibrobacterales bacterium | reverse complement strand
ATCGGCACACACCGCGTTCTCTGTTATAAGCGAATGCAGCACCGCATTTTTCTCATCTATTTTCTGTTGTTTAATGCTATCCACAACACAATTAACGCCTGCATATTGCCGTTCCCATTGTGCAACTTTTTTGCAGAGGTCTGTTAAATCAGCAAACTTTTTTAGATTTTGCTGTGTGGTTTCGGGGGTGGGGGGGGGGGGTATAGTCATAAAATCCTCATTCCAAGGCAGAGTCCCAATCTTTCCAAACGGCATCGTATCCGTTTTTTTTAAGTGCCTGCACAACTTCGGCTGGTGTTCGAGAATCGTTAATTTCCCATTGCGGAAGTTCGTTTTGTGAAATTGAATAACCGCCGGGGTCTGTGCGCGAACCTGCACTAATTGTAGTTAAACCGAATGCCATTGCGTGGTCGCGAAAATGTGCAGATTCTCTTGTGCTCAACGAAATTTCCACATCCGGAAAAAATAATCTGTATGCACACATCAGTTGCACGAGTTCTCGGTTGCTCGGCGTGTGAAGTTCTTGTTTTTGCCCTGCGTATGGTCTAAGTCGCGGGAATGCAATGGAAAATTTTGTTTTCCAATATGTATTTTGCAAATAGTGCAAATGCAGAGCGGTAAAAAAACTATCCGTTCGCCAATTTTCCAAACCGAGCAACGCACCTATACCGATTTTTCTCACACCTGCAATTCCTATTCTGTCGGGGCAGTGCAGGCGATATTCAAAAATACTTTTTTTGCCTTTCGGGTGATGCAATTTGTAGGTTTCTTCGCGGTAGGTTTCCTGATAAACATAAACCGCAGTAACTCCGTCCTGCACGAGAGTTGCATATTCCTCAATGTCTAAGGGCTGAACTTCCACCGACACCGATGAAAATTGTTTGTGGCATAAACGCACCGCATTTCTCAAATATTCAAAACTTGTTTTTGCCGGGTGCTCTCCCGAAACTAAGAGTATGTGTTCAAAGTCGCCCAATTTTTTTATCGCTTTTATTTCGTTTAGAATTTCGGTTTCGCTAAGTGTTTTGCGTTCAAGCGGGTTGTTGTGATTGAATCCGCAATATACGCAGGCATTGGTGCATTCGTTTGATAAGTAGAGTGGTATGTACAATTGAATTGCTTTGCCAAATCTTTTTAAGGTGAGTTCGCGGCTTTTTTTTGCCATATTTTCCAAGTAAGGTGCGGCGGCAGGTGAAATTAAGGCGACAAAATCATCGAGGTTTAAGGGGTCTTTTTTTGAAAGTGCCTGTTCCACCGATTGCAAGGTTGCAGTGGTGATTCTATCTTCCACCTGCTGCCAGTTGAATTTTGAAAAATATTCGGCGAACATTACGGAGGGGAAGGTAGAAATTTTGGGGTATGGGGTATGGGGTGTAGGGTGTGGGGTGTGGAGAATTCGGCGGTGCAAGAGTTGAAAGTGAAAAGTTGAAAGTGTAAAGTTGACACTGCACTCTTTACTCTCTCAACTTTTTCCGCCGCTCAGTAAAAACAGCACCGACATTCTTATCGCCACGCCGTTAGTCACTTGGTCTAAAATAACGGAATTTTCGCCGTCGGCAATATCGGAATCTAACTCCACACCGCGATTTATGGGACCGGGATGCATAATTAAAACATTGCTTTTCGCTTTTTCAAGGGTTGCACGGGTGATACCGTAAAAGTTGCGATATTCCCGCATACTCGGCAAAAGAGAATCGTCCATTCGCTCCTTCTGCAATCGCAGGGCAATTACCGCATCCGCACCATCAAGTGCTTTTCGCACATCGCTAAAAATTTCTACAGGCAACATTGAGGTATTTCTCGGCATAAGCGTGGGCGGAGCACA
>BNUP01000212.1 GCA_025997455.1 Fibrobacterales bacterium | reverse complement strand
GATTATCACGAATCCTTTTTAATTGGGCGGCTATACTTATTGTCTGCCATTGTATATACAGATTATCACGAATCCTTTTTAATTGGGCGGCTATACTTATTGTCTGCCATTGTATATACAGATTATCACGAATCCTTTTTAATTGGGCGGCTATACTTATTGTCTGCCATTGTATATACAGATTATCTCAGGTTTCTTTTTAATAGGGCAGATATACTTATTAAAACCCGCCCCTACAATTCCCATTCCCCCCTCCCCCCTCTCCCATATTTGCAATGCAGAGGAAATTTTTACCGCAACAATTCCGGTCTAATTCTCTTTGTTCGTTCGCGGGCTTGTTCCAATTGCCATTCGCGGATTTTTTTGTGATGACCGGAAAGGAGAATTTCTGGAACCCGCATACCTTCAAATTCCTGCGGTTTTGTCCAAACCGCCCAGCCGAGTCCGTTTTGAACTCCGCTCGAAAAAGAGTCTGTATCGCCGCTTTCGCTATCGCCGAGGACATTCGGCAGAAGCCGCACGACCGAGTCTGTTAAGAGCATCGCTGGTAGTTCGCCCCCACTTACTACAAAATCTCCAATGCTTAAAGACATATCGATTCTGCTCTCACGGACGCGCTCGTCAATGCCCTTATAGTGCCCGCACACCAAAATTAAATGCTCTTTTTGTGAAAGGTCGCCTGCAATTTTTTGTGTGAAAGGGATTCCGTCTGCGGCAAGAAAAATGCGAAAACCCTCCCCGCAAAAGTCAATTGCACGGGATAAAGGTTCTGGGCGTAAAACCATTCCGGCCTCACCTCCGTAGGGCGTGTCATCTACTTGTCCGTATTCGTTTATGGCAAAATCGCGAAGTTGAACGGTGTTAAATTGCAGAATGCCGTTTTTTTGCGCCCGCCCGATTATTGAGCATTGCATCGGAGAAAACATTTCGGGAAAAAGTGTGATACAAGAGATTTTCATAAACTCTCAATATACTCTTCATTCACCAATATTTTTTTGTCTTTTAAGTTAATATTCAAAATGCAGTCATCTATCCAAGGCACAATAACTTCACGCACCGCCGCCCCTTCGCCGATTTGCAGATTAAACACATTTACCGACGGCATTTCGCTTGCAGAAAGCACCTTCCCGATGATTTTCCCTTCATTATTTATCGCAACAAAACCCTCTTCAAAATCGGAAAAATAGAATTGACCTTCCGGTGCAGGCAATCGTTCGTCTTTTGGGATTAGTATGTATGAGTTTGTGAGAGCGGAGGCTGTTTCTGGGGTGGGATAACCCGCGAACCTGAATTTCCAAAGTTCGCCGTATGTTTCGGCTTGTGTAATTTCTGCCTCTTTTATATTATCTCTTATATTATTGGGTAACTCTTTTAAGTTCCCTCGCAGTGATTCTTTTAATTTGCCGCTTGGAAATTCTAATAGGACTTTTTTCAGTTTAGAATACCGCGAAAAATCGTGAGTCAGCGGTTTGCAGAGAATATCACCAAAAACGCCGTAAGTTCGCATTAAACGACCCACGGCTACAAAGTCGGTTTCTATGACTTAACCCTCTGCATTGGCTCAGCGTTGGCGCACAACCGTCCGACACAGTTCGTTCCCTGCTGAAACATCAGGGCATTTTGGGTCTCTTCCACGAGAAACGCGCAGGTCGCGATATTTCAGGTAAAGCACCCGTAGCAATTGCTCTAAAAGCAAAAAAGGCAAAGGTTGGTGCAAAGGCAAAAGCACGCATTGAGGCGGAAAAAGCCGCCGCCGCGGCACCTGCCGAAGCAAAAGCAGAGGGTTAAGTCATAGAAACCGACTTTGTAGCCGTGGGTCGTTTAATGCGAA
>BNUP01000211.1 GCA_025997455.1 Fibrobacterales bacterium | reverse complement strand
GGCGGCGAATACGCCGTCTATGCTTGTGCGGGTGCTGTTCGGTTCGGTGATTATGAATCCGTGCGAATCTAATTTTAACTGATTTGATAAAAATTCGGTGTTTGGGTTGTGCCCGATTGCATAAAAGAATCCCGAAATTTCGAGTTCGCTTTCTTCGCCTGTTATTGTGTTTTGCAACGCAACACTTTCCAATAGTTTTCCGCCTTTTAGTTCTGTGGGAATTGTGTTCCACATAATGCGAATTTTTGGGTTGCTTTTAATACGGTCTTGTAAAATTTGACTTGCGCGAAATTTGTCGCGACGGTGAATTATCACAATTTCTTTTGCAAATTTTGCCAAATGTTCCGCAGAGGCGATTGTTTCCGTGCGAATTTCAACTGCGTTTCTTATCTACCGTTGTCGCGTTCGTTGAACGGTCGAGCCACTACTGCATAGTCGTGCTCATGTCCAACAAATCGACAAAGTTCAAAAATACCCTTTATCACAGTTGGGAAAAAGTGAGTGTTGAAAGTAAGAATGAAATAGTGCGAAAATTTTACAGAAAAAGGTTTGACTAAGTCTATCAAAAATTTGTTAAAGAAATAAGTATCTTTATTCCCCATTTGATATTTCCTAAAATTTCTATATTCCCGCACAACATAAACAAGGGATATTCGCGGTCAAACACGGATATGAATGGAGTATAAAAATGTCTGAAAACAAAAGTTGGTTGGAAGAGATGCATCGCACCATTAAAGAAAGGAATGGTGTGCTAACGAAAGAAGATCACAAAAATATCAAAGAGCAGATGAAAATTCCAAACGATGATATATCCATTGAAGAGGTGGAATTTCACCATTATCACGATTATTTTTAATCGAGGATTCTTTAATGACAGAACAAAAATTTTTTCAACTTTGGAATGCTTGTATTGAGAATGCAATAAAGAGTTATGTGGCAAAATACAATAATTTCAAAGTTGCATATAATATAGACGAGTTTAGAAATTTGGTTTGGAAGAACTATAATAATTTCAGACCATATTTTAAAGATAACTATATGAAGAAATATGACAAAGGCAAAAAAGAAGATGGAGAATCTGAGGATGGTGTAATTAGGATTGACAGGCATAAGGTTGCCGCTTTAATATATTTATCTTTGGTTTCAGATAATTCGAATCCAATTCTTGTACTTACTCCAAGAAGACATAGCAATAAAGGAGAAGAGTTAGTAGCACTTCACGAGATTGCTTATACGGCCTCTTTGAATTGTATACATAGTTTTATAGTTGCAGCAAATAATAAAAATCCTGAATCTCATAAAACGAAGTTTTTATCAAACAATGGTTTTCAAAAATGTCCGAATTTAATTTGCGAAAAATATCAAAGTTATAAAGAATCGGTAATTCCTCGCATGGTTTGGGCGGTGGAAGAATCAGCCAGGCAATTTAAAGGAGATACTTCGCTAAAATTAAGGGAGATGCGTGTTGCGACAAATGCAAATATGCTTGCTAACATATTTTATTTTTTAGAGTTGTATTCGGCGTCCTAGTTGTATTCGGCGTCCTATTAGAGAAATTAAAAATGTTTTTATAGATTTTCCCTACGACAACACTACGCTTTGCGTTCAGAGCACAAATAAAAGTTTCAGCGTGCAGGTTAGCGGTTAAGCCACTCATCGCATTCAAGCGCCGCCAAACACCCCGACCCTGCGGCGATTATCGCTTGGCGGTGGAGGGGATTTTGCACATCACCGGCGGCGAATACGCCGTCTATGCTTGTGCGGGTGCTGTTCGGTTCGGTGATTATGAATCCGTGCGAATCTAATTTTAACTGATTTGATAAAAATTCGGTGTTTGGGTTGTGCCCGATTGCATAAAAG
>BNUP01000210.1 GCA_025997455.1 Fibrobacterales bacterium | reverse complement strand
CAAGCCGACAAAATTGAATGAACGGCAATGGCTACAGGTACGGACAAGGGCGTTCAAAGATTGGTTTGGAGATTGGCAAAATGACCCTGAAAATTCATCAAAAGTTATGGATAAGAACGGGGAGCCGATGATAGTGGCACATTCCACGAATAATGATTTCTATGAGTTTAAGAATAAACAAGAAAATGATAGCGGATGGCTTGGTTCGGGATATTATTTCTTTGGAGATAGAAGCCTGGATGGTCAGTATGGCAACAATATAATGCAAACATTTTTGAATATTCGTGAACCTTATTACGCAAGTAATGAAGATATAAACAGGCTATCAGAAATTAACGATAATTCAGAAAGCGAAGAATTTACGCAAGAATTAAAGAATGAAGACCATGATGGTGTATATTTTAACGGAAACTTGAATCAAGAATGGGTTTCTTTTAACCCCAACCAAATAAAATCTGCTACCGATAACAACGGTGATTTTAATAATAGCAGTAATGACATTCGCTTTAGTTTGGCGAGGAAAGAGAAAACTCTGCCGAGTATGGAAGAGGCGAGGGATAAAATACCAGAGAATACGAGAAAAACATTGGGGAAATTATGGGATTGGGCGGTGCAGGGTAAGGGAAATGAAAACGGTTTATTTAATTTTAACTTAAATAGCAATAATTTGAATGAGGCGGTTAGCCAAGCATTGGGAACTAAAGTCGATATTAAAAAACAAGTAATTAGTTTGAAGTCGGTAAAGCATATTGAAGAAACTCACGGAGTGGGAAATGAGCGGAATAATACTCAAAAGCCCGTAACAAAAGAAGTTTTTCAACTTGTGCCTGATATTTTAAGGAATTTTGATAAGGTAGTTGAAGGAACACCAACGGAAAATGGTCAAAAAACTATCAAAATTTCAAAGCAATATGCAGACGGAAAGGTTGTAATTGCTGATGCAGTAATTGATAATGAGGTATTAAATTTAAAAACAATGTGGGTTAAAAATGCCTCCGCCGTCGGGGAAATTCATCCCGTAAATGCTCGTGGCTTGTGGTCTATGCCTCAAGTTCAAACGCCCGAAACGACCAAGCAAACGGCGGCGAAAGCAGATACAAATATAGAAAATTCTTTGGATAGTGTCAAGTATTCTCTTTCAAAGAAGGACCGTGAGCGGATAAAAGATGACCCGCAGAGGCAAATTTATTTGGCGGTGAATAACTTTCTTAAACAGAAGGCGGGTTTGTGGGGCGGACTTGATGAGGCTTATAGCAGGCTTGAGAAGAAATCTCCGGGTGCATTTGCTGATTTTGTTGAGACAAATCTTTTGGGCGAGCCTGAGGTGGCGGCTTATCTTGGAATGGACGGGTTCAATTTTGATTCGGATAAGGTGTTTGATATTGCAAGCCGCTATGCGAGGCTTAACGATTTTGAGCGGAAACGCAATTTGGAAAAGGTTAATGGCGGAGAAGTGATAAACCCAAAGGATTTGCCGGCAGAGGATAGAATGGCAAATATTCTCTATTCACAGCCGCTTGAATTGAGAGGGGACGGTTGGCGGGGAAAATTTAACCTAAATGCGGATACTTTTGTGGAAATGAGAAAGGGCGTTGCACTTTGGATTAAAAACAAATTGCAGGGAAAAACTTTTGTAAATCGTGAAACAGAAAATGAAATAACTCTTTCAAATAAGAGTTTAATCCCTAACTCCGCCCTATTTTAGGTAGTCTATATTGATTTTGGCGAATAGTTTTTTTGTTTTGTCGGTAACCTCTGCCAAGTGCCATGTGCCTCTGATTTTGATTTTGTAGATGGACTTGGAAAGTTCTATCAAGTCTTTTGGCGAGTTGTTCGCAAGCATGCCGGCATCCTTCAATCGGGCGAATAGCCGGTAGTAGGCAA
>BNUP01000209.1 GCA_025997455.1 Fibrobacterales bacterium | reverse complement strand
AGTGACATGCAGTGCAATAACCTTCGCCGCCGCCTCAACCGCCTCTTTTCCGCCTTTTGCCTCGCCTTCATAAGAGACTTTCACAACGGAGCCGATTTTTCCGCCCAAATGCGAATAGTAAGCGACAGCCTCGTTTGCACCGATAGGCAGAACCGCAAATTTGCGAACTTCTATTTTTTCGCCGATTTTTGCGAGGACATCGCTTATGCGAGCCGCAACCGTTAAATTTCCTACGGGTTGTTTCAGCAAGTCTTCGGTTGTTGCAACATCGTTATTCTTAACAGCCGCGACAATATCTGCTCCGAGTGCCTTAAAATCATCACCCTGCGACACAAAATCGGTTTCACAAGTGAGTTCAAATGCGAATGCTTTTTTTTCGGTTGCCCCGACAAAAACGGTGCCTTCTTTTGCATCTTTGTCTGCGCGTTTTGCCGCAACAGCCGCACCTTGCTTTCGCAAATATTCTATAGCCTTTTCAATATCGCCATCGTTTGCAACCAGTGCCTCTTTACATTTCATCATTCCAACACCGGTTTTTTCACGGAGTTGGTTAATCAATTGAGCGGTAATTGCAGCCATTATTATTCTCCCTTCTTTTTGTCTTCTGCATTTTTATATTCTGCTTTTTCGTCTTTGTTGCCGCCGCCGAGTGCCTCGCGACCCTGTCTCGGAGCAACATTTGCCGCCAAGTAATCAACTATAAGCGAAACCGAACGCAAAGCATCATCGTTTGCGGGAATGGGGTATTGGACGAGTTCGGGATTCACATTGGTATCGCAAATGCCGATAATCGGAATGCGAAGACGGCGAGCCTCTGCCACTGCGATGTGCTCGTGGTTCAAGTCGGTAATAACAACAACACCGGGAAGAGCACTCATCTCACGAATACCGCCAAAAACGCTCAATAATTTTGACCGTTCGCGATTTTTATCCAAGACTTCTTTTTTGCCCATTTGCTTAAAAATTCCCTGTGCCTCCAAATCATCGATTTTATCTATCTGTTTAATGGATTTGCGAACTGTCTGGAAATTTGTGAGCATTCCGCCGAGCCAACGGTTCGTCACAAAAAAGTGATTGCATTTGCCCGCCGCATCTTCCACCGCCTTGCGCGAGGTCGGTTTTGTTCCGACAAAAAGCACTGTGCGATTGTTGCTCGAAATTCGGGCGATCGCTTTTCCCGCCTCTTCCAAGAGGGTGCGGGTTTTCTCCAAGTTCAGCACATGAATGCTGTTCTTTTCGGTTAAAACGAATGGTTTCATTTTCGGATTCCACCGTCTTGTTTGGTGTCCGAAGTGTGAACCTGCCGCCAGCAGGTCTTCTATTGAGGGCAATTCCGCATTGTTCAAGGGCTGTTCAGCCATATTCTATTCTCCGTTTTGGTTGTTCGTCCCGATACTTACAATGCCCAAGCGTGTTTATGTTCCGCCACCGCGAGCATTGAAACCGCATCGGTGCTTTTATTGAATGGTAAATATAGAAAAAAATTTTGAGTTTGTCAATTGGAAAATACCTCTTTATTACCTTCCCATTTCCACCACCCACAAAAAAAGGCGTGGTCGAGATCAACTCTTTTTCTACCTTCTATAAGATGATAGACGGAAAAACGCAAATTCTTGGGGTTTTCGGTTGCCCGATTGAGCACACAAAATCACCCACGATACAAAACGCATTGTTAAAAGATTGCGGAATAAACGCAGTGTATTTACCGCTTGCGACCACGCCCGAAGGTTTGGAAAAAGCACTCACGGGCTTGCGTTCGCTTGATAATTTTGCGGGTGCAAATGTTACAATTCCGTTTAAGGAAAAAATAATTCCATTTTTAGATGAAATTTCGGAGGTTTCCCGTGCAACAGGCAGTGTGAATACCGTGTTTGTAAGAGACGGAAAATTGCACGGAACCAGCACCGACGGCTTGGGA
>BNUP01000208.1 GCA_025997455.1 Fibrobacterales bacterium | reverse complement strand
GCTTGGAGATGTAGCGGATCATAGGCTCTCCGAAAGCAATTTATCCAGGGTTAATGTAATCCCACAGGTCAATTCGACCGGCTCTAAACTAAGGGTAGCGGCGGCAAGGGGCAAAACGGCCCGGATGAGGGTATTTTTTGGGGTGAACTCGGGGTCAACGAAGTCGAGAACGGCGACTTTGTAGCCCGCTTCTTTGAGGCGTTGGGCGCGGAGAGCATCCGTAGCCAGGGCGGCGAAGCGTTCGCGGAGAAGACCGTGGGCGAGAAGGGGCCGGAGCAGGGCGGGAGCGGTCTTCGGGTCGAGGGCGGCGTTGAACTCGTGCTGACAGCAGGGGGCGGTCAGAATCGCCCGCACTTTGCGCCGGATCCCGTAGGCCAGGGCGTAATCCGTGGCGGTGTCGCAGGCGTGGAGCGCTACGATCAGGTCGGGAGCGGGGTCTGTGGTATGCCCGGCTTCGGCAAGGAAGGACTCGATGGTTTGGGCGCGGAAGGTGAGGCCGGTGTAGCCGAGCTGTTGGGCCAAGGCCGTGTTATGGGCGAGGACATCGGCTTTGGTGTCGATACCCAGAATTTCGCACTCTTGACCCCGGGTGCTCAAAAAGTAGTAGAGCGCAAAGGTTAGGTAAGCCTTGCCGCAACCCAAGTCAAGGATACGCAGGGGGGCTTCGTCGGCGCTAAGGGGCGGGAGAGTGTCGGCGGCTATTTCCAGGAAGTGCTTTATCTGACGGTATTTTGCTTGTTTTGAAGCGATGATTTTGCCCCTTGGCGCCTGTATGCCGAGGTGTACGAGGAAGGGTATGGGTTCGGCATCATCGAGAATACCGAAAGAAGCAAACCCATCAACCGACGATGTTTGCGTAGGCAAACTCGTGGCGGCTACTGCCGCCCGCGTTGGCGTCCTTTTTTTTTCCCTTGATTCGAGGAGACGCACATCACCCCGGCGGGTGGCGGTGAGGCGGGCTTCGTGGGTGATGCCGGCGGCGCTTTGGTAGCAGAGGACCGTGTTGCGAAAGAAGGCGGCGGCTAAAAGGTCGGCGAAGGCGGCGAGGTCGGGCCCCGTCAATGTGCGGTGGAAGGCTTGCTTTTCAGTGAACATTTCGGCGAAATAGGCACCGCTTTTGGGGCGCACCTTGACGCGCTCGACACCCGGGGGCAGTCCCGCAGGCGGCATAGTGTATCGCGGATCGGGTTGCGAGAAGGTGAGGGAGAGCAGTGTTCCGGCGTCACCATCAACAACCCCGCTGAGAAGGGCGCGAAACTTTTCACGAGCCATAAATACCTCTTTTGAAACCGGCTTGCAGTATAGCACTTAAAGTGTAACGAGGCAATTGACCAACGGTCTTCGCGAATAAGTGAGCATATTATGAGTATATTATAAGTGAGTGTGTTAATCAAAGAAAGTTTGCCGATTTTACATTTTTCTATTATAATATAAGTGATGACCACGGAAACATCCCCTACAGCCGCACCTGCCTCTGCACCTGACACGCTTACTGTCTCATCTTTCCGCGAGAGCCTCGCCCTCCTGGAGAATGCGCAGATGATGGAGGCGCCGCGCCTGGAGCCCCTTTTCGCGGATGACGCCGCCCTCGATGCTTTCCGTACCCGCCATGCTTCACAAAAAGCCCTTGCAGCGCCCCTCGCCGATGCTACCGGCCCGTTATTCCTCGGCCTGGACGCCGGCTCCACCACTACCAAGCTCGTTTTAATTGACCCGGAAGGGCGCATCCTCTGGTCATTCTACGATGCCAACGCCGGCAATCCCGTTGAACTGGGCGTCCGCGTTTTGAAGCAGCTCTATACCGCCCTCCCAAAAAACGCATACATCGCTCGCTCCGTCTCCACCGGTTATGGCGAGCTCCTCTTCCAAGCCGCCCTCAACGTGGACGCGGGGGAAGTGGAAACCATCGCCCACTTCACCGCC
>BNUP01000207.1 GCA_025997455.1 Fibrobacterales bacterium | reverse complement strand
GTTATGCAGAAAGACAATCTGCTTTTCAAAAAACAAAGATATTCACAAAAGCGTAATAGGAACATTTATCAATATTTTTTTCTTTGAAAGAAAATTTGATGTTTTAACCATTTTATGACACTGCCCATTTTTTGTAGGGGTCTGAGACTATATGCTCAGGAATTCAGATAACGCAGGTTATCCAGACTATGAGGAGGATTGAGATGGGTTCATTCATTGAAAGATACGAAACGCGTTTATTGTTCACTTACAGACGCAAGCAATATTTAATTGCATACGATGACGGGGAATTTATTCTTATCTTCCAAACAGAAGATAAGAATGCAACAAACGGAGTCGTTTGTAAAAACGAAAAGAAAGCGAGGCAAATAATCTCGCCCAAATGTAAAATGACAGCCGGACTAAATGACAACATTGACAAGCGGTTTAAAAATGAAATCCTAACTGTTTATGAATTTCTTGGGGGAAAAAATCCCAAAAGAGATATCAAAACGGGAATAATGGGAAGGCACGCAATCGTGACACTATTTAATGAAATAATTTGTTATTGTGCCGACCCCTTTTGAACAATACCCCTCATTTTTTGTAGGGGTCTGAGACATTAGCGATGTTATCCACCGCTGACTCTATTGAACAATACCCCTCATTTTTTGTAGGGGTCTGAGACCATCGTTTACCTCATCGGAATAAATCTATTTGAATAATACCCCTCATTTTTTGTAGGGGTCTGAGACCAACATATACTGCCGAAGCGTTATCCAATCTTGAATAATACCCCTCATTTTTTGTAGGGGTCTGAGACATCACTTGGTCCCGTTCGGCCCATCCACTTGAATAATACCCCTCATTTTTTGTAGGGGTCTGAGACGTTAAGACGGTCATAGGACGCTTCGACCCCCGAACAATACCCCTCATTTTTTGTAGGGGTCTGAGACGAATGATGAAGTTTATTTTTTCTTCATCGCTGAGACCTGCTTATTCAGCCTCGGGTTCATCGAGCCGAACATGTGTAAACGGCATACACCACGGTTCGAGTCCGTGGTACACTTTACAGTCATAATGTTGTGACTGTTAAATGGAGAACAGAATGGAAACATTTACAGACGAACGAGACGGCGAAGTCTACAAAACTGTCAAAATCGGTAAGCAAACATGGATGGCCGAGAATTTGAACTACAGCGATACGAGCGACTTCCTATTTAGCATACGTTGTGTCGAGGACGCCTAATGTTAGGTGCTGCATTACTCGGCATGGCTTTGTTTGTGTTGTTTGTGTTGTTTGCATTGCTTATAGCAATGGCAAGACACATAACATTTATATTTGGTGCATTGTTGCTGTTTGCAGCAATGTATTATATTTTTTAAGTGCGAATGGTTGTAGAGTGGTTCGAGTCCGCTCCGCATTTTACAGTCATAATGTTGTGACTGTTAAGAACAATACCCCTCGATATTTGTAGGGGTCTGAGACAAGTGTTATTTTCATGCTTCACCTCTTGGTGAGAACATCTTCCCTTCAAACTCTACTCTTTACTCTTTTCATTTTACACTTTCAACTCCTGCACTGCCGAGTTCTCCACACCCTACACGCTACACCCCACACCCCACTTTTCTACCTTCCCCCATTATGCCCCGCACTTTAATATCATTCGACTATGCAATGAAGACAGTTCTCCGCGACCCGTCAAATTTTGACATTCTCTCTGGATTTTTAACGGAACTTTTTGAGAAGAAGGTAGAAGTGCAATCTCTGATAGAGAGCGAATCGGCTAGTGAAGTTAAATATGGCAAAATAAATCGTGTAGATATGAAGGTGCAAATAGAAGGCAAAGAAATTGTTGTTGTGGAACTTCAATACTTGGATCAACTCGACTTTTATCAGAGAATACTATTCGGTGTGAGCAAAGCGGTGGTGGAGCAAATTGGTT
>BNUP01000206.1 GCA_025997455.1 Fibrobacterales bacterium | reverse complement strand
AAAATGGTGCGTAGCCAGGCTTCTTTGGATTTGCCGAAGCTTTCCATATCATTCCATGTTTCTGCTCCGCAGATGACAGAAGATATGGCTATGAAGAGAATGTCTTCAAGAAGGTGTGCCTTGGTGCGCTCTACTCGTGGATCAGGTAAGTCCAAAAAAAATAATACGGGATTTTGCTTAACTAATTATACAAAATTTAGATGCGTTTGCCCTGGGGGTATAGGGTATAGGGTGCGGGGTATGGAAGAAGTTTTTTATATTCCCAAAATGGATTCTATCATTTGGACTATAACCGACGAATCACCGAGACTTGCTACCGAATCGCTTTTGCCTATTGTGAAATCTTTTGCAGAGCGGGCGGGCGTGAAAGTGGAAACACGGGACATTTCGCTTGCGGGGCGTATTTTGGCTGCTTTTGGGTTAGCGGGTGATGACCTCGCATATTTGGGCGAACTCACAAAAAACAGAACTGCAAACATCATAAAATTGCCTAATATATCGGCGAGTCTTCCGCAGTTAAAAGCCGCAATTGGCGAACTCCAAAGCGATGGTTACAAAATTCCCGATTATCCAGAAAATCCGCAAACCGAAGATGAACAAAAAATTAAAATTAAATATGACAAGGTGAAAGGCTCTGCCGTGAATCCCGTTTTGAGACAGGGAAATTCCGACCGCCGTGCTCCGTTGTCCGTAAAGCAATTTGCCAAAACTCACCCGCATTCAATGGGTGTTTGGAAAAGCGATTTCAAAACCAGAGTGGAATCTATGACTTGCGGAGATTTTTACGAAAGCGAAAAATCCATAACTTTGCAAGAGGAAAATTCATTTGAAATTGTATTTGAAGGAGCGAGTTCCGCACAAAATGCGAGTTCTAACATTGGGGCGAGTGCCACATCTGAAACTAATTCCAACACCGCAAGTCCAGCACAGAGGGCGAGTTCCACACAAAGTCCCGAAAGCAGGATTGTTTTACGAAAAGCGGCACCGCTTTTGAAGGGTGAAATTTTAGATGCGGCAGTTCTGAATATTCGCTTGCTATCGAAATTTTTTGAAGAGAAAATTTTAGAGGCAAAACAAGAAAATATGGTGTTTTCAACGCACCTCAAAGCGACTATGATGAAGGTCAGCGACCCCATAATTTTCGGCTGTGCTTTTAGAGCCTTACTTAAAGATGTATTTGCAAAATATGAAAAGGAATTTGCCGAATTAGGAGTAAATGCGAATAACGGAATGGGCGATTTAAAAAAGAAAATCGCAGGCTCGGCGCAAGAGGCGGCTATAATTGCAGACATAAATACCGCACTTGCAGGTGCTCCGCAGTGTTCAATGGATTTTAACAGTCCAAGCGATATAATAATAGATGCCTCAATGCCGGCACTCGTCCGTCGTGCACCGCAAAATGAACTTGCAACAATTCCCGACCGTTCTTATGCAGGCGTGTATTTTGCCGCAGTGGAATTTTGCAAAAAAAACGGAGCATTCAATCCCGCTACAATGGGAAGCGTTTCCAATGTGGGTTTAATGGCGCAGTCGGCGGAGGAATACGGCAGTCACGATAAAACATTTGAGTCACCCGCAAACGGCGTAATTCGTGCTATCGGAAAAAACGGAGAAACGCTTTTGGAGCAAACCGTAGAAAAAGGCGATATTTTTAGAATGTGTCAGGCAAAGGATATTCCCATTCGCGATTGGGTGCATCTTGCAATTGAAAGGGGAAAAGCGACAAATTCTCCTGTGGTATTTTGGCTCGATGAAAACCGTGCTCACGACCGCGAAGTGCAAAAAAAAGTGGAAGAAGAATTAAAAAATTATAAAGGGGAAAGCCTTCCCCTCGCGGCTACCGTGTACGCCGCTACCCCTTCTATTCACATAATGAACCCTGTTAAAGCAACTGAATTTTCTATGGCTCGTGCAATGGCAGGCAAAGATACTATTTC
>BNUP01000205.1 GCA_025997455.1 Fibrobacterales bacterium | reverse complement strand
GGATTATCCATCCAACCCACAACATCTACGGCATCGATATTCATTCCTTTGTCGCCCGGACCTTGCAGAACTTTTTCCACATCGCCGTTACTGACCCAACCCTGACCGCACGAACCCTTAACAAGGGTGTAGCCGCCATCGGTTTTAAGAATTGACATTTCATCGTTAAAACTCGCCGTGCAAACGGTTTGATTACCGCCCGCCGCATTCATCAACTCAATATCACCGCGCTTTGATTTGACTTTATTTGTAGCCTTTTGTGCAAAAGATGCCGATGCCGCAAAAGCGAGCACAAGCGAGAATACGAAAATTTTTTTCATAAATGCCTCAGTTTTCAAACCTTGCCTCATCACAGTTTTTCACTACGCCAAGCCCGTGCCAACCTGCGAAAGAGACAAATACAATGTAAATATATATTAAAAAAAGCAAATGTGGTAAAAAAAATGAAATAGAAGAAAAAAATAGTAATCTCCGAAGAATTCCACAAAAACTTATCTCATAAAAACAAGGAGTTCTTCGGAGACGACGGCGATACTGCGAGCATTCGCCGCAGGATGACATTATCACCATAAAAACACGGTTGCCAATGTCGCTTAGTAGGCACTAACGACCTCTTAACGAGTTCTTCAGTGTCTACTTTACGATTTATTCAAACAAATCCGAGTGAGAACCGGTGCGGGAAAGCATCAATTCATCTTCCTCAGAGAGGATATCCGCGTGCATTTCCTCAACTGTGGCATAACTTTTTTAGGGAAGTGGCTTACCTTAGGCGAGAGGGTACTTTTTTGCGTGGCGAGACCGTTTTAAGAATCTCAACCTCCGGTTTGGAGAGTCCGGTCAGTTCAATTATATCGGCAAGGGGGTAGCCCTTATCCAACATTCTCCGAGCAGTGAACTGAGCCTTGTGAAGTTCGCCATACTCTCGCCCTTTTTTGATACCCTCTTCGATACCTTCTTCTCGACCTTCTTCTCGACCTTCTTCCAGAGCCTCTTCGCGCCAAACTTCTTTGGCTTCTTCGATGTTGAACTTAGTTGTAAGCAACATATTTATCTCCTGTGAACTGTTTTGGGTTAAAAAATCGACTAACGCATTATGCTTTTTGCAATACTCTATGGTTGCCTTAAAGGCTTCTTTTGGTTTAACATCTTTTGTGAGCAATTCTCTATAATAAGATACAAATAAAGAATAACCGCTTAGAGTTGGGCTTTTTTGCACCCAAGGCTCGCTTTTATCACGATTGATATTGTAAACATCAACCACGAGTTCCAAAGGAATATGTTTCGATATACGCATTGGCGACTGCTCAAAAGCATCTGACAATTTTAGCGTTTGGTGTTTTGGAAAATCTTTGGTACCGTTGTATAAGACAATAAATTCGGGGAACGGAATTTTGATTAGCCGCTCTCTGTAAGTATCTTTTCGATTAGTCAGTTTCTCGTAAATGCGGGAGACATAAAGCAACAGCCTAAAAGGCATATTTGCGTTTATGGATGACTGATGTTCAATGAGAACCACAAGTTTGCCGTCTATTGTGAATGACACATCGTTTTTTAAGCCGTTATAGAGTGCACCAGAAAGTGTGTTTATTTTTATGTTTGCTGTTTCAAGCGTGTAGTGTGCCCCCGTGAGTGCATTATAAAGTTCGAGCAATGCAGGTTCGTTTGAGAACAATGCGGAAAATACGGTATCTTTATGCTTTTTGTTGAAGGGCATAGAGGAAATGTAGTAATTTCAGAAGAACTCCACAAAAACTTATACTTATCTCATAAAAACAAGTAGTTCTTCGGAGACGACGGCGATCCTGCGAGCATTCGCCGCAGGATGACATTATCCATAAAAACACGGTTGCCAATGTCGCTTTGTAGGCACTAACGACCTCTTAACGAGTTCTTCAGTGTCTACTTTACGATTTATTCAAACAAATCCGAGTGAGAACCGGTGCGGGA
>BNUP01000204.1 GCA_025997455.1 Fibrobacterales bacterium | reverse complement strand
GTTATGCGACTCGCCCAAACAAAGGGCAATATGCCGCTCTTGAAAAAACTAAGTTATGGACTAAAAAAGGTGTTTGGTTTTGCAAATTAGATGCAAGAAAATATTTTGACAGCATTAGTCACAAAATACTTTTTGATTTATTGGTTAAAAAATTCAAAGATCCGGTTTTACTGAAAATTTTTTGGGATATAATAAAATCGTATTGTAGTTGCAATGGTGAAGTTCCTAATCTTCAAAAGGGAATTCCTATTGGCAATTTAACAAGTCAATATTTTGCAAATTTTTATCTTGCACATTTAGACCATTTCGCAAAGGAAAAATTGCAGGTAAAACATTATGTTCGATATATGGATGACATTATTTTTTGGAGCGAAAATAGAAATGAGTTGATAAAAAATTTTGAGAGTATAAAAAAATTTTGCGAAAGCGAACTATCTTTGGAATTAAAACCCGCTTGCATAAACAATTGTGAAAAAGGCGTGCCGTTTTTGGGCTATGTTATTTTCCCAAATTTGGTGCGGTTAAATAAGAACAGCAAAAAACGCTTTGCGAGAACATGCAAGGAGTATTCACATAATTTGCGAACCCAAAAATGGAGTCAAAAAAACTATGCTCGCCACATTGAGCCGTTGATTTCCTTTACGAGATTTGCAAATGCAACCGAATATAGGAGGAAATTTTTTGATTCTCGCTTTGGCGAGAATGATGAAGAACTCCTCGTTTTATGAGATAAAGTTTGTGGGAGTTCTTCTGAGATTAAATTAGTAAGGAAGTGGGGTATGGGGGATAATGTGATTCGCGGCGGCTCTTGGAATAATGACGCACAGAATTGCCGCGTTTCCAATCGCGGCAACGACTACCCGAACAACCGTAACAACAATCTCGGTTTTCGTCTTGTTTATTCCCCTTAGCCCGAAAAATGTGCAGATGCACTCTTACTAGCGGACAGCCCCACTTCCTGACCCGCTTGCGGTCGAATAGAATGCTCTTTTGAGAATAAATTCTTTAGGAGCAAAGCCCCCTTTGTTAGTAGAGCAGTAGAAACTGCATCGAATGCCGAGTGGGCAATTTTTGTAACTGCAAAAATTGACAAAAATTCCTTGCCACTGTACTAATACTTATTGTCCGACATTGTTTACACAGATTATCACAATTTCTTTTTAATTGGTCGGCTATACTTATTGTCCGCCATTATTCATACAGATTATCACAATTCCTTTTTAATTGGTCGGCTATACTTATTGTCCGCCATTATTCATACAGATTATCACAATTCCTTTTTAATTGGGCGGCTATACTTATTGTCCGCCATAGTTTATACAGATTATCTCAATGTCTTTTTAATTGGGCGGCTATACTTATTGTCCGCCATTATTCATACAGTTTATCTCAACCTGCACTGCCAAGTTTCCCCACACCCTACACGCCATTCCCTATACCCCACCCTGCACCGCCAAGTAAAAATTGTAAACGCGGTGTGTGCCGAGCGCACCAAAATTCTTTATTCACAAATCTCATAGCCGTTTCTCCCTCTCGCTTTCACATCATACAATGCGTTATCCGCACGGTTGAACAGGTCGGAAAATTGGGAGTCATCTTCACCGTAGCGAAAATTGACAATGCCTATACTCAGCGTAACGGGAGGTTTATCCTCTGCATAGCGGACTTCCTGCATAAGGTTGCGAATTTTTTGACATTTGTTTTCAATAAATAAATTATCATTTATGTCGGGACAAAACGCCGCGAACTCATCACCGCCAATTCTCGCCACAATTTCATTTTCATCGCCAAATGTATTTTGCAGAACTTTTGCGACACTTCTTATCACCGTATCGCCCCTTTCGTGCCCGTAATTATCATTTACCTGCTTAAAATAATCAATATCTATTACAAAAAACGCACCAAGTTTTATTTCATTTTTATTTGAACTTTTAGAAACTTCGGTTTTCAAAA
>BNUP01000203.1 GCA_025997455.1 Fibrobacterales bacterium | reverse complement strand
ACCTATGTTTGCTAATAATCATATTGGACTTGATTTTCGAGTTACTGTCACTAATCACTATTTGAATCCGCAATTTAACAGTAAAATCTTTCCGCAATTATTATTCGGATTGCTTATTGCAGTCTAAGGATTATGACTATGAAAAAGATTTTTTTGAGTGCTGTTTTTATCCTACTTCTTTTGGGTTGTGGCGATTCCTCGGTTGATGTCGTTATGAACTATGAGAGAATTGGAGATAGTTCTTCGTCCATTGGGGAATACTGGAATCCGAATATTGATTACGGAACCATTCATGATAACAGAGATGGTAAAACCTACCGGACTGTGAAAATAGGCACTCAAACTTGGATGGCGGAGAATTTGAACTACCCAACGGCGAGTGGCAGTTGGTGCTACAATAACGATGTCGTTTATTGTGTTACTTATGGCAGATTATACGACTGGGCTACGGCAACGGACGGTTCTGCGTCTAGTGATATAGAACCAAGTGGTATAAAGGGTATTTGCCCCTTGAGTTGGCATTTGCCAAGCGAGGCGGAGTGGCAAATCCTCTCCAATTATGTGAGCAATTACAATGCGGGCACAAAATTAAAGGCTCTTTATGGTTGGAAAAGCAATCCTTATGGCGATGGCACGGATAGTTATGGCTTTTCTGCACTTCCCGGAGGCAACTACACAAATGGCTCATTCGATCTTGTAGGCTCAAACGGCTATTGGTGGACAGCAACGGGGAATGGCAAAGTTATGGGTTACGGTAGCAGTGATGTATTTTCGCTTCCTCCCTTAAAATTGTACGGGTTTAGCGTTCGTTGTGTTTTGGATATTTCTCCGGATAGCAGTTCATCATCTTCTAGTGCAATCTCGTCTTCGTCAAGTGAGCAATCTTCATCATCTTCCATTGCAAAATCTTCGTCGAGCGTATATTCATCATCATCGATTCCAAGTTCCTCTTCATCATCGTCAATTACTAAATCTTCATCGTCTGGGGCAATATCTTCTTCTAGTACAATCTCATCTTCGTCAAGTGCACAATCTTCATCATCTTCCGATAGCATCGCTTTAACTAACGAGGTTTGGGTAATTGGCAATTTTAACGCCTTTGTTCGAAATCAAAAATATTCATTCTCGGTTGTGACTGGAAAAACATATATAATCAAATGGGACGACTTGTATGAAGGTAGTGGAGATTACTCGGTAGATGTTATAGTTTCGGCGGCATATTCTTACAGCGGACTTTCCATAGGAGGAAGTTTATTCAGCAACGAAGATTCCGGGTATAACCCTCCGCAGAGTTTTACAGCGACAAACACTGGCACAGTGATAGTTACAGTTGTTCCTTATTCACCGGGCGATGTAGGCGATTATCGAATCAAGTATTCTATAGGAGAATTAGAATGAAAAAGAATAGTTTGTTGATGGTGCTTGTATTCGGCTTGGCATTTATCGGTTGCTCAGAATCGAGTTCCGGATCAGATGGCGACAATGGAATCGGCGATGGCAGCAATAGTGGAGAAGAAATCGGGAATGATAAAAAATCTGTTTGGCTTTGGGACAAGCAAACCGTCTATACTATAGCAGAAGGAGTAGCAAAAGAATACTATAATTATGAGGCTAAGTATACAAATTTTAAGGATAGTAAAAATTACTCTATAGAATATGGCTATACAATAAATCAATCCTCTAATTTAGAAACCTATAATATATTGAGGGATTATACCTATCACTATGTAATTTCATATCGACAGAATGGGGTTGAAGCAAATACAACAACAGAACAAGAACAAAATGTTACCACAACTTTCGATTATACGGATTTCTCAAAAAAAGATTCTGTAACCAACTCGCATACAGAGAGCAGTTCTATAACAGATGTTATCTATGATGAGATAACAGGACTTGCCATATACCAAAAATCAACTTCAAATTCTGTATCAAACGAAATATCATCAAATTCTACATCCGAAGTATATTATACGATGACTTTATTGGGCGAACAAGATGGTG
>BNUP01000202.1 GCA_025997455.1 Fibrobacterales bacterium | reverse complement strand
CATCGTTCCAAATGCGGAGTTGTAGCCATCGCAGAAATTGATGACTAACGAGCACGCAATTGAGAGTGCCGACCCGGAATCTATTGAACAATTGCTCGCTCCTGTTTCAACTCGAGCCAGCACCACAGGCCCGTGTTTTGCCCACCGCTCCGCCTTATCTGCGGTAAAAGCGAGAGTTCCCGTTGCTGCACCCGGACCCGCAGGCAAACCCTTAGTCAAGAGCAAACCTCCATCGAGAGCCTTCTTGTAAGCATCTTTATCAAAAACAGGAGCGAGCAATTGTTCAATAGATTCCGGGTCGGCACTCTCAATTGCGTGCTCGTTAGTCATCAATTTCTGCTTTACCATATCGTGAGCAATTTTCACATAAGCCCGTGCAGTCCGTTTGCCGTTACGAGTTTGCAACATATAGAGTCTGCCGTCTTCAATGGTAAACTCAAAGTCCTGCACATCGCCGAACTCTTTTTCAAGTTGCTTGCGAACCTCGCACAACTCCTTGTAACATCGTTCCAAATGCGGAGTTGTAGCCATCGCAGAAATTTTAAGCGGAGTTCTGATTCCCGCAACCACATCTTCACCTTGTGCATTCACCAAAAATTCACCGTAAAATTCGTTTTCACCTGTCGCGGGGTTGCGCGTAAATGCAACGCCCGTTCCCGAACTATCGCCCAAATTACCGAACACCATAGACTGCACATTAACGGCAGTTCCCCATTCTTCGGGTATCTTATATTTGCGACGGTAAAGTATTGCCCTGTCGTTCATCCAAGATGCGAACACCGCACCTATTGCACCTTCGAGTTGCTTGTATGGGTCGCTTGGGAACTCCTTTCCCGTTTTTTCAAAAACCAATTTCTTAAACTTAACAATAATAGCCTTCAAATCCTCTTCGGGCAATTGATTATCGTGAATCACGCCTCGTTTTGTCTTTTGCTCGGCAATAACCACCTCAAAAGGGTCGTGCTCATTTTCATTTGCGCGTTCAATCTGCAGCACCACACCCGAATACATCTGTATAAATCTGCGGTAAGAATCATAAGCGAATCGACCGTTATTTGTCTTTGCCTTTAAAACTTCAACCGTTGTATCGTTTAAGCCCAAATTCAAAATGGTATCCATCATACCGGGCATAGACTCTCGTGCCCCCGACCGCACCGCCACCAAAAGCGGATTTTTATTTCCGCCGAACTGCTTTCCGGTAACCTTCTCAATCGCCAAAACCGCCTTTTTAACCTCTAAATCCAAACCTGCGGGCATTTTGCGTTTGTTTGCGTAATACTCCGTGCAAACTTCCGTTGTTATGGTAAAACCGGGCGGCACATTAAAACCTCTTTTCGCCATCTCCGCGAGACCCGAACCCTTACCCCCCAGCAAGTTCCTCTGCGAACCATCTCCTTCGGTAATTCCCTTCCCAAAGAGATACACTTTTTTTCCAGCCTGCTTTGCAACAGCCATAAAAACTCCTATCGTTTATAATATGAGATGAATGTAGAAACTTTGCAGTGCAGGGGTATGGGGTGTGGCGTGTAGGGTGTGGAGAACTTGGCGGTGCAAGAGTTGAAAGAGTAGAGAGTAGAGAGTAGAGAGTAAAGTTGGGAGAGGGGAATTGTAGGGGCGTGGGAATAGAGTGTAAAGTTGAAAGTTAAAAGTGTAAAGTTATTATTCTCTACTCTCTACTCTCTACTCTTTACTCTTTTCACTTTTTTGTGGCGTTCTATCCACACCGCGTTCCCTTAAAAGTTATCTCTGCATTGCATTCGTCAATGACCAAAAAATGACTTTTTTTTTGACAAATGCATTTTTTTTGAACGCACTCCCCAAAAAAAATGTATATTTATTCTTATGCAACAGTCTAACACATCGTTCTATAAAGCAAACCGCGGTACCAAAGGTATCAGCGATGTGTTCCGTAGCATCAGTTTTAGCATATATGAAAATTACCCCCCCCCCATTGTTTACCAACATTGTAAACAATTATTAAACCCGCAAAAAACTAATTCAAAACTGCACTTCCCTGTC
>BNUP01000201.1 GCA_025997455.1 Fibrobacterales bacterium | reverse complement strand
TGGAGACATTAAGCGAATAATCACCTTGTAATTCTATTCCGCAATTTTTTAGAAAATGCAATGCTCCAAAGGAACGAACCAAAATAAAATCCGGTTTTAGAGCGATAACTTTTTCCAACAATGCAACATCTGCGTTTTGATGAATATGCGGTGTGGCAATACCTACCCTTAAATTTAATTTCCTCGCTTTTTCCAATTCGATTTGTAAGTTTGTTGAAAATTCGAGAATTATATCGGTATTGGAATTATTTTTTAACTTATCGGTTAATAATTTTGAAGGACTAATTAAAAGCGAATTAGGTTGCTGATTATAGATTGTTTTTCTTGCGGTTCTCTTTTCATTTAATAACTCAACTGCTCTTTGGCGAAGATTGCGAATCATTTTTTCATTTACAAAAACTGCAGGCGAAATGTTAATAATAGGATTTTCGCAAAAATAAGGCGGAAAATTCAGAGTCAAAAAACTCGTGTTAAAAGTCTGTGCCGATTTACGACTCTCTAAAACAAAGTCCGATTGAACCGTTATATCGTTCATTTTTAAGACTAAAGGTTCCCCGACATTCCCGCTCAACTCAACAGACACTGGAATTTTCTTTTCGCTAAAATTCATAACTTCTCTAACAACTTTGTCGCTCTGATTTACATATACCTTAAAATTGTCATTTATTTCGTCTAAATTTTTATCTTTGGCAAATTCCAACAATAGAAAATTCCCGTCATTTTTTACGCTATAAACTTTACCGCCAAATTCCTTATCTCCGTTTTTAATTAAAATCCCTTCACCCGCACTGCATTTTTCCGAAGACTCAACCCAAACTTTATTCCCAAAAACTTTTTTAACTTTTCCGATAAAAAATCCCTTATGACCTGTTGTAGCCCCACTCACAACCGACTGGTTCTCTCCGCCTTCCAACCAACCCGTGCTAAAATCACGACTAAAAATTGTTTTCAAATTTCGCATTGCGGTAGGCTCTGAATATCTCCTTTTATTCAGATATTGCCGCGTATCCAACGCATTTCTATACGCCGCAGTTACGCTTGCAACAAATTCCGCACTTTTTAATCTACCTTCAATTTTTAGCGATGAAATTCCGCATTCTAAAAGTTCATTCAAAATCGGCAGGGCACACAAATCACTAGTGCTAAAAATATAATCCCCAACGGTTTTAAGCACGGGTTGGTTGGAAGGCGGAGAGAACCAGTCGGTTGTGAGTGGGGCTACAACAGGTCATAAGGGATTTTTTATCGGAAAAGTTAAAAAAGTTTTTGGGAATAAAGTTTGGGTTGAGTCTTCGGAAAAATGCAGTGCGGGTGAAGGGATTTTAATTAAAAACGGAGATAAGGAATTTGGCGGTAAAGTTTATAGCGTAAAAAATGACGGGAATTTTCTATTGTTGGAATTTGCCAAAGATAAAAATTTAGACGAAATAAATGACAATTTTAAGGTATATGTAAATCAGAGCGACAAAGTTGTTAGAGAAGTTATGAATTTTAGCGAAAAGAAAATTCCAGTGTCTGTTGAGTTGAGCGGGAATGTCGGGGAACCTTTAGTCTTAAAAATGAACGATATAACGGTTCAATCGGACTTTGTTTTAGAGAGTCGTAAATCGGCACAGACTTTTAACACGAGTTTTTTGACTCTGAATTTTCCGCCTTATTTTTGCGAAAATCCTATTATTAACATTTCGCCTGCAGTTTTTGTAAATGAAAAAATGATTCGCAATCTTCGCCAAAGAGCAGTTGAGTTATTAAATGAAAAGAGAACCGCAAGAAAAACAATCTATAATCAGCAACCTAATTCGCTTTTAATTAGTCCTTCAAAATTATTAACCGATAAGTTAAAAAATAATTCCAATACCGATATAATTCTCGAATTTTCAACAAACTTACAAATCGAATTGGAAAAAGCGAGGAAATTAAATTTAAGGGTAGGTATTGCCACACCGCATATTCATCAAAACGCAGATGTTGCATTGTTGGAAAAAGTTATCGCTCTAAAACCGGATTTTATTTTGGTTCGTTCCTTTGGAGCATTGCATTTTCTAAAAAATTGCGGAATAGAATTACAAGGTGATTATTCGCTTAATGTCTCCA
>BNUP01000200.1 GCA_025997455.1 Fibrobacterales bacterium | reverse complement strand
CAAAGAAAGGCAAGGAAAAGCCAAAATGGAAGGGGTGTTTTCCCCCCCCAAAATCGCTAACTCCCCCCCGGGCCGGGGGAGGGTGTTGGGGGGGAGGTTACCCCCCCCCCCCCCCCCCGCAAAAGCGTGCCGATTATCTAAATCGTATTTTTTTTTCGTTCTATTACTGCTTGCCGTTTGTGCAAGTGCTCAAGTCCTCGCCACAGCGGAATCCACAGGACTTCCCATCGTATATATCAACACCGCCGAAGGTCAGGCGATTGAGAGCAAAGAAACATACATAGTCGCCGAAGTGCAGATTGTCGATGTAAATGACGAAAACAATAGCATAGAAACAACAACTGCCGGTGTCCGCGGCAGGGGCAACTCCACATGGTCTTTGTATCCCAAAAAACCGTATCGGATAAAATTTGATAAAAAACAAAGTTTGTTTGGGTTACCCAAAGCCAAAAGTTGGGTGCTCCTCGCCAATTATCAAGACCCTACGCTGTTGATGAATATTGTTGCGTTTGAACTTGGGCATCGTTTGGGGATTCCCTTTACAAATCACTATATTCCTGTGGAGTTGGTTTTGAACGGCGAGCATAAAGGAAATTACCTGCTTACGGAGCAAGTGCAAGTGGGGGAAGGTCGTGTGAATATTGACGAAAATGAAGGCTTTCTATTGAGCTTGGATGTTGGTTATGATGAAGAACCAAAATTCAAAAGCGGTGTTATCGGTTTGCCAGTGATGATAAAATCGCCTGAAGATTTAGATGACCCTAACGGTTACGATTTTGTAAAAGAATCCGTCAATGAATTGGTGAATGCCTTGTTCAATGAATCTTTTCCTGAGGGATATCGTGAGTTGATAGATATGAGTTCGTTCATCGATTTTTTACTCGTGAATGAGGTTGTTAAAAATGAAGAGTTGAGTTGGCCTAAAAGTGCGTATATGTATAAAGACAAAAACCAAAAAATCTCTATGGGACCATTGTGGGATTTTGACTGGGGTTTTGCCTATTCTGGAAACTATGATCAAACTTATTTTACTTTCATCGGAGGAAGATCATACACCTACCAATACAATGATAGCAAATGGATAGGTGGTCAATTTTTTTGTCGTTTTTTTGATGATCCTTTGTTCCGTGGGTTACACAGGGATCGTTGGAATGAGGTCAAAACCATTATTGAATCTATCCCCGAATTTATTGACTCAATGGCAATAAAATTAGCCCCATCGCAAGCGGTGGATGTTGTAGTTTGGGATAGACCAAGAGATTATGAAGCCGACATAAACGCAATGAAAACTTGGTGGAAGTCGAGGGTTGCTATGTTAGACGAGCAAATCAATATTTTACCAATAATAGTGAGTGTGAACGCGCCAATTTTTGAACCTTACACGGACGGGCAAGAGCAACCAGAACCAAAAATTATATCCATTAAAAACATTGGCGACATGGAAGCCGTCATAAGTAGCGTAACAATATCAGAGGACAGCGATTTTATTATTACAAATATTGCAGAAATCGACACAAATATTACCATTGAATTAGATGAGGTAGTATTCAACTGGACAATTCAACCCAAAGCGAATTTGAGCACGGGCGAACATAGTGCTAAGATTACGGTAAATTATTACAACGGAACAAGATATTCTACAGCAACCGCAACGGTGTTCGTTAAAATCAATGCCATTCCAGAAATTGAGCCCGAACCACCTATGCCAATTTTTGCAGGAACAAACATCGCTCCGCAATATATTGCAAGGAGCGTGAATGCTGGTATTATAATTGAAAACGCACCCGCAAACGCAAAAATCACCGTATACGACACACAAGGTCGCATTGTAGGGGCGACCATTGGTCGCCCGAATAACAGAGCAACAATTCCCGTTCCAGCATCGGGTTTGTATTTCGTAAAAATCCAAAACGGGTCGCAAGTGCATACACAAGGCGTTGTGGTGAGGTAAATATTAAGAGGCGATATTATGCGTTCGCAATTTTTTTATATTATACACTATACTTGCAACGCAGAGGAAACTCTACTCTCTACTCTTTACATTCTCAATTTTTTCTACCTTCCCCTTATGCCCGCAAGAAAAACACCGACTTCTGCACCCAAGCAACTTATCCGTTTTATCGCCCAATCAAAACGGATAAGTT
>BNUP01000199.1 GCA_025997455.1 Fibrobacterales bacterium | reverse complement strand
CTGTATAAACAATGGCGGACAATAAGTGTTGGCTAAAAGTTGTGAACGCGGTGTGGATAGAGCGCCCCAGAAAAATTTGCAATGCCGTATTTTCCACACCCTACACCCAACACCCCATACCCTATTTTTGCAATGCTAAATTTACCATCTCCACTCTTTACCCTCTAAACTTTTTCTACCTTCCCCCTATATCTAATAAGAGGAGTTTTTATGCGCAAAACAACATTTTTCTTTGCCTTTGCGGCAATTACAGTATTGGTTATAGCCGGTTGTAAGGGCACAAACGAAAAAAACGGGGATTCCTATTTGGAAGACGGTAAGTTTCGCAACGCCGTAAATTCTTACACCAACGCTAAACAAAAAGGTAAAATTTCAAAAGAATTTTACGATAATTTAATACTCGCCTACGCGGGCGCAATGAAACAGACCGCAAAAAAGAATGCAAGCGACGATATAATTCGTTCTTATGTGGAGCAAATTCACAGGAACATTGCAACAACTCAAAGCGACACTGTCCCAAACCTCAAAAAATCTACCATAGACTCTGTGGTAGCGGCTCTTTCGGAAGTGGGTGTGGCTCAAGTTGCGGATAACTCCGACTACGAATACACCTTGCAGGGTTTTCGCAATTTAGACTCCGCGATAAACATAGCCAAAAGATTCGGCACAAATGCAGGCGTTGCAGAACAGGCACGCAAAAAAGCGGAAGGCGAAGTTGTGAAAACTGCAATTGAAGATTCCGATGGTGCAGAAAACTCCATTGCCGCAGAATACGGACTCCTGAAAGCCGAAGTGCTCGCACCGAACAATGCCGACTTGCAAAAGGCTCTCAATAAAATTCGCCTAAAAAATCGCGGTGATTATTTGCTTTTCGCAGAGGAAATAATCGGTCAGCGCCCATCTCGCTATGTCGATAAATACGGCTATGTAATTTCTTTCCCCATTCTAAATATTGGTGCAACTTCTACAACGGGTGAAATTGCAATTTGGAACAGCATTGGAAACAATGTCGATTTTGATATTTCGCAACTTAAAATGGTATCCACAGACAAGCAGGAAGTTAATGCAAAATACACCGGCGGCGGTTGGTGCTATATGAGCGACCATACCGGTAAAAAGAAAAGTCAGTTCAAGGGTTCGGTCGGAAAATTGCTCTCGGAATTAAGTTGCCAAGCGAAAATATCTTTCTCCTACCCGAACGGCTTTGTGCCCGACTATGTGGATTTGAAGGATAAAGACGGAAACTTGGGAAGAAAGTATTTCGGCTATAAACAGTAAATGCCTTCGGAGCAGCAAAAAACCGCAGATACACGCCCATCATTATGGAACAGAAATTTTTCGCTCGTTTTTGCGGCGAATTTTCTGATGGGATTTTCTTTTCATATTTTCGGTTCAACACTGCCGCTCCATTTGACCATAGATTTGCACGCGGGTAAAGATGAGGCGGGACTTGTGCTCGCGGTATATGTAATTGCCGCTTTGATATGCAGACCTTTTTCGGGTTTTTTGGCAGACTCGTTTTCGCGGAAAAAATTATATGTATTATCATTTGCACTTTTCACGGCGTTTGCCGCATCGTATTTTTGGGCATCTGACACTCACATATTTTTGATTCTCCGCTTACTTCACGGCTTTGCTTGGGGCTTGGTTTCAACCGCAGGGAGCACTCTCGCAATAGATTTGGCACCGAGTGAAAGGCGCGGCGAAAGCATCGGTTACTATGGAGTTTCCTCAAACATTGCAATGGCGGTTGGACCTATGACGGGTCTTTTCCTCTTTGAACATTTGTCTTTTAAGGCTGTTTTACCTGTGTCTGTTACCAGTTGCTCACTTGGATTGATTTTGGCATTTTTAATTAAATCACAGAAGAGGGAACCTATAAAAAACGATGTGATTTCGCTCGACAGGTTTTTATTTTTAGATGGAATAAAACCGGGTTTAACAATGACTTCCGTTGCCATTGCATACGGAGCGATGATGTCTTTTATGGCGATTTTCGGGAAAGAAAACGGAATACACAATACTGGTTTCTTTTTTGCAATTCTGGCGGTTGGTTTTATTTTGTCGCGCGTGATTTCAGGTAAATTTTATGATAAGGGATACAGCCGCAGTATAGGCTCCGTAGGGGCAATTTCTGCTGGTATCGTTTTGGCATTTGTTGCATTGTTCCCGAATCCCGTTGTGTATTTTAGCGG
>BNUP01000198.1 GCA_025997455.1 Fibrobacterales bacterium | reverse complement strand
GGCATCGTGATTTTAAGTCGGTGCGGGGTGAAGGATTTTTGAAACACGAAAACGAAAAGGCGAGCAGTGAAATAAATGTGGGTAAAGTTAAAAGATTTACCTCCGATGATACGGAAATAATTTCTGAAGAAACTCAAAACGAACTTTGGCAAGGTGAAATACAGAGCAAGTATTTACAGGGAAAATATCGTCCTTACGGGAATTTTTATTTAGAAAGCGATGAGGATTTTCGCTCAATTTACGGCATAGAATACGGCAACAAAAATCAAGGAGCATTTGCACTCACCGAAATTGCAAAAGAAAAAGATGATTCAACGGAATTTTCGCAATGGAAAAATTTTCTCATTTTTAACGGAAAAAATTGGCATTCAAATACGCTTTTTCAAATTCGCGGAGATGATGGTTTGAAGTCTTACCTGTTAGATCAAAGTGCGGCTTACAACGCCCCAAATTCCGCCGTTCAAGGCAATGTGAATTATGCGTTTAACTATACAAATGAAATTCCTTGGGTAGCAATTTATAGAAGAGTTCCAAGCGGAACTGGTGATGTTCTTTACGATTCGCTCACGGGTAAATACATAAGCGGAGTTGATAACGGAGATTTTATGTATGAAGGAATGGGGCGTTCCGATTCACTGCCTGCCAAGCGCGCATATAAGAATTATCTGAAATGGGAAACTCAAATTTTCCCTTCCGTAATTGCGGGTAAAGAAAATCGAACAGATGGTTTTATAAACGACATTACCCTATTTGCAAACGGTGAATGGCTGCGGCATTCTACGGAGAAACTTTTGGATTTGGAAAATTCTGTTCTGTGGGAACAACCGCAAAAAAAAGGTTCTCTAATGCTAACTGCCAGCAACCGCCTGAGCACCGAACCGCAAACACTCGCTACGGAAAAAATTTTCTCACAAACAGCAGATGCTCATTACACCGCACGCAAAGATGAAGATTGGAATTTTAAAATTATAAAAGAAGTAGCCGAATTTTCCTTTTCTGAATTGGAATGGAATTCTTGGGCAGGCGAATTTTCGTATCTCAGAACGCTTGCAAAGGGATTTTCTGTTCAACCGTTTTACTCGCAAAAATATACGGAAGGTTTTTATTTTGAGGAAAATTGGAATGCGACTTTGAGACAAAGCGGAGTAAATGGCAGGTGGCAGGGAGCGGGTGCAAATTTGGCGCAAATAGGCGTGTCTGGAAATTTTGTCGAAAAATCGGGCGAAGTCGCTCCGTATTCCTCTGTTGATGGTTTTGAGAAAGGATTTTCTTGGCGTGCAAATGCAATTGCACAAATTGCATTCGGCAAAAATTTTATTTTGTCTGCGAATTATATAGTGCGAAAATATCACGATTCTATATTTCAAAAATTGACTTCCGAAGCAAAAGCGGTGTTTTAGGTTCGTTTGGCTGCTCGTATTCCACATCCCACACCCCACATCCCACACCCCACATCCCACACCCTACACCCCATATTTGCATCGCCGAGTGATTTTCTACCTTCCTCCAATGTCTTTAGAATCTATTAAAGTGCAGTTAAAAAATTTGGGTTTGGAATTGCCGGAAGTGCCCAAACCGCTTGCGGCATATATCCCTGCAAAGCGAGGCGGAAATTTGATTTTTGTTTCGGGGCAATTGCCGCTTAAAAACGAGGAATTGCTCGGTGAAGGGTCTGTGCCCAATGAGGTTCTGCCGGAGCACGCAAAAGATTGTGCAAAGCAGTGTTTTTTGAACGGCGTGGCGGCGGCGCTTTCTTTGCTGAATGCTGGCGAGGAGTTGGAACTTTTGCAGGTGCAGGGTTTTGTGCAATCTGAACTCACATTTCATAATCAACCGGCAATTGTCGATGGAGCATCCGAACTTGCAATTGCAATTTTCGGTGAAAGCGGAAAGCATTCCAGAGCGGCGGTTGGAGTTAAATCGCTGCCGAAAAATGCACCGGTGGAAATTGCGTTGGTTTTTGCGGTCAAATGACTATTGATGCGGTTATAATTTCTGTTATTTTTGCAAATGAACGAAACGGATTCACTGTTGCTCGCATAAAAATTGCTAACGCAAATGAAATCGCCACAGGCATATTTCCCGCAATTCGTGCCGGCGAGAGAGTGCGTTTGAAAGGCGATTGGACGGAACATTCAAAATACGGAAGACAATTCGGAGTGCAATCGGTTGAAGTATTGCCTCCGCAGGGAACAGACGGTTTAATTGCATACTTGGGAAGCGGAATTTTTGCAGGTATAGGTGAAAAAACTGCTGCACTGCTCGTTGAAACTTTTG
>BNUP01000197.1 GCA_025997455.1 Fibrobacterales bacterium | reverse complement strand
CCCCTTGTGCCTCTCATTTTAATTTTTGTTTTTGTGTCATTTGCCTTTGCTGGTGAGACTACAATAGTCCGCTTGTCTCGCGATGAGTTTGTTCAAACTGCAATTCAAACCGACCCTCGCTTTCAAGAAAACAGAATGGTGCTTCTCAAAAAAGAAGAACAAATTGAGCAAATTAAATCGAGTGCGATTTTGCCTAAGTTTGAGGTTTCAATGCTTACGGGAATTGTGCCGGGTTTGCAAACAACTATGAGCAACGGCGACTCGATAGAAACTTGGGATTTCTCTAAAATGGGACCTTATTTCGGAACATCGATAAATGCGGCGCAACCGCTCAACTACGGGCAATTGCGGCTCGGCTTAAAAGCGGCACGGGCAGATTTGCGACAAAAACAGATGGAAATTGCAGGGAAGGAACTCGATAAAAAAACGGAGTTTTTGAGTTATTATTACGGTTATCTGCTGGCATACGAGATGAATAAATTAGCGGAGGACGGGTATAAACAAATTCACAAGGCGGCTGATAAATTGGAGGAGGCTTTGGACGATGAGGAAGAAGGCGTTTCGCAAATGGATTTGTTGGAATTGAAGGTGGGATTTTTTGAGATTGACGAGGCGGTTTTGGATGCAAAAGCCGGTTTGAGAAAGGCGAAGTTAGCGGCAAAATTTGCACTCGCGTTGCCCGATGATACGGAATTTGCTCCGACGGACTCGGCTTTGGTTGCATCGAACGATTTTGTGCCTTCGCTTGACTCTCTGCAAAAATTTGCATTGTCTCACCATCCCGATGCCCGCCGATTGTCTGCGGGCTTGGAGGCTACAAGTTTGCAAATGGAACTCGCCTCGGCGAAACTTGCTCCGGAATTTTTTATACTCGGCGAATTTGAATATGCAAAATCGTGGGCGGGCGACAGAACTTCGCTTTCAAAAAATGCATTTGCCCGCGACCCCGTGAATGATATTTCAGGTGCGCTCGGCATTGGAGTTCGTTATAAGTTGAATTTTTGGAATCAGTGGGAGAATTATAAACTCGCACGCATAGAGCATCGAATTTTGCGGCAAACAGAAAGTTATGCTAATCGCGGAATTGAACTTCAAATCGCGGAAAAATATGAGGATTTTTCTGTGGCAAAAGGCAAGTTGGAAAGTGCCAGAAATGCCCTGCGGGCGACCGAGGGAATGTTGAAGGGTGCGGCTCTTCAATATGACATCAACCCCGCTAAATCGACAAATCTCCTCGCTAATTCCTACAAGAAAAACCTCTTGATGAAGAAGGACTATTACTTTGCGGTTTATAATTACAATATGGCAGTGGCTCGGCTTTTCGCACAATCGGGTTATTAACCTACGCCCTCAGGGCTGTTGGGGGGAACCCTCCGTAGTTATTAGTTTAATAATTGCTGTATTTGCTGTATCGGTTTATTCGGTTCCCCTGCCAAAACAGAATGCAACGCAAGAGCGTGGGCTTGCCGTGGGGCTTGGTTTTGGCAGTATGGTTAATACAAAATGCAGAAGTTTATGGACTTGGAATGCACAGGCAACCTATTATTACAATTCTTTTTTTGCGGGAGGCACCGGTTTAAAATTTATGGGAGGAAATTTGGATTCTGCAAATAATTTGATATATCAACGCTATTCCCTGCAAGGATATTTTTATACGGATAAGCAAAAATATGCACTTTTTATTTCGCCGATTTTTTCATTCGACAACACAAGTTTAAGTACGCTAAGCGATGAATTTAGGCGTATTGGGAACGACTACGAAATTCCTGCCGAAAATGAAATCCGTACAAATACCGAATGCCGCGAATTGTTTGAAGAAATTGGGTCTAGTATAGGCTATCAAACAGGTCTCGGTTATCAGATAACCCCAATTTGGGGCTTTTCGTTTGGGCATTCCACAGACTGGATTTTCAAAGGGAATTACATAGTCTCATTCAGCGGTTCGTTCGCCTTTAATCTTCGCGAATTTTCACAACGACTTTTAGACAACACCCAAAATTTATATGTTTTCCTTGAGTATTCTAACTCATTTACCAAATTTTCAAATCCAATGCACTTTTTAATATTGGGATTTATGGTTGGGTTTTAGGAAAGGTAACCTCTATTAACCTCCTAAGAGGTTGGTAGAGGTTACCAAGCGACATGGGCGAACTGCGAAAGTGCTTGTCGAATGACGATTCGCCGTCGCCTCTAAAAACTCCAGATTTACGAATTTATGATTCAGGGGAGTTTTTAGAGGTTTCCTTAAGGTAACCTCTATTAACCTCCTAAGAGGTTGGTA
>BNUP01000196.1 GCA_025997455.1 Fibrobacterales bacterium | reverse complement strand
CCGTTATTTATAGTGTTCTATTTAACGGTTATGTTGTTGGTGGGTTTTCACCTGTGGCACGCTATTTCAAGTGCGTTCCAAACTCTCGGTATAAGCCACCAAAAATGGACTCCCATTATTGAGAAATTGGCTATTGTTGTTTGTGTTGTGGCGGCGGGCGGTTTTGCCGTAACTGCGGCAGGTTCTTTTGCCATTGTCCATCTTAACCCCAAGGCTCAATCTCTCATTGAGCAGGTTAAGAATCCAAACTATCAGGAGGCGTTGGAACTCCTCTCACAGAAACCGCTCGAAGAGCAGAAAGTTCTCGCAAAGGCAATTTTTAGAAACCCCGAAAAGGCGAAATTAATTGTTGAACGCGAAAAATTATTGAGAGGTATAGGCGGGCTTGGGGGAGAAGGTCGTGCAAGAAATTTGCGCGGTGATTTACGAGAATTGCACGGCGGAAATTTTGATAGAGACAGCGCAGGCGATTTTCATTTTAAGAAAGGTCACGGAAATCACCGAGATGTGCAGGAAGAAACAATTGAAACGGCACCCGAAAATAACGGAGGCGAACAATGAAATTAGATTCAAAAATTCCCGGTGGTCCCATTGCAGATAAATGGGAACGATATAAATTTGATTTGAAGTTGGTGAATCCCGCGAACAAACGAAAATTCACGGTTATAGTTGTTGGAACTGGTTTGGCAGGCGCATCGGCGGCAGCATCTCTCGGCGAACTCGGCTACAATGTAAAATCATTCTGCGTTCAAGACTCGCCTCGTCGTGCTCATTCTATTGCGGCACAAGGCGGTATAAACGCGGCTCATAACTACACCAACGATGGCGATTCAATTCACCGCCTCTTTTACGATACCGTAAAGGGCGGAGATTTCCGCGCCCGTGAGGCGAATGTTCACCGTTTGGCGGAATGTTCCAATTTGATAATTAACCATTGTGTGGCACAGGGAGTTCCATTTGGTCGCGAATACGGCGGATTGCTCGACAACCGTTCTTTTGGCGGTGCTCAAGTGTCCCGCACATTTTATGCGAGAGGTCAAACCGGTCAGCAATTGTTGCTCGGTGCTTACCAATCTCTGATGAGACAGGTCGCTAAGGGTTCGGTTAAAATGTTCCCGCGCCGCGAAATGTTGGATCTTGTTTTGGTGAATGGTCGTGCCCGCGGTATTGTTGTTCGTAATTTGGTAACCGGTGAGTTAGAAAATCACGAGGCAGATGCGGTTTGTTTGGCGACAGGCGGTTACGGCAATGTGTTTTATCTCTCCACAAATGCAAAAGGTTCAAATGTGGGAGCGGCTTGGCGTGCGCACAAAAAAGGTGCATTGTTTGCCAACCCCTGCTACACGCAAATTCACCCGACCTGCATACCTGTTACGGGAGATCATCAGAGCAAATTAACGCTTATGAGCGAATCTCTTAGAAACGACGGTCGCGTTTGGGTGCCGAAAAAAGCCGGAGACCCGCGCAAACCGAGCGATATTCCCGAAAGCGAACGATACTATTATTTAGAGGAAAAATATCCTTCATTCGGAAACTTGGTGCCCCGCGATGTTGCGAGCAGAAACGCGAAAATGGTGTGCGATAACGGTCTTGGCGTAGGCACTTCAAAACGCGCGGTGTTTTTGGACTTTGGAGATGCAATTAAACGCATCGGCGAAAATGCAGTTTCTGCGAAATACGGAAATTTGTTTCAAATGTATGAAAAAATTACCGATGAAAATCCTTACAAAACTCCGATGAGAATTTACCCCGCATCTCATTATACAATGGGCGGCTTGTGGGTAGATTACGATTTGCAGAGCACGGTTCCGGGCTTGTTCGTTCTCGGCGAGGCTAACTTCTCCGACCACGGTGCAAACCGCTTGGGTGCGAGTGCACTTATGCAAGGTTTGGCAGACGGCTACTTTGTTATTCCATACACAATCGGCGGATATTTTGCAGGAAACAAGTTAGAAAAAGTCAGCAATTCTCAAGCCGAATTTGTGGACGCTGCGAGAAGTTCAAGAACGATTATAGACCGCTTAATCGGCATAAACGGCAAAAAAACGGTAACGGAATTTCACAGAGAACTCGGTCACATTATGTGGGAAAATGTCGGTATGGGTCGCAATAAAGCGGGCTTGGAAAAGGCAATTTCTACAATTCCAAATTTGAGAGACGAATTTTGGAAAAATGTGAATATTACCGGCGATAATGATTCCTTTAACCAAAACTTGGAAAATGCCCTGCGGCTTGCGGACTTCTTGGAGTTCGGCGAACTTTTGGCAAAAGATGCACTCTACAGAGAGGAATCTTGCGGAGGTC
>BNUP01000195.1 GCA_025997455.1 Fibrobacterales bacterium | reverse complement strand
ACAATATAACGGGGCAAGTTCGCCCGCCAAAAGAAAACGGCAAAGACAAATATTTTGCACTCACCAACATTGAAACCATAAACTACAAAGAACCCGAAAAAGCGTTTTGGTCTCTGCATTGCCATTGCATCAACACCGCCGGAAAGTATTTTACCCGAATGTGGAATTACCACATTGTTCGCACGGGCAAATCTCGTAATTGAATCCAAAAGAATTACCACATCATCGCCCTGTTCCACCAACCGTTTAGCCTTTTCCAAAAGCATATCGGCAACTTGCGTGTGGCGTTCTGGAGGTTCGTCAAAAGTTGAGGCGAGCACTTCGCCTTTCACATTGCGGCGCATATCGGTTACTTCTTCGGGGCGTTCATCAACCAGCAGAACCATAAGGCGAATTTCGGGATGATTATGCGTTATGGCATGTGCAATATGTTGCAAAAGAACGGTTTTACCCGTGCGCGGAGGTGCGAGAATTATGCCGCGCTGACCTTTTCCTATTGGTGTGAACAAATTCATTATTCGGGTAGAAAGTTCATCGCTTTTGTATTCTAAATTTATGCGTTCAAAAGGATGCAGCGGCGTTAAATGCTCAAACGCAACGCGGCGTTTTGCCTTTTCGGGTTCTTTGTAGTTTATGGTTTCAATGTTGGTGAGTGCAAAATATTTGTCTTTGCCGTTTTCTTTTGGCGGGCGAACTTGCCCCGTTATATTGTCGCCTATTTTCAATTCAAAGCGGCGAATCATCGCGGTTGAAACATAAATATCATCTTGCCCCGGCAGATAATTGTGGTCTGGGTTACGCAAAAAACCGTAGCCTTCTTTTAGCACTTCCAAAACGCCTTCCGTGTAAATCGGCAAACCTTCATTTGCCGCGGATTTACCTTCCAAAATGCGGTAAATCAACGCTTGTTTGCGAATCATCTTCACTTCGGGAAGGTTTAAGTCTGCCGCCATTTCCTGCAAATCCGACATATTTTTATAGCGGAGTTCTTGCCATTCTTTGCGAGCCACTTCAATTGCCGCCAAATCTATAGGGGCTAATTCCTCAAGCGGTTCTTCTATGCGAGGGCGAAAGTTGCGATTTTGGTTCTGATTCTGGTTTTGATTGCGGTTCTGATTTTGTCCGTTATTTTGGTAGTTATTCCTATTATTTTGGTTGTAGTTATTATTTTGATTATAATTATTGCGATTTCCGTTTTGGTTGTTATGGCGCGGCTGTTGCGATTGCGGTTGTTGCTGTGCAAGTTGCTGCGGAAACGGAGGAACTATTGACGGTTGCTGAATTTGCGGTGATTGTATTTGCGGCGGCGGAGGTAATTCGTTTGTGTTTTCGGTTTGGCTTTCGGTTTGATTTTCAGCGAAGGTTTCGGATTTAGCGGCGGCTTCGGAATTTGGCGAGGTTGGTATTTCGGGGATAATCACGCCGTTTGGCAGAAGCGTTTTTGTATCGATGTCTTTTTTCTGCTTGGCGGGTCTGCCTCTGTGACGCACCTTTTCTACGCCGAGATTTTCCAACATATCTCTCGTTTCCTGCGGTATTTCAGCATTCGGCTGAACTGCATCCGACAATAATTGCGTTGTTTGTGTCAAAATGAACTCCTTTCTAAAATGAACTCCTTTCTATCAACGGATTTGGGGAGGGGGATTTTAAGCGAGAGACTTGGCTTAAAGCCGAAGTTGTCTCAATTCTTAGAACGCCTATAAATTTAGAAAAAAATTCCGTGCCCGTCAAGGGCATTGTTAGGAATTATTTGCAATTTTTATATTTTTTTGGTAAATTTGCCTTCATTTTAATCCCAACTTTTTCTGAGCCTCTGATTTTGTTATGCCTATATCGAGAAGAATTTTCAAAGATCTTTGCAAAGCACGCTCCTCTCCTCTAACCTCACCCCGAGCCTCACCCGTTAACTCACCCCGCACTTCGGCGGCGTGCTCACGGGCATATTGGTCGCGCTCACCTTTTAGCCTCGATTCATACATATAACGAGTTTTCTTGTCCGCGCTGATTATTTTTAGCGTATCATATGCCTGCTTAATGATTTCGCTTTTTGCTGCTAACGCCATAAAGTCTGCCTCCTTCTCCGATTTCAAAAACTGTAGCCAATTCAGTAAATTTTTGTCTTTTTCTGTGGCTACTTTGGTCAAATCTAATACATTAATCTCTTGCAAATCGTTGAACAAAAATCCCTCTTCCGTCTCTAACATTCGAAAACGAGTGTGGCATTTTTTAGATTCCGTTATCAACGGGTAATTTACTATAATAATGCTTATGGCAGGCTTTAAGTCGGAATAATTGCCGCCTTCGC
>BNUP01000194.1 GCA_025997455.1 Fibrobacterales bacterium | reverse complement strand
ATTATTTTTCACGAGTTGTCAAGGGGTTTTAGTAAAAAATGGTTTTTTGGTAAAAAAAATGGGTTTTTTCAGGCATTCGCAGGCAGAAGCTTACCATGCGAGGCTATACAGTAGGTATTTTTAATGGGAGTTTAGGATAATAGGGCAATAATGAGGCAAATAGGGCATTAACTCCTATTCCTCGCAAACCCTATAAACTCCTCAAAAGGCTGGTCGGGTGCGTACAAATAGCCTTGCATGTATTGAACGCCTAAATTTTTTAGGGTACGCTATGTGTTTTTATTCCAAAAAAACTCTTTGCGAACCATTTTAAGATTTTTATCCAAAAATCTTATTTTTATCGGACTGTAGTGGAGATTACTATATTCCACAAGCGGAGCGATTTTTATATATGGTGCTTAACAGAGGCACTTATGCGTTTTTTTCTTTTTTTTAGTCGTTCGTTTTTTGCTATATTGTAGATGATTTGCAACAGCGACTTACAGAATGGATGCAGTGACTGGGTTGTGAATTGCTTTCGTTTTTTGCTATATTGTAGATGATTTGCAACCAAGCGGAGGTTCAGGTGGAGTTAGCGGGGGTTGTGAATTGCTTTCGTTTTTTGCTATATTGTAGATGATTTGCAACAAACGCACTTACTAAAACAACGCCCGTTGTGTTGTGAATTGCTTTCGTTTTTTGCTATATTGTAGATGATTTGCAACAAAACCGCACGACGACATTATAGTGGGAACGTTGTGAATTGCTTTCGTTTTTTGCTATATTGTAGATGATTTGCAACCTTTCACTTTGGAACGCCACGCCGGCGGACGTTGTGAATTGCTTTCGTTTTTTGCTATATTGTAGATGATTTGCAACACTTGCGATGGCGAACCTATCGAGGTGTGCGTTGTGAATTGCTTTCGTTTTTTGCTATATTGTAGATGATTTGCAACACCGCTACCTTTTAACCCCTCATAATGCTGGTTGTGAATTGCTTTCGTTTTTTGCTATATTGTAGATGATTTGCAACACATCTATAGACACCCGTGCTATCACGCTTGTTGTGAATTGCTTTCGTTTTTTGCTATATTGTAGATGATTTGCAACCGACCGCGCCGCCGCCGCCGCCGCCGCAGTGTTGTGAATTGCTTTCGTTTTTTGCTATATTGTAGATGATTTGCAACTTGTATTCCGACCGGAAGATAAGAGTGTCTGTTGTGAATTGCTTTCGTTTTTTGCTATATTGTAGATGATTTGCAACAAGAATAAAAGCAACAACATAACTTGCAAGGTTGTGAATTGCTTTCGTTTTTTGCTATATTGTAGATGATTTGCAACACTATAGCACGCACTCCATTCGCAGAGGCGTTGTGAATTGCTTTCGTTTTTTGCTATATTGTAGATGATTTGCAACGCGACTTAAAATCGTAAGGCAAATTCATATGTTGTGAATTGCTTTCGTTTTTTGCTATATTGTAGATGATTTGCAACCAATTGCTATTTTAAACGAATGAATGAACTGTTGTGAATTGCTTTCGTTTTTTGCTATATTGTAGATGATTTGCAACGCTCGCTGCGATAAATACCGTTCTTACGATGTTGTGAATTGCTTTCGTTTTTTGCTATATTGTAGATGATTTGCAACAAATAAACACGGATGAATGGCGGCACAGGAGTTGTGAATTGCTTTCGTTTTTTGCTATATTGTAGATGATTTGCAACCGAATGCCTTGTAATTGACAAACGGAAGGGTTGTGAATTGCTTTCGTTTTTTGCTATATTGTAGATGATTTGCAACTTAAAATTTGTGAAAAAAGGGAGGCAAAAGTTGTGAATTGCTTTCGTTTTTTGCTATATTGTAGATGATTTGCAACGTTCGGTGCGGAAAATTCCGTTCTTACGGTGTTGTGAATTGCTTTCGTTTTTTGCTATATTGTAGATGATTTGCAACAAAAAGACGAGAAAAGGGATTAGAAAATTAGTTGTGAATTGCTTTCGTTTTTTGCTATATTGTAGATGATTTGCAACCCTCGCCCTCTTCAACACTTTGTGCGACTCGTTGTGAATTGCTTTCGTTTTTTGCTATATTGTAGATGATTTGCAACTGTAAAATGAGAAAACAACCCGCCGCGCTGTTGTGAATTGCTTTCGTTTTTTGCTATATTGTAGATGATTTGCAACTTCTGTTTTCGATAATCAATCTAAATGTTGGTTGTGAATTGCTTTCGTTTTTTGCTATATTGTAGATGATTTGCAACGGTTTTCCGATGTTGAATTGGAAACTCTTTGTTGTGAATTGCTTTCGTTTTTTGCTATATTGTAGATGATTTGCAACCACTGCACGCGGGGCATCGTGTTGTCTGTCGTTGTGAATTGCTTTCGTTTTTTGCTATATTGTAGATGATTTGCAAC
>BNUP01000193.1 GCA_025997455.1 Fibrobacterales bacterium | reverse complement strand
GTTGCAAATCATCTACAATATAGCAAAAAACGAAAGCAATTCACAACGACAGACAACACGATGCCCCGCGTGCAGTGGTTGCAAATCATCTACAATATAGCAAAAAACGAAAGCAATTCACAACAAACCTCGCCATCATAATCTGTTGTTTGCAGTTGCAAATCATCTACAATATAGCAAAAAACGAAAGCAATTCACAACGCATTTGCCCGCACGCGGTCGCAGTATGCAGTTGCAAATCATCTACAATATAGCAAAAAACGAAAGCAATTCACAACCGCTCGGCAAGACAATAAACGCAAGCGAAGGTTGCAAATCATCTACAATATAGCAAAAAACGAAAGCAATTCACAACTATTAACTAAAAGGCCCTTTTCTTTTTCACGTTGCAAATCATCTACAATATAGCAAAAAACGAAAGCAATTCACAACAAAGTTCTATCGAGATAGAATATTGAATTTGTTGCAAATCATCTACAATATAGCAAAAAACGAAAGCAATTCACAACAACTATCTCCGTTTGCAATCAAATTTCTATGTTGCAAATCATCTACAATATAGCAAAAAACGAAAGCAATTCACAACCCCCACTATCCAGGAACTCGCTGCCATTGTGTTGCAAATCATCTACAATATAGCAAAAAACGAAAGCAATTCACAACTTCACGCACAAACAAATATAAACTACTATTGTTGCAAATCATCTACAATATAGCAAAAAACGAAAGCAATTCACAACACGCAAAACGAGCGTCTCGCAAAAAGTGTAGTTGCAAATCATCTACAATATAGCAAAAAACGAAAGCAATTCACAACAGTTCTCTTCTGGGATACAAAGATAAGTGGTTGCAAATCATCTACAATATAGCAAAAAACGAAAGCAATTCACAACGCGGATGAGTGCACTCCCTTATCTCTTCTTGTTGCAAATCATCTACAATATAGCAAAAAACGAAAGCAATTCACAACATCATAATAGGCACTTCCATCATCGGAACAGTTGCAAATCATCTACAATATAGCAAAAAACGAAAGCAATTCACAACTATGCTATGAGAGAAAATAATTCACTTTTAGTTGCAAATCATCTACAATATAGCAAAAAACGAAAGCAATTCACAACAAGTCGAGAACATAGCGACTCTTGCACTAGGTTGCAAATCATCTACAATATAGCAAAAAACGAAAGCAATTCACAACAACACGAGAAACAGCATCGCCACCAAATAAATTAGGGGTGGCATACGCAAGTGTGTCGCTCTTTTTTTTGTGTTCGTTATGGAGTTTTTTTATTCAAAGCATTTTATTATGCATTCGTTGTCGACTGTTAGTCATTTTGAAATTTGAAAAAACTCCTTGTTTTATGAGATAAAGTTTGGAGGAGTTCTTCGGAGATTACTATAGGGTCGAGGTATCGAAAAAATTACCTAGCAATGTGCAGCGATGAAACTGCCCTCGCCAAAATTTTCAGCGGACGGAAACGCCCAGTTCGAGTTCATCAATAAGCGGGCGATAGGCTTCCTGAAAAAGGGCGAACCCGTCATATCCGTGGACACTAAAAAGAAGGAGAATGTGGGGAACTTCAAGAACCCGGGGCAGGAATACCGGCCCAAGAAAAACGCCAGGAGAGTGGAGGGGCACGACTTCTCGGACAAGACGGCTGCACCTTACGGGGTTTACGATATGGCGAAAAACGAGGGCTTTGTCAATGTGGGGCAGAACTACGACACTTCCGAGTTCGCCGTCAACAGCATCCGGAAATGGTGGAGGCTTGTAGGCCGTGCCCAGTATCCAGAGGCGAAAGAGCTTTTGATAACGGCTGACGGCGGCGGCAGCAACGGCTACAGGTGCAAGCAGTGGAAGTACGAGCTGCAGAGGTTCGCCAATGATAGCGGGCTTTCCGTCTCTGTTTGCCATTTTCCTCCGGGCACTTCCAAGTGGAACAAGATAGAGCACAGGTTATTTTCTCATATATCGCTGAACTGGAGGGGCGTTCCGCTCGTGGACTACGAGACGATAGTCAAGCTCATCGGCGAGACAAAGACCGCAAAGGGGCTTAAAGTGAGATGCCGTCTAGACAAGAAACGATACCAAAAGGGAATAGAGATAACGGACGATGAATTGGAGAGCATCCACCTAAAAAAACACAATTTCCATGGCGAATGGAATTACACCATCAAACCAAATATGTAAAGTTTATTTACGGACAATTCCTTAGCGTAGATGACCACGGCGATAAAGTTCAGCATAAGGATTCCCCTGAATGTCGTCTCGGAATGGACGCGCAGAGGAAGCAGTCTGGCCTCTGACTTGCTCATCCCAAAAACAGACTCCGCCGACTGCCTTGTGTAGTACAAGGGCAGGACTTCGGAACATTTCAGTTTTTGCGAAGAAACC
>BNUP01000192.1 GCA_025997455.1 Fibrobacterales bacterium | reverse complement strand
GTGAGTAATCAATAATTCGTTTTACAATTTTAACTAAGAAACGCCCATCGCCACACGCAGGGTCAATAACTTTTTTGCCTAAAATTTTTGGAGAGTTGTAACTAATATCGTCAAGTATTTTGCATACAATAAAATTGGGCGTATATACCTGCCCAAACAGTTTTTCCCGTGAATATGATTTTGCTAAACTTGCCATCATTTCACCTCATTTTTAAATACTTTTTATATGTGTTGATTTCATAAAAGAAATTCGCTAATGATAATCTAGTTCTCAATAATTCTGCGGTTTCTTCTGAAAAATATTTCTCCAAATTTGTTAGTGTTACTTTGCTTGTTTGTTCATTAATATTTATAAGTTGTATTCCAATATAATTAGGACGGTGTGCTTGCGGAGAATCAAATAATAAATTCAAATATTTCTGTATATCCTTATCATCAATAGTTTCAATTTTTGAAGGTGTTTTTGTTTCATTCTTTTGGTAGTAAGGAGTTTTATGCCTTAAAATAAGCAGTTGAGCATAAGGCAAATTTCCAAGAGCCTGAATATTCGCAGTTTCACCCATCATGTTTTCAAAGTAATTATTGGCATTTTGCTTGTAATTAGAAGTAACAAATTTAATTCCTATGCAAAAAACTGCATAACCATTTTTTGAAACAGTTATGTCAATATCTTTGGGGTAATATTTACCTTGAATGGTAGCCTCGCTGTTATCATCGCTCATATAGTGCAATTCATAACCTTCGCCCCAAATGGTTGTCAAAGTATCTGCGACAAATTTATGTATAGGTTTCAGTTTTGCAGTACTTCTCGCACCATACAATTTGTACATTTTGAACGATTGTTCAACTGCCTTTATAAAATTTTCTTCGCTATACATCATATCAGGGAAATATATAAAATTCTAGATACAATATACTATAGGTAACCACTATTAACCTCATAAGAGGTTGGTAGAGGTTACCAAGCGACATGGGCGAACTGCGTTTTTTATGCAAATTTGAGTAGTTCGCCGTCGTCTCTAAAAACTCAAATCTGTGGAATTGTGTTACAAAGAAAGTTTTTAGAGGTTTCCTATAATAATTAAACTGCTCTGTACATTCTTATATTTGTAATCGTTGTTTGTCATACTCGTGTCGGAGCACGAGTATGACAAACAAGCATCCTTACAAAAGATAACCGCCAGCGTTTCCGCCGGCAGGACCTAATTCTATAACATTATCGGCGAGACGAATCATATCAGGGTGGTGCTCCACAAAAACAACGGCATTTCCTGCATTTGAAAGTTCGCGCAAATGTTCCCAAAGCGGTTGAATATCTTGTAAATGCAATCCCGTGGTAGGTTCATCGAGAAGGTAAATAGTATTTTCGGAATTATTTTTACACAATTCTGCGGCGAGTTTTAATCGTTGAATTTCACCGCCGCTCATTGTGGTTGTCGCTTGACCGAGCCGCAAATAACCAAGCCCTATACTGCTCAAAGTTTGCAACGGCATTTTCAGTTTTTTTATGTCCTTAAAAAATTCCGCCGCTTTTTCTATTTGCATATCTAAAATATCCGCAATGCTTTTACCCTTCCAAAGAATTGTGAGAGTTTCGTTGTTGTATCGCTTGCCCTTGCACGCCTCACAGAGTTCCCACACATCGGATAAGAAGTGCATTTCAATCAGTTTATAACCCCTGCCTTCGCACACTTCACATCGTCCGCGTTCTACATTATAGGCGAATCGTCCTTTATCGTAGCCGCGAATTTTTGCTTCGGGAATTTTGGCAAATAAATCTCGCAAGTGGTCTAAAATTCCCATATAACTCACGGGTGTTGAACGGGGACTTAAATTTATAGGCGTTTGGTCTATAAAGCATATAGGTTGTTTTTTCTTTTGGGCGATTTCATATATGCACTCCATAAGAGAACTTTTACCGCTGCCGCTCACGCCGGAAACCGCGGTTATTGCACCGAATGGAATTTTAACGGAAATATTTTTGAGATTATTTTTAGTTAGGTTTGAGAGTGAAAAATAGGTATTCTTTGCAGTGCGATTTTTATTTTTTTCAATTAAATCATTTAATTTTCGTTTTCCCGATAAATACGGAACCGTTGCGCTTTGCGGGAATTTTTTTATCGCTTTTACATTTGATAAATCTCTGGGAGTTCCCTCCGCAACAACTTCTCCTCCAAATTCCCCCGCTTTTGCACCCAAATCGATTATGTAATCGCTTGCTTTTATAAATTCCAAATCGTGTTCCACAACCACAATGGTATTTCCCAAATCGCGAAGGCGGTAAAGAGAATTTAAAAGTTTTTTTGTATCGCTTTGATGGAGTCCTATCGTTGGCTCATCGAGCACATATAAAACTCCTTCAAGACCGCTGCCTATTTGTCCTGCGAGGCGCAATCGTTGCGCCTCGCCTCCGCTCAAACTTTCACCCGAACGA
>BNUP01000191.1 GCA_025997455.1 Fibrobacterales bacterium | reverse complement strand
GACACGCACAGTTTCGTATTTCTATGGATTACCAGTTATCGTTATTTCCTCTTATCTTACACGACAAAATAAATGGAGTATGGTTACTTGGGGTGGAATTTGCCTCCGTTACCTCGCAACTAACAATGCTCGGAACCGCACCCACTGTTAGCGTGCCGCATAGCACCTCTTGGTTTGCATTGCTCGGCGTTAAAGCACCGCATTTGGAGACTTTTGCGTAATATTTTTGCACACCAGACGGATCTAAAAAACTTCCCGTGCCCGGATAGGCAGGCGAGGCGGAGCCGTTGAGTTCGGTTATAAGGTACTCGTTTTGGTCTCGCACCACCCACTTATCGATGATAATGGGGCTGCGACCACTACAACTTACATTAGAAGGTCCGGGTAGCGTTGGCAAGGCTCCGTCCGGCCAACGGAATTCGCTACCCTGACCGCTACCCGCGACGACACCCGGCCAATCGCATGTTACAACAGCCTCATTTGGAACATCGCCGCTAACGGTAAATGTATTTTTGCAAATCACAGTTTTTTCTATGCCATTGCAGGTTGCCCGTGCCTTAACCTCTTTTTTGGGACCTTTGCCCTCACCGTATTCACCGGGAGATGCTGCATCCAAATCGGTTGTTTTTGAGAATCGATAGGTGTTAAGGATAGGTGTAATGGAACTGAGGGAAACTATTTCATTCCACTCCCACACGGGATTCACTTCCAAGAAAGTTGTATCACCGGGACCTATAACTTCTACCTTTTGACACTCTAAAACGGGAACGCCTTCGACAGTTCCTTTTGAAACGCTAACGGAAACTTGAGGCAAATCGGATTTTGTGTAGGTAGTGGCGGAGCTGGAACTGATGCGAATGGTTATTGGGTGGTGTGTGCAAGTACAACCTCCACTCATCCAAACGGACAACCGTACGCTTGCGTAAGGTCAATGATATACGGTGGGAATACATACACTAACAACGCTGCTTGCGATCTAACCGGTACTAATACAAAAATGACAGTAAAGATAGTAAATGGGAATGCTACGGGTACATTTACCGGTCACGGAACAGTTGATGCATATTCGTATCCAAATTCCACCCCAAGTAACCATACTCCATTTATTTTGTCGTGTAAGATAAGAGGAAATAACGATAACTGGTAATCCATAGAAATACGAAACTGTGCGTGTCATTGCATTCCAGATTGGCAGAAAATAACTAAATAAGTTAGTCTGCCCAGTCGCCTAACGGCTTGGTGTCTCGTGTTCCCCGTGTCGTGGCACGAGGACAGGCTCCGCACGAGTATGACAAGGAGTGCTGAACCGTTGCACGCTTTTTCTATATTCACACTATGGATGACCGGCAACCGACTTTCTCAACAAACCTATTCTGGGACATTGATATGTCTGACTTGGATATGGAAAAGCACGCCTCATTTGTGGTGGGTAGGGTATTAGACTGTGGAATGTTGAACGATTGGTACATTATTTGCGACTATTATGGAATGGAAAAACTAAAGGAAATAGCACTTAGGATACGGAGTTTGGAACGAAAATCTCTATCTTTTATCTCAACTGTTACTGATACGCCAAAGGAGAAGTTCAGATGCTACAAACAAATACAGTCAAAAACTTCACACTGGTACTTCTGAAAGAAATACAGCAGTTGCCCTTGCTAAAAGAATTGCGCTTAGTCGGTGGTACTGCACTCGCTTTGCAACTTGGGCATAGAAATTCTATCGATTTAGACTTTTTTGGTAAAATCGATGCCAATCACGAAACAATCGTTGTCGAGTTAAACAAACTCGGACATAAAGTTTCTTCTATGCAAGATAGTAAAATTATACACCAATTTCTTGTGGGTAAAATAAAAATTGATATAGTAAATTATCCATACGAGTGGATAGATAACTCGATTGAGGAGGACGGCGTTAAGATGGCGAGCCTCAAAGACATTGCGGCAATGAAACTATCTGCAATAACCAACCGTGGCACGAAAAAAGATTTTATAGATATATACACATTATTGAAACATTTCACTCTGAAAGAGATGTTTACTTTTTACGAAGAAAAATATAAAGATGGTTCCATCTTTAATGTAATCAGGAGTTTGAGTTATTTTGAAGATGCCGAAGAGAATCCTATGCCCAAAATGTTTGCGAAAACCGATTGGAAAGCGGTGAAAGCGGTGATACAAAAAGCGGTAAAGGATGAATTAAGGAAAGCCTGAAAACGGATTTATTTTAGAGAACCTCTATAAAGAAAACCTCTAAAAACTCCCTTTGTAACACAATTCCACAGATTTGAGTTTTTAGAGATGACGGAGATCCTGCGAGCATTCGCCGCAGGATGACATTATTACCATAAAAAACGCAGTTCGCCCATGTCGCTTGGTAACCTCTATCAACCTCTTAGGAGGTTAATAGAGGTTACCTAAATTCAATTTTTATTTTACCCACAAGAAATTGGTGTATAATTTTACTATCTTGCATAGAAGAAACTTTATGT
>BNUP01000190.1 GCA_025997455.1 Fibrobacterales bacterium | reverse complement strand
ATTCTGCAAGGCAATTTTATAACTGCTCTCAGCGAGTTCCGTTTGTCTCTGCAAAAGTGAAATTTTTTTATTCGCATTTTCCGCAGTATTTTTCAACATCGCTCGTTCGGCAACAAGCATATTTTGCTTGTAGTGTATATAATTGCATTTGTTTTTAATCCAAAATCCTTTGTTATTGCTCTTGATTTGTAAAGCGTTTCACTCAATATTTCGTTTGTAGCCGTGCTTTTGCATTCTATAATATTCAACTCATACTTGTCGTTTATAAACACAACATCTAATTCATTATTTGTATTATCTATTTTAATTCCTATTGCTTTTTCTTCTTCCTTTATATTTTCAAAAATAAATTCCTCAAACCATCCGCCGGTAATGTATCTAATTTCATATTTGGTTATAGATTGAATATCAAAGCCAAAAGAGGTTATCATCGTTTTAATTTTATCATTTTCATTTATTATTTTTTGAATTTTATCTTTACTTTTGTCTCTAAATTTTCTTAATTCTTTTAATGAATCCTCTGTTTCACTTTCATTTAGCAATGTAAAATAGTCCTTATATTCTTTGCAGTTTGGCTTTAATTTTTTATATTCATTAAGATTTGCCTTAATTCCGTAAGCGGCAAAGTATTCTTTTAGTGTGATTTTTTGATTTAGTTCTATTTTTTTATCGGTTTTTAGGTCTATCAAAGCATTAGTATTTGAAAATTCCTGATAATATATTTTTGCTTTATCTCTAAAAAATAAAAATGCAGCAGAACTCATAAGTTTGTTTCCGCCCGTTATATTAACTAAAATTTCTTCATAATTAGAAACATCGCATTCTTTTAATTTTTCCTGAATTTTCAAAACTGAATTTTCATCTACAATAATTGTATCTGTTTCAATATTTCCAAAAACCTTTTTTATGCTTTCGCTCTTTTTTCTATTTTCCATTTTGTCAGTAGATACAAATAACACTTTTTTTTCACTTATATTTTTTTCCAAAAACCATTTTAAAAACAGCACATTTGGAATTGTCTGTTCACTAACAAGGACTATTGCAAGCGATTCCATAAAATTTACCTCTCAGAATTTGCATTGCATGCTTCAAAAATATCATAAACCGCCCACACGGGATTTTCCGTATGCAAAGCCCACCAATGATCGTATAAATAATCAAAACCGCCGGTTTTCTTTAAATAGAAATATGCCTGCTGATAATTCATTTTAAAAGCGTCTGCAAATTTTGGAATAATAAAAGTTATAAAACTTATTCTATCTTCGGTTTCTTTATCCATAATACCATCCTATATTTCCTTAAATTCAAATTCACAAATTCCGTTTTCCATTAAGGCATTACTTTGTACTTTTCCGTCATTCCCGCGAAGGCGGGAATCTCCAACAGGAGTTAACTTTAAGCATACAGGAGCGAAAGTAGCATTTTCAGAAGGAGCAGTTTTTGAATTTTTAAAAATATTTCTTATTTGTTTAACATTTTCTTTATTACCTTCCTTTTCGCCTTTTTCAATTAAATTTGTTGTTTTAATTGCAAAATTTGTGAACGCTCCAAGTCGCAAAATATTCGGTTTGTTGCAGAGTTCTATGCCGTGATTTTTTAGAATGCTGTTGAATTTTGTTAAATAAAAATCGTAATAGGTTTTGTTCAAGTCTACAATTGCCTGTTTTAATTGTTCCAAAGAAAATTTATCTCCAATGGATACGATGGTTTTTAGAGTTGTTCCCGCTTTAACAAATTCCTGATAAACATTTATTTTTGATTCTTTTTCTTTAATTGAAATTCTCTGCGTTTGCAAAATTATTCTGTTCTCGGCGGGTATTGGAGATGTGTCTGCAACAGATAAATCGCATCTATTTTCAAAATTTCCGGGTGCAATTTTATATAATGCACTCCGCAAAAATCCCTTTATTGAACTGCCGGGCAAATATGCCAAACCCTCGCCGTTCCGCACAAAAAGAGAAATCGCATAATATCTGGAAAAGTTTTCCGCCTCAATACTCTCTAAAAAACAATTTTGTGGAATTGTTAATTTTTTAACAAAGGTGTCTAAAGTGTCGTCTGCATTTTTGTGTTCCTGAGCAGCATTTTGTTTTTGAAAAGTAGGTTTTGTTTGAGGTTTTGCTTTGCAATTCACTATATGTTTTACTCTTTGTTCCTTAGAACCAAATTCTCTTTCGCATTTTTCACAGATAATTTTTTGCGGCTGTTTGGGTTGTGCATCCTGTTGCCTAGTTTCATTTTTTTGAGATGTTTCTTTCCCTAGCAACAGCATTTTTTCAAAATCGCCTTGCAAATTTTTGTCAATTAAATACTCTGCAAATCTATTTTCATTCACAAATTTAATAAACTTTCCTTCTTTCATATATTCAAACTTCTGTGCTTGCATTCCATTGCTGGAAAAGATATAGATATAAAGGAAGACAATAACCAAGTAAAACTACTCTTTGGTGATATGAACAGCAAGGCTATTACAAAGAGCAAACTGCAATTTTTTGACTGTCCCCTAATAAA
>BNUP01000189.1 GCA_025997455.1 Fibrobacterales bacterium | reverse complement strand
AATCAAAGCCGAGCCAACGCACATCTTCTTTTATACTATCTACATATTCAACATCTTCTTTTGTGGGATTTGTATCGTCAAATCTTAAATTGCAACACCCGCCGAATTGCTTTGCCGTGCCGAAATTCAGGCAGATACTCTTCGCGTGCCCAATGTGCAAATACCCGTTGGGTTCAGGCGGAAATCTCGTGTGAACCTCGCTGTATCGCTTGCTTGCGAGGTCTTCGGTTATAAAGGAATGAATAAAATTACCGCTTTCCATATAGGGGGAAGGTAGAAATTTTGGGGTATGGGGTGTGGCGTGTGGGGTGTGGGGTGTGGGAATAGAGTATAAAGTTGAAAGTGGGCATTGCAAGCGGCGGGTAGGGGCGGCATTTATGCCGCCCAAAAAGAAGTCGTGGAGAAGGGAATTGTAGGGGCGTGGTTTTTAACCCGCCCTTTTAGAATTGCAAGAAGAAAATGGATTTTTTTTTGACAGCAATAAATAAAATAATCAAACAATAGTCTCTATTCTACGCTGTCCAGTCGCTTTGCTTGGTGTGTGGCGTTCTATCCACACCGCGTTCCCTTGTTAAATTTACTCTGCAAGGGCGGGTTTTCTGCCATTGTATATACAGATTATCTCAGGTTTCTTTTTAATAGGGCAGATATACTTATTAAAACCCGCTTCAATACCCAACCCCTTCCAACACCAAGCCCTGCGGAGGTGCCCAAGTGCGTTCTCCCTTAAATGTGTCGCTAAAAACTTTTTCAACCGAACCGACAGGGTAACGATCGCGACCAACATCAAAAAGCAAGCCGACCATAGAGCGGACTTGGCGATGCAAAAAGCGGTTGCCGCGAATATGAAATTTGAATATACCTCCAATTTGTTCCACCCGAAATTCGGTTAAGGTGCATTCTGTTGATTTACCATCGTTGCGGGGAATTGAGAATGAGTTAAAATCCTTAGTTCCGAGAAATTTTTTTGCCTCACTTTCCATTGCCGAAAAATTCAAATTGTAATTTCCGCATTCCCAAATATATTCGCGCCCCAAAACTATCGGGGAATTGCAAAGTGTGTATATATAATACCTTTCCGTTGCACTGTATCTCGCGTGAAAATCGTTTGAACATTGTTCCAAATTGCGAATGCAAACATCTTTACAAGTTAAAGCATTAACCGATTTTTCTACGGTTCGGCAATTTAATTCTTCGGTTAATGTTTCGGTTTGCTTTATTGAGGCATCACCGGCTTTCTGTGCAAAAAAATCAAAATGTGCGACTTGCCCCCTTGAATGCACGCCCGAATCCGTACGACCCGACCCGACAATTTTTATCTTTTGTTTTAGGGCAATTTCAAAGGCATTTTCCAATTCGCTCTGCACCGTCTTTTCGCAAACGACATTATTTTTAGTTTGTTCCTGCCAACCGCAAAAAGCAAAGCCGTTATACTCGCACACAAATCTATAACGCACAGTGTTTTCTAAGCCCCATAATTCGTTATTCCCCTCTTGTTCAACTCGTCAATGCAAAGCAATAATATGGGTTGCAGTGCATTTATATCTAAATCTATTTTCCACTTTGCCAATTCATTTTCAAGTGCTTCGCTAAATTCGGGAGGAGCATAATTTCCTCCATCGCCTGCCTTCAAAATTCTGCATAGAATATCGGCAAAAGCGACAAGCGCAACAAGCGGGCGATTAGAAAATCCCCCTGCCAGCCCTGAGGGCGGCATAGGCGGGGGGAGGGGGTATTTTGTTTCACATCTGGATAAATCGTGGTGATATTGCATAACCTCTTGAATTGAACGGGGTAATTGCCAATTTTCCGCAAGCCACGCTCCAATTTGCCCGTGATCTACTCCGAGCATCTCTTTTTCAACAGAAAATAAATCTCGTTTTTCCAAGCGGCTTTTTTCTATTGCCTGCTCAAATTCGCGCCCCATATATTGCAGCAGAACAACCTTCCCAATGTCGTGCAAAAGTCCTGCCGTAAAGGCATCGGTTGAGAGGGACGGTTCATATTCCTGTGCAATTGTTCGCGCCGCAATTCCAACCGCACTGCAATGATCCCAAAATTTTTGCAAATCTACAGTTGCATTTTTTAGTGCAAACACATTGCTCATAGAGGCTTCTAAACTTATATCTCTAACCTGCTCCACTCCTAACTTTGTTATTGCGGTGTGAATTCCCGTTACGGATTCTCCGCGTGAGTTTGTCATCTTTAAGAGGCGGGCGGTGAGCACCGGGTCGCTTGAAATTATCTGTTCCAATTCTCCGCGTTCGGAAACATTATCGGTTAATTCAAAGAGTTGAGCCGCCACAGTCGGAAGTGTCGGAAGTGAAATTAAACTTTGAGTGACTTTTTTTATGTATTCGGTTCGCACGAGGGGAAGGTAGAAATTTTGGGGTATGGGGTGTGGCGTGTGGGGTGTGGAGAACTCGGCGGTGCAGAAGTTGAAAGTGAAAAGTGTAAAGTGGGGTTGAAGGGAATTGTAGGGGCGGGTTTTAATAAGTATATCTGCCTTATTAAAAAGAAACCTGAGATAATCTGTATATACAATGGCAGAAAACCCGCCCTTGAA
>BNUP01000188.1 GCA_025997455.1 Fibrobacterales bacterium | reverse complement strand
GCTTTTCCTTAAATGCCTTTTTCTCGCCTTCAGTCCAAGATTTTTCAGAGACTTTCACAACGGGATTTTCAATATACGCTTTTTTGAGTTCGTTTTCAATGTCCTCAAAAGAAACACCGGCAAACACGGGAGTTTCAACCTTCAAACCGAGAGTTGTAGCCGCCCAGCCCAAATGTACTTCCAAAACCTGACCCACATTCATACGAGAAGGCACGCCGAGCGGGTTTAAGAGAATTTGAACGGGTTTTCCGTCTTCCGTAAAGGGCATATCTTCAACAGACACGATTTTTGAGACAACGCCCTTATTTCCGTGCCTACCTGCCATTTTATCGCCAATCGAAAGACGGCGTTTTTTAGCGATATACACTTTTACAATTTTGAAAACTCCGGGTTTCAATTCATCGCCCTTGCTCGATTTTTCGGTTTCTTTTTCCTTTGAGTCGTTGAGTTCGTTTATTCTGCGGTTGGTTATGGTGAGGAGCGAGAGCACCTTTTCTTGGGTGTCTTTGTCTTCACTGAAAACCGAACCGAGAGAAACCTGTGAAAAATCTATTTCATCTAAATTTTTCTGTGTCCATTTTTTACCCGCCGCGAGCAAAACTTCATTAGTTATGTCACTGCGAACAGCACCGCTTGTTTTATCGAGGAGCAATTTTGCGAGTTCGGGTTTGCGTTCCCGCTCAATTCTCGAAATTTTCTCTGCAAATTCATTAGATATTCTAAGAGCATTTGCGGTGAGTTCTTTGCGGTAATTATCCTCTTCTTCTTTTGAATGCACTCTGCTGTCTCTGCGTGAGAACACTCTGGTATCAACCACAACGCCCTTTACGCCGCTCGGAACTCTCAAGGAAGAATCGCTTACATCGCCAGATTTTGAGCCGAAAATCGCCCTCAGCAATTTCTCTTCCGGTGTCAATTCGCTTTCGCCTTTCGGTGTAACTTTGCCCACCAAAATATCGCCCGGAAGCACCTCTTCACCGATACGCACAATGCCGTCTTCATCAAGTTGAGATCTGTCTTTTTCAGATACATTGGGAACATCACGGGTTATTTCCTCGCGACCTCTTTTTGTTTCGCGAACTTCAACTTCGTAATCTTCAATATGTATGGAGGTGAAGGCATCTTTAATAGCCAACTCCTCAGAGATTATTATAGCATCTTCGTAATTGTAACCCTGCCAAGGCAGGAACGCAACGCGAATATTCTTACCGAGTGCGAGTTCTCCGCCGTCGGTTGATGCTCCGTCTGCCAAAACATCGCCTACTTTAACATTATCGCCAACTCTGCAAATCGGTTTTTGATTTATGCAGGTGTCTTGGTTAGAGCGTTCAAATTTGCGAAGTTCATAAACATCATTTTCGGGCAATCCCAAAAGTTCGTAATCGTCGCTTGGGTTGCGCTTAACTTCTATGCGGGTCGCATCTACAAAGGAAACCGTTCCGCCGTTCTTTGCACGGACGAGAGTTCCCGAATCAAGAGCAACCGTTCTCTCCAAACCCGTTCCAACAACAGGTGCCTCGGAACGCAACAAGGGAACAGCCTGCCTTTGCATATTTGAACCCATAAGAGCACGGTTCGCATCATCGTGCTCCAAGAAGGGAATCAAACCTGCCGCAACAGACACAATTTGCATAGGCGAAACATCCATCAAATCAACTCTGGGCGTTTCCACATCGCTTGCGGAGATGGTATCCAAGTTCTGCAAACTTGGGAACTCACCCTTTTCACGCACCAAAACAAATGTATCCGAAAATTTACTGTTGCTGTCCAAAATTGTGCTCGCAGGTGCAATCCTGTATTTGTCCTCTTGGTTTGCATCCAAATAAACTATCCAATCGGAAACGACAATTCTCGCATTCTCGCCCTTTTGAACATAATCGGCGGTTATTTTTTTATCGCCGTTAATCTCTATTCCGTTTTTCACAAAAACGGATTTGCCTTCAAATTCAAATTCAAATATCTTATCCACAACCAAGTCGAACTGCTCCAAACGCCTGCCGGTGTTTTTTGCTCTTGCAGAATTAACTTCACCTGCGGTGAGTTCCGCTCTGTCTAAAAGTTGCAAATCAATATCGCCGAAGAATGTCTTTTTGAGATCTTTGTGCCACTTCTTTTCCGGGAACTCAAATGATTTTCCGTCTTTGCTCTGGAATTTCAGCAAGCCCACAATTCTATAGGGAGTTTCAATGAAACCGAAATGATTTACTATTGAAAAAGTTGCCAAAGAATTTATTAAACCGATATTCGCACCTTCAGGTGTTTCAATGGGGCACAAGCGACCGTATTGCGAGTGATGCACATCGCGCACTTCCAAGCCTGCTCTGTCGCGGGAAAGACCTCCGGGACCGAGTGCGGAAATTCTGCGTTTATTGGTCAATTCGCTGAGCGGGTTTATCTGATCCATAAACTGCGATAACTGGCTTGAACCGAAGAATGTCGCAACTATGCTGTTAATTGTTCTCGAATTTATAAGTTCAACAGGGGTTAAAACTCCCTCGCGTTCGCGAGAAGAGAAATTTTCACGCCAAGAGCGCAACATTCTGCTGATACCTATTGAAATTTGGTTTGCCACAAGTTCGCCCACCGAGCGAATTCTGCGATTTCCCAAATGGTCTATATCGTCAAGGGAAAATCCCTCTTCACCATTGTATAAGCCTACAATGTAGCGCACAATTCCCATTATATCTTCGGTG
>BNUP01000187.1 GCA_025997455.1 Fibrobacterales bacterium | reverse complement strand
TCAACCCAAAAAAATGTCTATGGACTTGCGACTCGTGAGGGTTATTGGTCTAATGCGGAACTTATGAAGGTGCCGGGTTTGCAGGTATATATGATGCACAAAGTTTTTAACTACAACGCGATAATGGTGTGTGCAGAGCACCCTGAAAGAACCTACCCTTATTTGGAACAAATGCCGGGGCTAACCCTTGAAACATTTGGAAATGCAGAAGGTGATGAGTTAAAATATAGAGAAAATGCGATTAACTATATCGACAAAAATTATCATAAAATGGATATTGTAATGTTATACGGTCCTTATGCAGCTGCTTATCCTGTTTTGGAACACTATCGTAAAAAACGACCCGATGGCAAGGTGTATATCACGCTTGATATGAGCACGGTTTGGCTTAAAAATATGGAAGACGAGGCGGGGTCTTTTCCGTATCCCCCGCTTACACGGTTTTTGGATAATTGCGATGTAATTTCTACGAGTTGTTATAGAATGTCAGCCATATTAAATAAGAGATGGTTGGGGCATATTATAGAAAATATTCCAAATGGTTTTTACAGGCAATCCGGTGATTTTGACGGCAAATTTGAACAAAAGAAAAATATAATTTTAACCGTTGGGCGAATAGGCACAAGACAAAAAAATAATGAGTGTTTGCTTTTGGCTTTTACTGCCGTTGCCAGAAAAATTAAAAATTGGAATTTAAAGTTGGTCGGTGAAATCGATGGAAATTTTCAAAAATTTATAAAGGATTATTTTAACAAGTTTCCGCATCTTAGAAGCAGGGTAATTTTTACGGGCAATATAACCGACAAAAGAACTTCTCTACAACGAATACAAGCAGGCAAAAATTTTTACGCTGACTTCCGATTGGGAAGGCGGTAATCCGAATGTTGTAAGCGAGGCACTGTATCACGGTTGTTTTCCCATAGTTTCCGATTTTGATGCCTCTGGCGACATTACAAAAAACGGCGAATTGGGTCGCGTATTTCCGTTGCGGGATTATTTGGCGTTGGCGAATATTTTGTTGGAAGTTTGCAAGGACAATTTTCCGTTTGAAGATTATTTTTCAAAGATAATCGACTATGCCGAAAATTACTATAATTGGGAAACCAACATTAAAAAAATTCACGCTCTATTATTTGGGTTGAGTTAGAACAAGTATTTTTTGAGCAAAGCGTTTTGAGGGAGTTCTTCTGAGATTACTATATTAAAGCTATGAAAAGAGAATTTTGTGCAATCATAGAAAAAGACGAAGACGGGTGGTTTGTCGCCTCTGTTCCGGTATTGCAAGGGTGTCATACTCAGGCAAAATCGCTTGATGTGCTTACCAAACGACTTCAAGAGGCGATAGAATTGTGTTTGGAGACGGAAAAATACCCTATAAACAATCATTTTATCGGCGTTCAGCAAGTAGCAGTAGCAGTATGAGTAATTTACCAACATTTACAGGAAGGAAATTAATAAAAATTCTTGCAAAATTTGGTTTTGAAGTTGTGAGAACAAAGGGCAGTCATTATTTTTTGAAGAATATAGACGATGGGCGTTGTACTGTTATTCCCGTGCATAAAGGTGAAACAATCGGTCGCGGACTATTGTTTCAAATACTTAGAGATGTTGAATTAACAATAGAAGATATTTTATAACTTCGCAAAAACGGGCGACCGATGGTCGCTATGATAAAAACTCAAATCTGTGGAATTGTGTTACAAAGAGAGTTTTTAGAGGTTTCCTATAGGTAACCTCTATTAACCTCATAAGAGGTTGGTAGAGGTTACCAAGCGACATGGGCGAACTGTGTTTTTTATGCAAATTTGAGTAGTTTTCTGCCATTGTATATACAGATTATCTCAATTTCTTTTTGATAGGGCAGATATGCTTATTGCCGTCGTCTCCGAAGAACTCTTTGTTTTATGAGGTAAAGTTTTGAGGGAGTTCTTCAGAGATTACTATAGTGCTTGTTTCAAGTCGCTAATCAAATCCTCTACAGCCTCAACGCCCACAGAAATTCGTATGAATGTATCGCTGATGCCAATGGAGTGCCTCTCCTCGCGGCTAATTGATGCGTGGGTCATAACGCAGGGGAGTTCTGCCAAACTTTCAACGCCGCCAAGACTTTCGGCAATGGAGAATACCCGCAATTTTGAGAGGAATTTTTCCGCACCTTTTTGAGTGCCGTGCAGTTCAAATGATATTACTCCGCCAAAGCCGCTTTGCTGTTTTTTTGCAAGTTTGTGCTGCGGGTGGCTCGGTAATCCTGCGTAAAAAACCCGCTTGACTTTCGGGTATTTTTCGAGAAATTTCGCAACCGCGAATGCATTTTGCTGGTGGCGTTCCATTCTTAGTGCAAGCGATTTTAAGCCCCGCATATTCAAATATGAGTCAAAGGGAGAGAGAACCGCACCGATTGAATTTTGATAAAATTGAATTTTTTCGTAAAGTTTTGTGCTGTTGGTAACGACTGCACCGCCCAGAGTATCGCTGTGTCCGCCGATATATTTGGTTGTGCTATGAAGAGAAATGCTCGCACCCAAATCTAAGGGTTTTTGAAAATACGGTGAGAGAAATGTGTTATCTACCACCAGAATCAACCCGCGTTTTTCGGCGATTTTTGCGATTTTTGCAATGTCGCATACCTTCAAAAGCGGGTTCGTGGGAGTTTCGAGCCATATCATTTTGGTATTATTTTTAATTGCATTTTCCACATTTTTGGTGTCGGTTGC
>BNUP01000186.1 GCA_025997455.1 Fibrobacterales bacterium | reverse complement strand
GCTATTGCAATGCAAGATGCATTAGAAAAATTCGGTCAGCCCGCAGAGGTTATGACTGCGATTAGAATGGAGCCGCTTTGTTCTTATTTCGATAGGCGGCGTGCCTCAAATTTACTTTCAAACGGTAGTGTTGTTCTGTTTGCCGCAGGCACGGGAAATCCGTTTTTTACTACGGATACGGCGGCTGTTTTGCGTGCGATTGAGAGCGATTGCGATGTGGTTATGAAGGCTACCAAAGTTGACGGGATTTATTCCGCCGACCCGAAAAAAGACCCGACTGCCGTTAAATTTGATGAGATTACTTATAGCGAAGTTTTGAAAAGAAATTTGGCGGTTATGGACACGGCGGCTATCGCTTTGGCACGAGAAAATAAATTACCGCTTTTTGTATTTAAGTTAGAAGAGGGAACTTTAACTTCCGCTATTGGCGGGGTATTTGAAAACGGAACGGTGGTGAAGGAATAATGCGGTCAAAAACACTGCTTTTATCTATCTCTTTTGCACTTCTCTCTTGCGGTAGCGGCGATTATGACGGCGAGCCTTCCGTAAGTTGGATTGCGGGCGAGTATCGCCTGGCAGGTTTTGAACGCCTATACAGCAATAGTACTTATTTTGACGAAACCGATTCTGCCGCATCCGGTAGTCTAATTATAAAGTCCGATGGTGCGTATTCGTGGCTTAAAACAATAGGCAGTAAAAAAACAAAAAGCACGGGAACCATCGTTTCTTTTGCAAAAGATTCCTCTGTTAGCAATTTAGATTGCTACAAAGCCACTTTTATAGACTCGACTTTTGCAAGTATAGTTGCTACTCCGCAAATTTGCAAAAAAAATTCCGACCTAACTTTGAAATATTCCGAACCTGCCGAAAAAGATTCTCCCGCTTACATACAAACCGAATATTGGAAATTAGGTGCCGCTACCGCATCGCTTGTCGGCAATTATGAACTCTATGATTTGGAACTGCTTACAGATGGCGTTTATTATACCAATTTGGAAGATGCGGGTTGGAATTTGGCAAGTCTAAAAATATTGCAAGACGGCAGTTGGGGTATGGCTATTGTTTATGCAGATAACACAAAAGATAGTTATGGCGGAAATGTTAATGATGGGATTTATAAGTTTAGCAAGGAATATGGAACGCTGATTACGGAATATAAATATAGCGGATATAGCGAAAAACTATATTGGCGGCAGGTGAATTGACACGAGTATGACACGAAAGGGAACGCGGTGTGTGCCGAGCGCACCAAAAAAATAATATTTAATGGATTCTGCATCCTGCGACTTCGCACAGGATGACGGTACAGAATGACAATCCTACAAACGGGCGTATTGCAATACCACCTACATCCACCTTCTCCCTTCTCCTCTCCACCAATTCCCCACTATTTTCTACCTTCCTCCCGTGTCCCTCTTATGGAAAAAAGCCGTCTTTGCCGAAAACCTGCGATTAACCGCACAGTTCTTTGAAAAGCACGGAGTGCGGCAACCGACATATAAAGAGGTGTTGCAAAATTTGCTTAAAGATGCATTTGATTTCGCTTTTAACCTTAAATGTAGCAGGGGCGTCCCCCATGATGCCTCAAACTTACGAACGCTAAAGCACTCTCCTTGTGAGAGCCAAACTACCGGCTCTCACCCCCTTAAAAATCCTGTTCTTTCACAGATGCAAAACGGCGGATTATTTCTCACCGCTCACTACGGCAATCACGAACTTTTGGGATACAAACTCGCCGAATTTGGACTACCGTTAAATGCCGCAAACATAGAACAGAAACCAAGATTTTTTGATAATTGGATTCAAAAAAAACGAACTTGCAACGGAAAATCTTTTGCCGACAGAAAAAGCCCAAAGGAAATTTTGCAATTTATCGATGGAAGGGGACTTTTTGCATTCCTCGCAGACCAAGACTTTCGCAAGCCGCCCCCGCGTTGCATAGTTGAAAAATGCAAAAGCGAATTTCTCGGCGTTCCCGTTTTTTGCAATCCTCTGCCGATTTTTATTTTGGAACACCGACCAAATACAAAAGTATTTTTTGGCAGCGTTATTGGAAACTTCGTTCAACTCCCAACTTTCAACTCTCAACTTTACAACTCATATCACATTTGGCTTGAATCCGTAATTCTCCAAAACCCCGCAAAATGGTACGGATGGTTTCACCGCAGGTTTGCCTCTTCCGTCATTCATTCGGCATAGTAGGCTCTGAAGAACTCGTTAAGAGGTCGTCAGAGCCTACTCGGCAACGGTCGCCCCCACACACTCCCTAAACTCCCTAAAACTTTCAAAGGAATAATCGGGATTCATTTCGAGCAACACTTCCGCTTTACCGTATCCGCCCAGAATTGCCGCAACCTTCACTCCTGCATTTTTTGCCACCCCTATATCCGGAGTGTCATCGCCTACCATAAGCGTTTGTTCCGCGTGCCAATTATTGTCGCCCAATATTTTCAAAAGTCCGTCTGGTTCGGGTTTGCGGGCAGGGGAATCGTCTCCGCCGAGAACGCTTGCCAAATGCTTTTCCAAATCGAAATGTTGCAAAATTTTATGAGTCCAAATTGCAGGTTTATTTGTGAGCACCGCACACCTGCCAGAATGCTCCTGCAAAAATTCAACCGCACCTTCGTATGGTCTTGCGGAGTCCAAACAATGCACTCCGTAATGTTGCATAAAAAGTTCAAAAACTTCTTCAAAATTCTGCTTTCGTTCCTCACCGAGTCCGCGCAAAATAAAATTCTTCGACCCTTTACCTATAAACGCAC
>BNUP01000185.1 GCA_025997455.1 Fibrobacterales bacterium | reverse complement strand
AAAAAATAATATTTGTGAACATTCCACATATGAATGGAAAAATTGAAGAACTCGTGCGAGAGGTTGGCGGCAATTCGGGTCTTGAATATGGGGAAAAAACTTATTACCCCATTAACGGAGTTCTTGCAAAAACGCTCGAAAAAAACGACAAAGTTCGCGTTGTGCTTTTGCAAAAAGAAGATAAAAACGGGATTGGCGATAAAAATGCAGAACTGTTTAAGGCGGAATTGAATAGAATAAATCAGATAATTGGAGCGAGTGTTGAATGTAAAACTCTAAAAATGCCCGATAACGAAGAACGAAAAACTCAAGAATATATGTTGCAGGCAATTGTTGAGGAGTTAGAAGAAAATGCAAAAATTTATGCAGATATAACATTTGGAGCAAAATCATTTCCGATAATTATATTTTCGGCATTAAATTTTGCGGAACGGTTTTTTAAGTCCGATATAAATATTTATTACGGAGATGCAAAATTCAAAGATGGCAAAATTGTAGAAAATAGCGGAAAATTATGCGATTTAACCGCCCTTTTTTACCTAAATTCCATAGCGAATACAATAGAATGTAAAACGGGAGAGGAGTCAAAGATTATACTCAAGAAAATTTTAGAGGGTTAAGTAATGACTTCTTTGGAAAAAGTTGAAAAATTGGAACAGGCGATAAATAACTCTCGCTTGTTTTGCATTGATAAAGAAAATGAATCGGAATATTATGAAAATGAAAAAGCAAAATTATTGAAAGATGTTATTGACTATTGTAGATACTCGAATTATTGGAAAAAGAGTTTTAAGGAAATTTGCGGGAACATTTTTGATGCTTTTAATAATTGCTTAAAAAGTTATAAAAAAGAGAAAGGGAATCTATTTTTGAATTATTTTAGTATAGCATTGAAAAATGAGATAAAAAAAAGTTATAAAGAAGAACAGGATAAATTCAAATCTGAAAGTTTACATAAAGAAAATAGAGATGAAGATAATTCACTGATGCTCATAAATACAATAGAATATGAAGATGACAAAAGAAACTATGAATCTGCAGTTAATCAGAAAAAATCAAATAAAATTTTAGACAATATAAACCAACTTTTCAAAACTTCGCATGCAAATAAAGAACTCCTAAAAAAATTACTCACAATAGAATTTGAATATATTTTGGATACTTCAATGCCATACGAATTTATAGATAGAGAAATCTTAAATAATTGTAAAGATGAGAAGAAACCTTCTCAAAAATCCATTGCAAAAGAATTTGATTTAGAACCTGCGAGCGTAAACCGAACTCTAAACAGTTTTAAAGAAAATCTAAAATCTGTATGCAAAGAATTGCAATAAAATCTATGACAAGCAGAGTTTTAAATTTTCTGCAAATTTTGGCTCAACACTTTTGCAATAACTCAAATGTCCCTGCATAATTTGCATCTCCTTTATGGAATGCAAATTTTTCTCCGCATAATCAATTGCTAAATTTTTAACAGTCTTTTTTGTTTTGTGCGTTAAAACTATATTTTGTTTTTTGTTTATGACAAGTCCGAGCAATTCATTTTTATTTGAAATTTTTGTAAATTTAGTTTTATCTTTATTTATTAAAAAATTTGAGTTCGCTTTTGATAAAATTTTTTGAATATCATTCTCCATTTGCTCAAAATCAAATTTTTTCTTTGCGGAAATTATAATGTCATCTGCGAAACGGGTATATGCAAAATTTTCCCCTATCTTTTTTGAAATTTTACCATCGCTTTGCAACATACAAAAATTAGTTAAAATCGGTGAACAAGGCGAGCCTTGCGGAAGTCCGCCGTTTAAAATGCAACAAGCAATAATGTTATCGAAATAAGTTTCTCCGTTTTTATGCAAAAAAAAGCCATTGGCAGGAAATATATTTTTTAATTCTTTAATTAAAAATTCTTTGCCGATACTTGGAAAAAAATCTTTTATATCTATTTTCAAAAAATATTCACTTTCAAAATCCTGATGAATTTTCAATGCGGTTAAACAACTGCGCCCCTTTATGTATGCGTGTGCACAAGCGTGAAACATTGACCCTCCTATATCTTCGAGAAAGTCTCTAAATCGTGCTTGCAATTTTCTGGTGTTTCCGAGCGGATTATCAATTCGCCTTTCTTCTCCGTTTGACTTTGGAATAAAAAATGTTTCATAACTCTGTTTAATCGGTTCTAATTTGCAAATTTTTGCTATGTCATCAATTTCTTTTAATTTTGTTAAATAATGCTCCGCTCCCAACAAGGCGTTGAACTTGCAATATACCGCCTTAAATTCCTTCCAAGTACTAAAATGCTGCATCCGAGAAATTGCCATACTAAACCTCCAAAATAAAATTCCCAAAATTTATATCAGGCGATTTTCCCGATATAGTGTGCATTCTTTCAAAAACTCCGGCGGATAAACTTAAAGCAAAAATACTTCCGTCCTGCGGGGAATTTTTTTTAATATCGTTGATTTCTGCATTGGTATTTGAAATGTTATTCAACGCCTTGTAATAGACAGACTCTTGCAAAGCACTAAATCCCTGTCTTATTAAATTTTTACGAAATTTTACGGCATTTTTTCTCTGTAATTTTTCAGTAACCGGCAAATCAAAGAATACCAACAGCACAGATTCTCTGTTCATTTTTACCCTCAAGAGTTGATACAATATCCAAAAAAAATTCATAAATTGCATCTGTTAAAATTAATTTTTTCTTTTTGTATTTTACTTGTTCATTCAAAACATTTATAAGCAATTTTTTATATTCTCGGTTAAATTCATTATTTCTGTTTTCAAAGACAATTTTATCTAC
>BNUP01000184.1 GCA_025997455.1 Fibrobacterales bacterium | reverse complement strand
GATCAGTGATTACTCATTTGAGTGAAACCGAAAATATAGACCTCACCCCGACAGTTAAACGGACGCTTTTAGAAGTTCTTCAACAAGATGTATTTTTTTCAAAAGAACACAGTCCTCTTTTTATTGCAATTTCAAATACCACTGCATCGCTTGCCGCTTGCTTTGAAGGCAAAAAGAAAAAAATCATTTACCCGAAACTTAAATGAATCGCCTTAGTGAGTATCGTATTATGTGGATTATGACTTTTTTTGATTTGCCCACAGAAACCAAAGTCGATAGAAAGCGTTATATGAAATTTCGAAAACATCTCTTGGAAGACGGTTTTCAAATGTTTCAATTTTCTGTGTATTGGCGGCATTGTGCAAGTCGTGAAAATGCAGAAGTGCATATTCAAAGGGTTAAGGATAATCTGCCGCCTTGCGGGTCGGTTGCGGTTATACGAGTGACCGATAAGCAGTTTGGGGCAATGGAAATTTTTAGGAACTCTGGGGTACAGGCTCTCCCAAAAGAATCAGAACAATTGAGAATGTTTTTTGATGATGAACCGCAATTATCGGAGAGTCAAAATATTAAGCAAATCTCGCCACCAAAACCCACAACAAAATCTATTTCTCCTCCTGCGAAATCTATTCCTCCTTCTGCAAAAAAGAAAAAGCCTGAATCGATATGGTTTGAGATGTTTTAACTATATGCCGAATAGTTGTGGGCGATATGTCGAATGGTCGTTAATAAAATTACTATAGGTAACCTCTATTAACCTCCTAAGAGGTTGGTAGAGGTTACCAAGCGACATGGGCGAACTGTGTTTTTATGGTGATAATGTCTTCCTGCGGCGAATGCTCGCAGTATCGCCGTCGTCTCTGAAGAACTCCTTGTTTTATGAGATAAAGTTTGGGGGAATTCTTCTGAGATTACTATATTTGCCCTAACGAAAGCAATTCACAATAAGGATTATTCCGTTGTGAAAACATTAGGGGTGGCATACGCAAGTGTGTCGCTCTTTTTTTGTGTTCGGTATGGAGTTTTTTTCAAAACATTTTATTATGCATCCGTTGTCGACTGTTAGTCATTTTGAAATTTGAAAAAAACTCCTTGTTTTATGAGATAAAGTTTGGAGGAGTTTTTCAGAGATTACTAAAATAAAAAAAGCGGATTTTGGAAAACCAAAATCCGCCTTCTTCGCTGTTTTATAGAATCTATTCGCATTCGTAAGTAATTGAAATTTCGAAGAATACAATTACAATGTTGCAAATCATCTACAATATAGCAAAAAACGAAAGCAATTCACAACTGAAATTGATGTCGTTCCCGTTGCTCCATTGTTGCAAATCATCTACAATATAGCAAAAAACGAAAGCAATTCACAACAGGATAATCCGCATTATGTTTTGATAGAAGTTGCAAATCATCTACAATATAGCAAAAAACGAAAGCAATTCACAACGGGTCAACGGGTATCAAAGTGTATGCTTTCGTTGCAAATCATCTACAATATAGCAAAAAACGAAAGCAATTCACAACAGAAAGACGGAATTGACCGATGTCCGCTAAGTTGCAAATCATCTACAATATAGCAAAAAACGAAAGCAATTCACAACGATATCTTTGATTTATCTCATTTTTATCTGGTTGCAAATCATCTACAATATAGCAAAAAACGAAAGCAATTCACAACAAGAGGAATGGGTAGGTTATGACGACATTGGTTGCAAATCATCTACAATATAGCAAAAAACGAAAGCAATTCACAACACAGGTGCAAATATCATTAACGAGCCTATCGTTGCAAATCATCTACAATATAGCAAAAAACGAAAGCAATTCACAACGTTCAGCATTGCTTGGTTATTGCTTGTGCGGTTGCAAATCATCTACAATATAGCAAAAAACGAAAGCAATTCACAACGTGCGTTTTTAGTTTTATTCATTTTCTACGTTGCAAATCATCTACAATATAGCAAAAAACGAAAGCAATTCACAACACTCCATAAAGCGAGATGACAGAGACTGAAGTTGCAAATCATCTACAATATAGCAAAAAACGAAAGCAATTCACAACTAGATATTACAGGCACATATTGGAAAAATTGTTGCAAATCATCTACAATATAGCAAAAAACGAAAGCAATTCACAACAGTTCGTTCATTTGTTTAAAATAGCAATTGGTTGCAAATCATCTACAATATAGCAAAAAACGAAAGCAATTCACAACACGGGTGCGGTCTTTTGGGAACGCGGTCGTGTTGCAAATCATCTACAATATAGCAAAAAACGAAAGCAATTCACAACCGTATTTTGGCTTTGACTTTTTCTTTTCGTGTTGCAAATCATCTACAATATAGCAAAAAACGAAAGCAATTCACAACAGAATTGCAGACGAGCAGCATTGCAAGCAGTTGCAAATCATCTACAATATAGCAAAAAACGAAAGCAATTCACAACACGGCAGTGGTAAAGAATACTATTGTGCAGGTTGCAAATCATCTACAATATAGCAAAAAACGAAAGCAATTCACAACAGACACAAAGAAGCAAGAACCTATAATATTGTTGCAAATCATCTACAATATAGCAAAAAACGAAAGCAATTCACAACTCCTTACTATTTTTGCCGAGAAACTCATAAGTTGCAAATCATCTACAATATAGCAAAAAACGAAAGCAATTCACAACCATAGAACGTTACACCCTGTGTGATCATTTGTTGCAAATCATCTACAATATAGCAAAAAACGAAAGCAATTCACAACGACAGACAACACGATGCCCCGCGTGCAGTGGTTGCAAATCATCTACAATATAGCAAAAAACGAAAGCAATTCACAACAAA
>BNUP01000183.1 GCA_025997455.1 Fibrobacterales bacterium | reverse complement strand
CACAAGTCAGTATTTTGCAAATCATTATTTATCTGCGGCAGACCATTACCTCAAAGAAAACTTGGGCAATCAAGCGTATGTCCGTTATATGGACGATATGGTGTTGTGGTCTAACGATAAAGAAAAACTTTTGGAAATGGGAAATAAATTCAATGAATATGTAAGTGATAATTTATTGCTGACCTTAAAGCCTTTTGTTTTTAATTTTTGCAAAGAGGGTTTGCCATTTTTGGGGTATTTAATTTACCCTCGGCAAATACAATTGCTTAGGGCGAGTAAGCAACGCCTTAAAAATAAGTTGAATTATTACACAGATAAATTGGAGAATGGCAATTGGGGAGAGCAAGAATATCAAAGGCATATTTTGCCTCTGTTTGCCTTTGCTCTGCATTCAAACAGTTATGCTTTAAGAAAAAGGATATTGACTAAAGAAAATGCTCCAACCGTGTGAATCGCGGCGGGAGTTGGAACAATAACGCGACTAACGCCCGCGTTGCCAACCGGAACAACAATAGTCCCGGCAATAGCAACAACAATTTGGGCTTCCGCCTTGTTCTTCCTTAGCTTACACGGGGCACGGATGTGCATCAAGTAAACAGGTCAATATTCCCCCCATCCCTTTTGGCTTATGCAAAAGGGATGCTACACAAGAGCGGGGCGGTGCAAGTAGGGCTTTGCCCGAAAGTTCTGCCCCGCTTGGAATGCGGCTCGTCACCAGCGAGGGTGCAACCCGAAGCAACCCAGAGAATGCAGTAGTGGTTTATTATTGTTTCTTTCTTTTCTGCCATTGTATATACAGATTATCTAAGGTTTCTTTTTAATAGGGCAGATATGCTTATTGCCACTACTATTTATACAGATTATCTCATTTTTTTACAAGTGAGTGGCTATGCTTATTGCAACGCCGAGTTCCCCACACCCCACACCCCACACCCTACACCCCTGCATTGCAAAGTTTCTACCTTCCCACCACAATGAGTAAAAATACGATTATCGGTGTTGTTTTGATAGTTCTTTTGTTCGTGTGGTCTATTCACAATGCGGGCAAACAGCAGGATTTGGCTCAAGCGGAATTGCAGAGGAAGGCTGCGGAATTTGCGCTTGAAAGGGCAAAGCAGGATTCGCTTGCGGCGATTAAGGGCACAAAAACGGAATTTGGAGTGCCGGAAATTTCCGCACCGTCTGCGCTTTCCAATAACGAGTTGCAACAACCGTTTGGCAGCGAAACTCAAACCCTCGATGACGAAACTCAAAACGCAAACGAGGCAACCGCAACAACTCCCATACCGCAACGGCAAATTTATGTGGAAACGGATAGATTTTCAATGGTATTAAATTCGCTCGGTGCAAAAGTTGTCAGCATAAAACCGAAAACGCTTGCCGATTCAAACGGAGTTTTTCCCGAACTTTTGCAGAACAAGGAGGCTGGGGCACTTAGCATTGCATTTGATAATGCCGATTTCGATAACGCCCAATTTACAACCGACACGCAAGATACCATAAAAGTTGCCGACTCGGCGGTGGTGGCTTTTGAATGGAAAGATGCAAGCGGACGGAAGTCGGTCATTCGTAAATACTCATTTACCAAAGACGGGCTGGCGGTGCGGCACGCCACAAAGATAAAAGGCTTTGCCCCGCGACTCTACACGCTCACTTGGAAGGGCGGAATGCGTGAGACCGAACACATTTCAACGGCTAAATCATTCGGTGCAAATTACCTTTTCAGTGAAGTAATTTTGAACAACACCTACAATGTGGAACGGGAGACTATAACAAAACAGACTTGGTTTAACCGCGAGCAGGGTAAGGCACTGTGGTTTGGTTTGCGGAGAAAGTATGTCGCAGGCGTTATCAATTTTGGCGGCGAAAGCGAGGCTTCTCTTGGTGCGGAACCTATTAGGGACAAGGCAAATGATAAAGACCCCGGCACTTATTCCCTTACAATTAGCGATAATATGACTACCGATTCGGTCGCTTTTGATTTCTCAATTTTGCCGTTGCATTGGAAAGAGATTAGCGATATGGGTGAGGGTTACGAGAAAATTATAGTGAGCGGTTGGGAGTGGTGCGGTGCGGATAAGTGGTTTGTGTGGATGTGCGGAGTGCTGTTGCAGATTTTGAACGCATTTTATGCCATTCTTCCGAATTACGGAGTGGCGATAATTCTTTTAACGATTTTGGTTAAAATGGTGACAACGCCTCTTGCGATAAAGCAACTTCGCTCCACGCGTTCTATGATGGCTCTCAAACCTGAGATGGATGCCATTCGAGCGAGAACCCGCGGGGATATGAAGGCTCAACAGCAGGAGATTATGGCTCTTTATGCCAAGCACGGAATCTCTCCGTTCAGCGGACTTTCCGGTTGTTTGCCTATGCTTTTGCAGATGCCGATTTTCATAGGATTGTTTGTTGTTCTCGGTCGTGCTATTGAACTCCGCGAGGCTCCGTTTGTGGCGTGGATAACAGATCTTTCCAAAAGCGATGTTGTTTGGCAAGGCTTTAGCATTCCGTGGATTATGCCCGAAGGTTTAGCGGTGTTGCCCTTTGTTATGGTGGTGACAACTTGGCTGCAAACCAAACAGACGATTACCGACCCGAATCAGAAGATGATGGTTTGGATGATGCCCGCGATGATGTTCGTATTTAGTGCGGTTATGCCGAGCGGTTTGGTGCTCTATTGGACGGTATCCAATTTGTGGGGAATTGCACAATATATGGTCATTAACAGAAAACCGGCACTCGCGGGCAATGCAAAAATAAAGGGTGCAAATATTGTCGATGCGAAGATAATTAAGAGCAAGAAAAAATAAGTTGTGGCGAGGTTTGCAGAAAGTCCGTTCCCTCTAACAGATTAGAGGTAACCTCT
>BNUP01000182.1 GCA_025997455.1 Fibrobacterales bacterium | reverse complement strand
TCTCCCACGCCGCAGATTCATAGCCTTGCGGAAGCAGTTCTTGTAGTTGCTCTATGTTGTTTTTTTGCCCTGTTGGCATAGTAGTACCTCTATGCCTAATATACATTTATTTAACTTCGTGCGTATGCCCTATACCCCTGCACTGCCGAGTTTTTCTACATTATCCTTGTGCTTGACGACCTCTTGACATTTCGGCTTTTTGATGTGATAGAAGTTCGCTTTTCGGACATCATAGACATTTTGCTTATTTCGGGATTGATTTACTGCGTGTTTATGCTTTTTAAGGGCACTCGTGCGGTGCAAATGTTTTCGGGCGTTATTCTTATTGTAGCCGCTTGGTTTTTTGCACAGATGTTCGATTTGCGCGGACTCGCGTGGCTCATAAGCAGTTTGGGGGCACTCGGCGTAGTTGCCCTAGTGATAGTATTCCAACCCGAAATTCGCAGTGCCCTAACGCGCGTGGGACAATTTGCCAACAATATAAGTCTCCGCAGTGTATTTTTCCGTTCATCTGGTCTTGAGGAAGTCACCGAAAAAATTGTAGAATCCGTGCTCGAACTGCAAAAAAAACAAACAGGTGCACTCATAGTGCTCGAAAAACGAGTGGGATTGCGCTCTTATATGGATTCGGGTGAGAGTTTTAACGCCGATATTTCCAAAAAACTTCTCTGCACAATTTTTTACGAAGGCACTCCGCTACACGACGGTGCAGTCATTATTCTCAAAGACAAAATTCTCGCCGCAGGATGCGTTTTACCGATGCCCACGGGAGCCGCCGCAGCCGAACAAACCGGTGGAATGCGACATCGTGCTGCAAAAGCATTAGCCGCCGAAACAGACGCACTCGTTATAGTTGTATCCGAAGAAACAGGCTACATCTCCATAGCCTATCGCGGAAGTTTTCGCACGCGCCAGAGCAAAAAAGAATTAGAGGCGGAAATTAAACGACACTGGAAGGAATTATATGAAGATTAAAAACTCAGATACTCCCCCCCCCCTAGACTCCGATGAAGCCGAGAAACTTAAAGGTCGCCGCCGTTTTTGGGCATTGATAATAATCATTTTATTACTTCTCTTATTTTTCCTAATCTTCCAATGGAAAGTCTCACAAACCCGTGCAGCCCGCGAGGCGGAAGCGAGACAACAGCAATTTGCACTTGCAATAGAAAAAGCACAGGAAAAAGCAAAATTCATATTAGACAGCATAAAAGCGGCAGACAGTGTGGGGGAGGTCTCCCCCTCGTTCCAAAACTGCCCTGATTCATCAAGGGCGGGTTTAACTGTTGTAGGGGCGGGTTTAAAACCCGCCCCCGTTACGGTTAAACCCGCCCCTACAAATACAGCGGGCGGTTTTTCCGCTACCCCCTCTCCTAAGGGGGGCACCCCCTTAACAACCCCCGCCCCCCCCCCAACCATCACGATTCTTCAAGGGCGGGTTTAAAACCCGCCCCTACGGACACCCTCCCACCCACCCCCTCAATTCTCCCGCCGGCAGGCAGATACTACAAACCCATAAATCTCCGCGTGGAATGCGGCGAACAAAAATGCATTGGCAACATTACAACAGATACAACGAACGGGCAGATCGCCCAATCAATAATTGAAAATTACAATCGCACGGGAACCGTATTTTTCCGAGCGACCGACTCGGCAGGGAACACGAGCACTTGGCAACCATCCGCCTATAATATGGCAAGCGACAACAACTGTGCACCCAATTCATTTCCAGTTTCCGTTAAAGAAAAAATCGTCTGTGTAGATGCTTACGAATTTCCAAACATCTCAGGCGAAAAACCGCGAAATATGGTGAGCCAAAATTCCGCCGCTATGCTCTGCGAATCTGCGGGCAAACATCTGTGCTCAATCGACGAATGGCAAGCGGCGTGCAAAGGCGACAAAAATCAAAAATATCCATACGGCAACTCCTACAATCAAACTAAATGCGCCACCGACCTCCGCACCGCAAAAGAACCGTTGCGCTCCGGTTTTTCCGAGCATTGCCGCAGTTGGTTCGGTATGTATGATATGAGCGGAAATCTCTGGGAATGGACTTCCTCGCCTGCACGAGACGGGCTTTTCTTAGTCGCAGGCGGTGCGTGGAATACTCAAAATGCGAGTTCCTGCACCGAAACAAAATTCAGTTTCTACCCGCAAAACGAATACCCGTTCGTCGGCTTCAGGTGTTGTAAGTAATTTTAGGTAACTTTTAAAAATTTAATTTATTTTACGAGATAAAGTTTTGTGGAGTTCTTCTGAGATTACTATATTTTCACTACATGACCCTCCCCGAATCCAAACAAATTCTTGCCCCGCTCATAGCCAAGTTTAGCGACAACTTGCCCGCTTACAAATCGGCAAACTATAATGAAACACAGTTGCGGCGAGAGTTTTTAGATCCGATGATTATTCCATACACTTATTATAAAGGAACCCTCGATAATAATACAAAGTTTTGAGCCGTATTTGGTTCTAAGTGAATTGGAGCACCCGGTTCCGGCACATGCTGGCAAGCAAAGATGAATTGGGGAAATTGCGGTGCATTTTTGGGAAGTAAACTAGAGTATGGCTTTAGCGCAGAGGAATCCGGCTATTCAGCAGGCTTATAGCCAATTGAAGGTGATTAGCACCGATCAACGCAACCGTACTCTGTACGAGAATCGTTTAAAGGCACAGCGAGACCAGTGGAGCAGGGAACACGCCGCAAGACTTGAAGGCGAGGCTCGGGGCGAAGCCCGTGCTTTGCGAAGCCTGATAAAGAACATGCGAGATTCTGGATTTAGTATAGATCAGATAGAAAAAGCAACAAAAATTCCTAAGACCAATATCAAAGCCATACTTGAAGGCGATTAGTGCTGATCAACGCAACCGAGACCTGTGGAGCAGGGGGAACCGAGATGTTTAAGCAATTTGAAGA
>BNUP01000181.1 GCA_025997455.1 Fibrobacterales bacterium | reverse complement strand
AATTATCACCAGAGGCAAAACTTCGCTACGATAGGGATTTAGACCGCAGACTGAATTGGGAGAGTGCAATTAGGACAAAGATTGACAAGGCAAGGAGTGATGGCGAACTTGCAGGCGAGGCTCGCGGCGAGGCACGGGGCAGGCAGGAGGGCGAATTGGCAGGCGAGGCTCGAACCAAGCAAGAAATAGCCAGCAAACTCAAGGCTGAAGGCGTAGCGGTGAGCATCATTATTGCAACAACTGGACTGTCTGAGAGCGAAATAAAAGCATTGTGATTGTGCGTTTTTTGTCATGCTCGTGTCTCGACACGAGCATCCAAAGCGTGCAATGATAAATTAAATTGCTGTTGCATTGGCAACTCCTCAAATATCACACAAAACCTGTAAAAATTGTATTTTTTTCAAAACTGCATTTTTTTCTTGCACTTTGTTCAAAAAAAATGTATATTTACCCTCGATGCCACAAAACTTGCAGAAAAATCTTTTAACTCCTGTATACAGGAGTTCTGGGCTTTGCCCAGAACTCTAACATTATTAAAATAAAAGTGCATATAAAATCATGGGAGGAGAAACTATGGAAGATATAGAATCATTATTGTATCAAATAACCGTCATAAATAAACGGTATGAAGAAATATTTAAATCTTCAGGCGAAAATTTCAATGTATTTAATATATTGAATTTAACATCTGATGAGTTAAGTCATTCAAGATTTATCGCAGAATTACTTAATCCTAAAGGTTCTCACGGAAAAGGAAATATTTTTCTAAAATCATTTTTAGAAAAAATCAAAATAGACTATTTTTCTCTTGAGAATACAATCGTAGAAGTAGAAAAAAATATAGGAAACATTGATGAAAATTATGATAGTGGAGGTAGAATAGATATTGCGGTTACAAATGATAAAGAACAAATATTGATTGAAACTAAGATATACGCAAAAGATCAGTATCGCCAATTATGGCGTTATTACGAATATGGCAAAAAATCAAAACTTGTTTATTTGACATTAGATGGAAGGGAGGCGAGTGAAGATAGTTTATTTAAATTAACAAAAGATGATTATATAAAAATATCTTATGAGAAAGAAATCTTGGAATGGCTCGAATGTAGCCAAAAAGAGTCCGTAAATGATTCAATTTTAAGGGAAACTTTAAGGCAATATATTATTTTAATAAGGCAATTAACCGGTCAATCAAGGAGTAGAGAAATGGAAAAAGAAATGGTCGATGTAATTCTAAAAAACAAAAATGTCGCAGCGGCATTTGATATTGTAAGAATTTTGCCTAAAATAAAAGAAAAAGTCATTGAAAATACTATTACTAAATTAAAAGAATTAGCAAATAGTAAGAGTTTGCAGTTTAATGCAGATGATTTTTTTGAATATAAATTTTCAAAATTTTCATTTTACCGCAATGATCGGAAGTACTTGAAATTGCGTTTCGAGTTTCAGGAAAAAGATTTAAAAGGACTTTTGTATGGTTTCCCCTACAATGTAAAAAAAAATGATTGCGAAAATGAAAGCGATAAGTTCCCAAAAGACCTGATTGATTTTTTAAAAACAAAAGGATATAACAAAAGTAATGGATATAAAGAAAATGATTGGTGGCCGCTGTATAAATTTGCAGATTCCTATAAAGATGGGAATATTTTTGTAGAACTTGCAGAAAAATGTGATGAGTTTGTAAAATATGTAGGTAATGCGATAGATGAATTGCTTGAGATAATAGACGAATTTAACACAGCACAAAATAGTGATAAAGCAAACAATGCATCTTAGATTGACAGAAAAGAAAGAAACAATAATAAACCACTACTGCATTCTATGGATTGCTTCGGGTTGCACCTCGCTGGTGACGAGCCGATATGATAATGACACAAAATTGTGAACGCGGTGTGGATAGAGCACCCCAGAAAAATTTGCAATGCCGTATTTTCCACACCCAACACCCAACACCCCATACCCTATTTTTGCAATGCTGAGGCAACCATCTCCCTTCTCCCATTTTTGCACCGTCGAGTTCGCGTTAGTGCTTTAGCACGACCGAGCGAAGCGAGGGAACGCCCAATTTTTCTACATTTTTTTCGATGAAAATTCCAACAACAGAGGACATAGACCGCATTGTATTTGTCCGTTCTCAACCGCTCCGCATAGTTTATGATGCGATAAGAATATTCCTCTTGGAACACAGCACCATTCGCGCAACCGCACTCGCCTATACATCGCTCCTCGCCGCAGTTCCTATGCTCATACTCATAACTTCAATAAGTATGTCGCTCGGCATAGGCGACTTGTTTATCACGCATTTGCCTGAACTTTTGCCGACAATTTTGGAGAAAACTTTGCCGTATATCAACGGATTGTTGCACTTGTTTTTTCCCGGCAATGACATAGAATTAAACGCTATGGTCGCGACAATTTTAGAAAATGTAATGCCGTTTTTGGTGACTGCTCAAGGGATAAAACTCGGTTCGCTTGGGCTTATAGGCGCACTCGGTTTGCTCGTCACATTTATTTTGGCTATAGATACCGTTGAGACCAATATGAACATTGTGTGGGACGTAAATGAAAGCCGCGGATACGGACAAAAGGCTATAATTTTCATTCCGTTTTTGCTGTTGTTCGCGGGCGGGATAGGGCTTTTTTGGCTGTTCCTTCACAACTTGCGCGATACTTTGGAAACCGTTTTGGTACACGAATTGCCATTCGGCAGGCTCGGTGCGGTGATTACCGATTTGAGCATTCCCTTTGTGTTGCTCGGTGCGTTGTTGTTTATGCTTTGGCTGCTCTACTGCTATATGCCGTTTGTCCCCGAAAAAACACACACATTTTGGAAGGCGTTCAAGCACAAGACAAAGCGAAGGTGGCTACCCGCGTTGATTTCCGCAATTTTTGCATTTGTAGGCATAAGTATTTTTTCTGCCGCA
>BNUP01000180.1 GCA_025997455.1 Fibrobacterales bacterium | reverse complement strand
TGCAATATCCGTTATATTCTGCGAAAGCAGATAATCTTTCATTACATTCCACGAAAGTTCAAACACTATTTCAAATGATTTAACAACGCTTAATTTTTCCATATTGCTCAGCGAATTTGGATTTTGAACGGAATCAAGAATTTCCTTATGCAAAGCAAAAGCCTTGTCATAATGTTCCAATCTTTGAATCCACCTGGCATCACAATTATCGCTCTGTTCCATACTAAAAAATCCTACCTCTTCAATCCCTTTAATGCATCTTTTACACCGCTTTTAGCCTTATCCGTAACTTCGGCTTTTTTCTTATCCGCCTCCGCTTTTATACGGTTTGCCTCGGCTTGTGCTTTTGCCTCCAACTCCTTCTTTTTTGCATCTGCCTCTGCCGCCAACTTCGCCTTCTCCGCGTTTAATTTTTCCTTCGCCTTATCCTTTACCTCGCTCAATTTCGCAGATGCGGCACCTTTTAAAGCATCGGTTAAATTCGCAACGGGATTAGATACCAAAGACACCTTCGGGTCGGCAAAAGTTCCGCCTATATTAAAGAACAAAAGTGCATTTCCGCCTGCATCCTTTTGATAAAGCGAAACCGGACTTGCCTTTGTAAGTGCATTCAAATTTCTGCTTATAGATGAACTAAGCGTATTCTGCAAATTCAAATTCAAATCGCCCGTAAAACCTATTCCGCCCGTAAAAGCCAAAACTCCGAGTGCACCTGCTTTTATATCAAAATTTTTCACGAGCAATTGCCCGTCTTTTGCCTCAAGCACCGCCTTCAAATCCTCAAACTTAACATCGCCCTTGCCGGAAACGGGAATGAGTCCGCTCAACACTTTTTTCCCTGCAATTTCAAAACCCGAAATTCCGCCCACAGCCTCGCCTATCAACTTTGAACCCTGCAAACTTCCGTTCGTCACCGAAACCGAAATAGGACCCGAAAGATTATCCACAAATGTATGCGGAAGTCCTTTTGTAGTTACATCAACTTTCATAGTTAGTTTGCCGAACACCGTATTATCTAAGTTGCGAATTTGTTTTGCCATTGCAGAATTACCCGAAACATTATCATTGCCGTGCGAAATAAAATCGTTTGCCTCAACCTTATCAACATCCAACGCAAACTTCACATTCGCAGATTTACGATTGCTTAAATCCGCAAAAACCGCTGTGTTAAACGACCCCGTATATAACCTGCCCTTGCCCGCAATATTCGCCTTGCTGTCTGCAAACTTAACCGCCAAATTAAAATCAGAAAGAGTGAGATGACGGAAAACCGTGTTAGCCAAATTCACATCTACATTCGCGATAATATCCGGAAGTTCGGGATATTGTTCCATAGGAATTTCCTCTTCTTCCGTTTTGTTCGGGTCGCTCGGAGGGAGCAATTTATCGAGTTCCAAATTAGCAGAAGACACCTTTATATTCGCCGTTGTTTTTTTACCGAGAGCAAGTCGCGGCATCACTAGAGCAAGGTAATCTTGAACCGATATATTCAAGTCCACATCTGAATTTCCGATTTTCACCGCAGGAGCAAGCGAAATTTCCGTATTTGAAAATTTCACCACACCATTCACATTAACCGCATCGGGAATCAACGGAGTTTTTGCAACTATATTCTGCAATTCCGCACCGCCCGCAACGGACAACCTTTCAGGGTGCGACGGATCTAAAATTCCTTTCGCGCTCAAATTCGCAGAGATGTTTCCTGCCAAATCGCTTAATTGCGGAATGGAAATAATTTTATTTGCAAGTGCAAACAGCGTTCCCAAATTGAGTTTAGCATTCAGCGAAAAATCGTTCAACAGAGGTTGTGCTGAAAGTAAATTGCTCGCCTCTAACTGAAGGCTAGTGGGCTGCCCCGCCAACAAAAACGAAAACGATTTTATGCTCGCCGAATTTTCCGTAAAGTTTATGTTGCCTGTTAAAGCGGAAACTCCCGCAGGCAAATCGCTATGCGAAACCGCTATATTTGCAAGTGTAATATTTCCGTTCAAAGGAGGTAATTTTTCGGGTTGAATTGCACCCTTTACCGCAACCTTAAAAGATGCCGTGCCGCTTGCACTCACCTTTGCAATTTCGGGATTTATGTCCTGCGGAACTTCTTTAAGCAACTCCGCCAAGTTAATTTGATTAGACTCCACCGTCAAATCCGCAACCATAATTTTTTCCAAAAACCTGTCAACCGTGCCGCTTGCGGAAACGCTCACCGATTGCAAACCAGCATTAAACTTTTGAATTTCAATATGCTGTAATTTCAAATTTGCCGCAACATCGGCATCTAAGAAAATTTTTATATTGCCCTTGCGAATACCGAGCGACTCGTCTTGCAGGGAAACCTGCTCAAGCACAAGGCTGCTCGAAGTTTTAATGTTTTCAAGTGTTTGGTCAAGCGACAAATTAGTTTTCAAATAAATATCGCCGAGCACAACTTTTTGCTTATTCGCACGGTCGGAATATGTAATTTTTGCATTTTTTATCTCAAAGGAATTTAACGCAAGCGATGCGGGCAGTTCCAATTTGGTCAAATCTAATTTTGAGGTGTCCTTAGCGGTGGTGTCCGGTTCGCCCCCCAAGCCGTCAATGGAGGTTCGTCCGTCGGGCATAATTTCGTAGAGCAAAGACAAATCTTCAAGCGAAATTTTGTCTATCGCAACTTGCAATTTGAGCAATTTCAAAATGTCAATTTTTACCGTGACCACGGGGAGATTCAGCAACGGTTCTTTGCTAAACCCCACCCCGCTGTTATTTGCAACGGTAATTCCCGTTACCTGCAATCCGAGCGGAAAAATTTTAAGCGATGCCCCGCCCACGGAAACCTGCCTGTTCAGAGCCTTACTAGCCTCTTCCGAAACCAACGCCTGAATTTTTTCAGGAGGAAATTTGCTTTTCACCACAAAGAATGCCGCAATCAAAGCAACAACAAGAACGGCAACCGCAACAGCGAGAATTTTCAACAACTTTGACATAGGGGGAATGTAGAAAAATCACTCGGCAGTGCAG
>BNUP01000179.1 GCA_025997455.1 Fibrobacterales bacterium | reverse complement strand
AGTCTTTGGGATTTGCATTTTGCTTAAAATAAATTGTGAGGTCAATAAGAGGCAGGGTAGTATCGCGCACGGCGTAAAGCGTGATGCTGTCGGTAATGGGAATGCGATAGTTTGCGGGGTTTGGCGGTGTGTATTGGAAGGTCGGGTATTGCAAGTCTTTATAGGAGTTTGGAATAAGGCTTTGTGCGGGATTTGCGGCTGTGTTTTGCGGTGGCACGACCGTGTTTTCGAGTGCGTTTTTGGGTGCACTGCAAGCGAATAGGAGCAAGAATAGGAAAAGAAAAGGAAGTAGTCGTGTCATTATTGGGAAGGTAGAAAATTATTTTCTACACTTAACTCAAAGTAAAATTTTTACTACAATGCCTCCACCGCTTCGGCGCGTAAAATTTATAAATTTTGCTGAAAGGAATTCTGTTTTTTCTATATTGTTGCCATGCCCCCTGCAACCCAACAGCCATCCCGCCCGCTCGAATTTTGCACCACCGGATTGTGCGTGCCCGGCAAGCACTATATGGTGGACACCACCCCAAAGATAAACCAAATACTCGCTATGATAGGTAAGGAGCAGTATTTTACCATCAACCGTGCCCGGCAGTATGGCAAAACCACCACGCTTCATCTGCTCGAACTTGCTCTCCCCAAACTCGGTTATGAATGTGCATTCATCAGTTTTGAAGGAATTGGAGATGAGCCGTTTGAGAGTGCAGAGGCTTTTTGCCCTGTTTTGCTCCGACAAATAGCCAGATATGTCGAAAAACGAAATCCCGAATCAACCACAATTTGGAGAAACGATTCCATTACGACATTTGAAGCATTAGAAGAATGGATTGCCAAAAACTGCAAAGACAAAAAGTTTGTGCTCATGATAGACGAGGTGGACAAGACCTCGAACAACCAAGTGTTCCTCCGCTTTGTGGGGGTTTTACGGAACTTATATTTAAGGCGCGGAGGCGAAGAAAGCATCACCTTCCAAAGCGTTATTTTAGCCGGGGTCTATGATATAAAAAACTTAAAAGTAAAACTAGCACAGGCTGGGCAATATACGCTTGCAGAGGGGGAGAGCCGCATCAACTCGCCTTGGAATATTGCAGTAGAGTTCAACATAGACATGTCTTTTTCTGCGCCAGAAATTGCGACCATGCTTAATGAATACGAGAGCGACCATCATACGGGTATGGACATAAAGGCAATTTCTGAGGAAATCTATTACTACACAAGCGGATATCCGTTTCTCGTATCTAGAATTTGCAAAGCCATTGATGAGGATTTTGAAAAAAAATGGAGCCTAGATAATATTCAACTATCTATTAAAGAATTGATGCTTACCGACAATGTTCCTCTATTTACAGATATGATGCATAAAATTGAAGATAATAAAGAATTAAAAGACTTATTGTATAAAACCATAGTGCAAGGGGAATCGTACGAATACAGTACGGCGAACCCTGCGATGCAGTTAGGTGTTATGTTTGGAATTTTAGCAAAGAAAGACAAAATGCTTTCTATCGGCAATAAAATTTTTGAAACATATCTTTGCGATTATTTTATATCAATAAACCGAACTTCCGCTAAAAAAAACATCGCCCAAGCGCGAGTCTCCGAAATTATTGAAAATGGGGTATTCAACATGGAACTATGTCTAAAAAAGTTTGCACAACATTATTACGAACTTTACAACGAATCGCGAGCCAAATTTTTAGAAGACGAATGCCGCATTTTGTTTTTAACCTATCTGCGCCCGCTTATTAACGGCTGGGGATTTTACCACATTGAGAGCGAGACCCGCGATAATGAAAGAATGGACATAGTAGTGGACTATGTCCCGGAGCAGTTTATTTTGGAGTTAAAAATTTGGCGGGGTGATTCTGCTCACAAAAAAGCATACGAACAATTGGGTAAATATTTAGACAGCAAAGGCAAGGATACGGGATATTTGCTCACATTTGATTTTCGCCATAAAAACACGGCAAACCGCACTTCTACCCGTAAAAAAGCCGTCAAATGGATAAAATGGCAAGATAAAAAGATTTTCGATGTGATGGTGTAGGGAATAGAGTGTAAAGTTGAAAGTTAAAAGTGTAAAGTTATTATTCTTTACTCTCTACTCTTTACTCTTTCAACTCTTGCACCGCCGAGTGCAAACTTTCTATATTCCCCATAAAATGAATATTACTTGGATTATTCTAATTTTGATGATAGCGTTAAATTCGCTGTTCGTTTGGCGATTGCTGAATTCGACTATGAATAACAAGAAGGATAACGCGAGGATTGAGAAGGGAAATCCCGTGACCATAGGGTTGTTCAGTTTTTTTCAGTTTTTGCTTTCGAGTTTTGGGATTAGCGATTTTGCAACGGGGTCAATTTTTTATTCAAAAACCGGTTTGGTGCGAGACCGAGATTTACCCGGAACGCTTAATGTCGCGGCTGTGATTCCCATTGCGATGCTCTGCATAGTTTATGTTTATGGGGCAAATGTAGATTCCACTACGCTTTTGTTCGCTATTTTATTTCAAACTCTCGGTGCATTTTTTCTGCCTCGATTTGTGCCTAAAATGCCGCTTTCGCTTATTCGAAAATGCCTTGCGGTCGGGTTGGCTGTTACGGCTACCCGCCTGATACTTCAGAATTTTAACATTACCCCTTCGGGAAGTTTAGATGGACTTGAAGGTTGGAAACTCGCGGTGCTCTGCGGCAGTTGTTTTATATTCGGCGCGCTGAATAATGTTGGTATAGGGTCTTTTGCACCAACTGCAATTGTAGGTTTGTCGCTGGGACTTTCGTTAAACTCGATTTTTGTGATTATGATGGCGGCGGCGGCGTTTTCCGTTCCCATTGCGAGTATGGAGTTTATTAAGCAGGGAATTTATTCTAAAAAAATTGCGGCTTATACTTCGATTTTCGGGAGTTTTGCAGTTTTAATTGCGGTGTATGTGATAAAGGAACTCGATATTTCATCGCTTAGAATTTTTCTTGCAATTTTGTTCGCTTTTTTTGCGATTCTGTTTTTTATTAAGAAACGC
>BNUP01000178.1 GCA_025997455.1 Fibrobacterales bacterium | reverse complement strand
TGTTTGAATTGGTTCGGCAGATTCGCCTCCCAGCGATTCAACTACATTGTCTCCGCAAGCGGAAAGCATTGTGAATGCCATTGCCGCCGCCGCACTTAGAAAGAACTTTTTGTTCATATCTCATCTCGGAGCAAGAGTTGCCGCAGGTGCAAGTGCATTTCGCGGGCACAAAGCATTACTCGTAAATGAAACTCACGCAGTTAAACTTCAACCTGCATTTTCGGTTTCCGCAGGGTTGGCGTTTGCAATAGAAATCAGCGATTTAATTTCAGTTGCACCTGAACTTCAATATAGTTGGTATCGTGCAAACGGAGAATTGATAAAAGAAAATATCGGGGAATTTAACGATTTATACGAAGCGGGAGCAAGTTTGCACGCTATAGAAATTCCAATTCTCGCAAGGTTTAATTTTGGTTGCCTATATGCAGAGGCAGGTCCGCAAATCGGTGCGAACATCTACACAAAAATTTACAAGAACAGCGACTTAAAAAAGCCCGAATTAAATGTTTTTACCTTTGGTCCCACACTCGGCGGAGGCGTAAAATTAGGCGACATTTTGCTCGGTATTAGAGGTCATTTTGGTATTTTGGAATATGCAAAAGAAACAGGCGGCTCGCAGTGGAATTTGCAAGTCGGTGCAACAAAATTTTTCTTTTAGTGCGGAACAAATCCGCAAGAGTTTAACCCAATAACAGGAGATGAGATATGAACAAAAAGTTCTTTCTAAGTGCGGCGGCGGCAATGGCATTCACAATGCTTTCCGCTTGCGGAGACAATGTAGTTGAATCGCTGGGAGGCGAATCTGCCGAACCAATTCAAACACAGGCAAAATTAAATGTGCTTGTAACAGATGCAAGCAACGGCAAACCGATTTCGGCAACCGTAGTTTTGCTTTCCACAAACGACACTGCAGTTGCAAATGCGGCAGGAACAGCGGTTTTTGAAAAACTTTCCGCCGGAGAGTATGCCGTGCTTGTTGAGGCAAACGGCTATGCCTCGATAATTGACTATGCACAGATTTATGGCGACCAAAGCGAGAATATTTATATCGCAAACGAAAATACTACCCTCGTTTCACTTTATCCGCTAACTTCCACTCTTGACGGCGTTGTATATTACACAGATGCAAGCGGAAAAAATTTGCCTGCGGTTGGTGCAAAAGTTCGCGTTCAATTGTATGGAGATTTTGTAGATAAAATTTTTGAGGCAGATGTTGATGCAAACGGCAAATATGTGTTCACCGGGTTGCCCGCGGTCGGGACAAATTACCAAATATGGGCTTTGGAATACACAGATGCCGCAGGAAAAACTTACGGTGTGCAAACCTTAACAAAGGCAAGTTTAATTGCCGGTTCACCTGCTCACATAACCACTGCCGCAAAATACGAAGGTGCGGTTAGCGTGTTTGATTTAATCGGCTACAAATCTGTTATTACAGACGGAGATACCGTTGTGTTTGAATTTTCGGATTCAATAGATGTTCAAAAAGTGAGCAACGGCACAATTTATGTTTCGGCAACGGCAGATTTGAAAGTTGATGGAAAGTTGGTTAAGGTTATTCCTGTTGGGAAGTGGAATGGAAATTTTTATGTGGAATTTTATAATTTAACTTCCAAAAATAACAAAACATTCAGCAATGATTATTCCATTACAGTTCTCAAAGTTGATTTGAGCAATGTTGCCGCAAGTGCCTTCAATTTAAAAGCCATAGATTCAGCAACCATAAATCACGATTCATATCGAGTAACTCTGCAATGGAATAAAATTCCGGGTGCAACAGATTACAATGTGTTTGTGAAAAAGGCAGGCGAAACAAATTACAAGCAGGCATATTTATACAACACAACTAACGATACGACCAAGATGTATTATATAGATTGCGTAGAACGATATGGAGATCCCTGCTATAGTTATAACAATATCAATAGCAATACATATACATTTATTATTCAGGCAGTTAACAGCCAATCGAAGTCCCAACTTAACGGTGCAATAAGCGTAGATGTATATGATAGGGTTTCACCGAGATTGAATAGTTATTCCCCTAATTATTATTATAGCAATTATAATTTGTATGACTACGGAGTTAGTTCCCCTGATTCCTCATATTATCTTGATTTCACATATCAATTGGAATATATATATGCCGACAGCAATGTTGTCCGCATCTATTTTAGCGAACCAATGGATACAACGGGAGTTACGGTTTCCGCTCCATCTGCCGTTCTGCCTGCAAGATTAGGTGCTCCTTCATTAAAGTGGTATAACGAATCTTCGTTACTAATCTCGCTTAAAACCATAGCCGGCACCGCTCTTGCTACAAATGTCGCTCCCATTTACTTTACAATAAATGGTTTAAAGGATAAAAAGGGCAATGCTCTTCTTGCACACAATACATACGATTGGCTTAAACTCAAACTAAGAGTTCAAGCACAGTATATAGAGAGGATATAGGGGCGACCACACTGGTCGCCCGCTATTGCCCGCAATAACGAATTTAACAAGGGAACGCGGTGTGTGCCGAGTGCACCAAAAAAAAATCCATCATTTCCCCTTGCAATTCTAAAAGGGTGGGTTAAAAAACCACGCCCCTACAATTATACGGGCGGGTTTAAAACCACGCCCCTACAATTCCCTTCTCTCTTCCTCCAAACTTGCAACGCTGAGTTTTCCATACCCCACACCCTACACGCCACACCCTATACCCCACCCCACACCTACACCCCACTCTTTTCTACCTTCCCCTTAAATGTTGTTACAAAATACCATAACTGCCTTTGAAGAATTGCGAGCGGAGGCAGGTCATTACGGTTTTGCACCGAAAATTGAAAGCGGATACCGATCCTTTGAAAGACAGTTGGCGATTTGGAATGTATGAGGGCAATTTTGCTGTGGAGTGCATTACCCGGCACAAGCAGGCACGAATGGGGAACAGATATTGATGTTATAGATGCCATTTGCTTTAGCGTTCCAAATCGCCAACTGTCTTTCAAAGGATCGGTATCCGCTTTCAATTTTCGGTG
>BNUP01000177.1 GCA_025997455.1 Fibrobacterales bacterium | reverse complement strand
TTAACCGAACGAATATACCCTGCTCTGCGTAAAATCGCAGCAATTTGCTCTATATAATTTGCAGAAATTTTTTGCCTCTCACTCACCGACAAAAGCGAAGTGCGCTCCTCGTTTAAGTGCTCCGCAAGGTCTATTAAAAGATGCAAGCCGTATCGCCCGCGACTGGAAATTTTCATATCATAAACCCGGGATTTTCAATGGCGTTAAAAGATTCAACTATGTCTGCAAGAGTTATGGAATCAACACAATTTTCAATAGCCTCATAAATTTCAACCCAAGTCTTGCGTGCCGAACAAACCTTTTCAACCACGCATTTTCCTTTTTTGCTCAAGCAATCAACGGGGTATAAATCGCCCTCAACAATTCGCAAAATATCACCCGCCGTAATTTTATCCGCAGTTTTAGCAAGTGAATACCCGCCCTGCACTCCGCGGCTTCCCTTTATTATCCCCGCTTTTTTGAGAGGTATAAAAAGTTGCTCCAAATAACCATCGGAAATTCCCGTGCTCTCAGAAATCGTGCGCACACTCGCTTTAGCCTTTGGCGGCAGAGTAGCGAGATACAACGCTGCCTCAAGCGAATAGCAGCCTTTGGAAGATATTCTCAATACTCCTTCCTCACTTTTTCAATAACCTCTTCAACCTTCACCAATTCAACCTCTTTTCCTTTCCTTAATTTCCATTCAACCGCACCTTGTGCAAGTGCTTTTTTGCCTATCGCAATGCGAACGGGAATTCCCCACAAATCACCGTCTTTGAATTTCACGCCCGGTCTCTCATCTCTGTCATCGAGCAGAACTTCAAAGCCCGCCTCTTCCAATTCTTTTAACAATTTTTCTGCGGTTTCAACAACTTCTTTATCATTTGATATTTGCACAATCAGCACTTGAAAAGGTGCAATTTCGGGCGGCCAAATGGGACCAAAATCGTCGTGGCTGTTTTCGGCAACCGATGCCATAAGCCTCCCGACTCCTATGCCGTAGCAACCCATCACCGCAGGTTTCACCTCGCCTTTTTCGTCGGAGTAGGTGCAACCCATATTTTCGCTGAACTTTGTTCCTAACTTAAATATGTTTCCGAGTTCAATTCCGCGAGTTTCCGTGAGCGATTTTCCGCACTTGGAACACACGCACCCGTTTGCCGCCTCCGCAATATCAACAACTTCAAAACCCGCACCCGCACCATCGCCAAAATCTCTTTTCGGCACACAATGCAAATAATGAAAACCCTCTTCATTTGCACCCACAATTAAGCCCGCACTTTCTGCCGCACCAATATCAACAATAACTCGGCAATTTTTTGCACCAATGGGACTTGCATAGCCGGGTATCATTCCGCTTGCTTTTATGAGTTCATCGCTTGCAGGAATTAAATCTTTTGTTTTTAAATAATTGCGAAGTTTGGTTTCGCTAATCTCCAAATTTCCCTGCACAAATGCCACAACAAGATGACCTTCTGCCTCAAAAAACACGCATTTTCCGGCACTCTCCGTGTTTGCATTCAAAAAACCTGTTACTTCTTCTATTGTCTTTTTTGACGGAGTCGCCACTTTTTCAAGTTCTCTGCAAGGACTATCGCTTGGAAATTCGCCATTCACCGCCACACCTGCAGGTTGCCGTGTAAATTCTGCAATTTCCCTATTCGCCTGATACCCGCAAGTTCTGCATATAATTAAATAATCTTCACCGTTTGGGGTGTCGAGCATAAATTCGTGTGCAATTTTTCCGCCCATAATTCCCGTGTCGCTTTGCACTATCACGGGTTCAATCCCGACTCTGTGGAAAATTTTTTGATACGCCTTATATTCCAACTCGTAATGCTTATCTAAGTCTTCGGTGCAAGCATGAAAACTGTAAGCATCCTTCATCTCAAACTCGCGAACGCGAATCAAACCGCCACGCGCCCGTGCCTCATCTCTGTATTTTGTTTTGAATTGGTAAAGCATAAACGGCAACTGCTTATAACTCGAAAGCACATACCGAGCCATATCGGTAATAGCCTCCTCGTGAGTCATCGCGAGCACCATATTATGTGCATTCCTATCTTTGAAACGCAGTAATTCATCGCCTATCGCACTGTATCGCCCCGCCTCGCTCCACAATTCCGCAGTCTGCACCACAGGCAAATCCACTTCCTGCCCGCCGAGTGCGTTCATCTCCTCGCGAATAATCTTTTCAATCTTGCGGATAACCCGCAAACCGAGAGGCAAAAAACTGTAAATACCCGTTGAAAGCGGCTTAATATACCCGCCCCGCATCAAAAAAATATGACTCGGCAAAGTCGCATCGCTCGGCACTTCCCGCAGCGTTGCGAAAAAAAAACTGCTAACCTTCATCTGCTTTATCTTTACCTTCGTTTTCTTTATCATCTGCCGACACTATGGATAACTTATTCTGCTTGAATTTGTTCATAGCAATAGTGGTAGGTTTTTCCTCCAACTGAATAAAACCCGCGTGTGCCTGCCCGTTAATAAACCGTGCCTCTTTTGACATCATCACAACTGCACGGAAAGTTGAGCCTTCACACTGCTTGCTTGCGTAAATGTCGTCCAAATAAACCTTCTGGTCTAACATAAATACCTCTTTGGTGGGGAATGTAGAAAACTCGGCGGTGCAGGGAAGTATAGGGTGTAGGGAGTGTAAAGTTGAACGAGTAAAGTGTAAAGTTGGGAAGAACTCGGCGGTGCAGGCGGGGAGATGGGAGATGGGAATTGTAGGGGCGGCATTTATGCCGCCCTTCCGTAGGGGCGACCACCGGTCGCCCGCCCTTGTAGAATGCGTGTGTAGAGATTTGCAATGGCGAATTTGCGTGAGGGGTATAGCCCGACCCGCGAGAGCGGGGCACGCCCGTAAAAAAAACTCTATCATAAAAATTTCTATCTTGTCTGTAATATGGCTATGCCCAAAATTTTTGTTTTTGAGTCGGGGTTTCCGGGGTTTCCGGGGTTGAGAAAATTCAAGTTGGAGTGGGATAAAGACCTTGCACCGCTTGAATGGCTTGTGTCTATGGAAGATCCCGATGTGCGGTTTAT
>BNUP01000176.1 GCA_025997455.1 Fibrobacterales bacterium | reverse complement strand
GCCGGACGGTCTTCTTGTCCGTGCGCTTCTTTGCCTTGTTGTACTCGTAGCGAACTTCGTACTTGTAGTATGCACCCTTGATATTCTTTATCTCGGTGCGAGGTTCTTTGTGTTCCTGTACCCATTCCGGCATGCTCATGATAAACCCCCTAATTAGGTAGCCTTAAATATAGCAAAATAATCGCTCCTTGTCAAGGGGTTGCCTTGATTTTCCTTACTCTTTTATGCGTTTTCTTGGATAGACGGGGTATTTCAGGGCGGAGTTAGGGATTAAGGGAATTGATAAGTTCTGTTGGTAAAGATGAAGTTTATATTAAATCTTTGGCACATATTCCGCAGATAATAGAGAATATGCATTATGCGGATAATATGCCTAATGCAAAAAATAATGGATATTCTAATTTTGATTATTATTTAACGCCAATTAAAATTGACGGTAAAAATTATACGATTTTATCTGATGTGGGAAAAAATGAAAATGGAGAGTATTATTACAGTCAGCAGGTTTTTGAAGGAACTGTTAAAGATAATATTAAAAAAGTGAGGGGCTTAACTGTTGGGGATCAGATTGGAAAGTCTGAGCTTAACAGCCAAGCACCCTCAGAGAATGCGAGGGCTTTGGCTACCCGCACTCCTGCTCGGAAGGCAGGTACCGATAGGTTGGACTTAGCCGCGTTGCCAACAAACCCAAAACCCTCTGTTGGTAAATATAGTAAATTTTTGGAGATAATGCAAAGTATTTACGGAAAAAATTTTGAGAAGTGGGATAATTTGGTTAAAAATACTGAACAAACTACTGAACAAGGGTTAAATTTAACGGAAAACGGGGGTAAAAATTATGGACAAGGAGACAAAAAGACTGCTGAAGCACGGGAAAAAGAGCCGCCGATGGTTGAGCGAAAAGGAAATTATTCGGGAGAATTTGAGACAAATGGCGGAAAGACGGTGGAGAGAGCAAAACAACCTGCCGGAGAGACAAGAGTCGAAAATGTAAATGAGCCGGGAGAAATAAAAAAGCAGGAGACGGAAGAAACCAAGTTTGATACTTTTTCACGGAAAATACAAGATAGTTTGCGGGATTTGAAAAAATTAAGCGACCTTGTGAAAAACAAAGACCGAAATGCTTATGACGACTATGACCTTATGCATGGCAAAAAGGAATGGGGAGCAATGCAGTTGCGGAAAAAATTCGTTGAGCCTATTCAGCGGATTATTCTCGCCTATAAACTCGATGTGAAAGATGTTGATGATTACCTTTATGCTCTGCACGCTCCCGATGTGAATAAATACTTACAGGAAAGCAAGGGGGTTAAAGACGGCTCCGGTATGAGCGATGAGAAGGCGAAAGAGATTCTGCAAAAGGCGAAAGACACAAAAAACAAAATTGCAAAGGCACTCTTTGAAGTTTAAGACGGAAATGGGAGCACGAATTGCAAATAGCATAAAAGGCGAATAGTTTTTGGTTGTTCTTTACGCCTCTGTGCAAGGCATTCAAAATATAGGGTCTCTTTTTACGGACAAAGACACTGAGGTGCGGAAACGGGCTTGACTTATGGCGGGTGCGGTTATGAGTGCAGGAGCGGCTATGTCGCTTATTGCACAGGCTTGTTGGCTGCGATGACGAGGCTAAAAAGGCAAATAAGAGCAATTTTGACTTGTTTAGCAAGCGTGCGGTGAAGGCGTGGGATGCATTAGAAAAACTGCAAAAGCAGTTAGATAAAGAAAAGGACGATAGCAAGCGAAAAGAGATAAAGGATAGAATGAAGTTGGTGATTAAGCAGAGTTTTAGAGATATTTAGAGGAGTTTGGAGTGTTTAGGGGGGATTTTCGTTTTTGTATATTACAAGCAAACGAGGAGGTTCTATGTTTGCAGTTCAAGGCGTTTATGACGGCGATTCAGTTTTACCGCAAGAGGCTATACCTGTTAGGGAATCTTACGAAGTGGTGATTACTTTTTTGAGACCGAAAAAGGTAGAGAAACCAGACAGCACAGATGAGAATATTCGAAAAAGACTTGAGGTCGCAAAGTCTCTTTTTGGAACTTTACCTTCAACCGTTAAAACTGCAGAAGTAAAAGAGGAGCGCCCAAAACGCTATGAAAGCAATTATTGATACCAATATCATTCTTGATGCAATTGCCTCACGCACTCCTTTTGATGTTTCGGCAAAAGAAATCATTTTTATGATTGCCGCTAAAAAAATTGAGGCGGCAATTACAGCAAGCACAGCGAACGATATTTATTATATTACTCGAAAATATTTGCAAAGCGAAATCAAAACAATTCAAGAAATGAAAAAATTATTTTCATTAGTGGATATAGTCAATGTTGAAAAATCGGATTGCCTTGCCGCTTTTGATACGGCCTCGTCCCTGCAATTTACCCAAAAGATTTTATTGAACGATTTGATAGGTAAATAAGAAAAAGTTTTAATTATTACCAAATTATTTTTTCTACTTTATTCCAGACATCAATAGAATAAATTGATTTTTTCCCGTTTATTTCCATTTGCCTAAAAGAAATATCGCTAATTTCAATTACTTTATGCAATAATTGCTATTATTGCACACAACCAATGTGTGTGCAATCCGTATAAAACGAGCCAAACTAATTTCTCAACCTTTGATAAATCATTATTTGGGTAATTTTGGACAATCATATCAAGCCGTTTTTTGCCTTTCCAAACACATCCGAGAGCAATTCGCCAACCGTGTCCGTAATAAAACCTGCGGCATTTTTCACTGCACCGAGCGGGTCGGCTCTTAAAGCGGTTTCTTGCTTACCGACCATTAAAAAAAGTCCGTTTAAAGCCTTACCTGTCGCATAAGTTGATAATTCGCCCGAAATATCTGTGGGTAATTCTCCATAAGGCAGTTCTGGCAAACCCGACAGGGACAAACCGCTCATGCTAAGTGCAGATGATACCGCTAAGTTTGTAAATCCGCCCGATAAATTATTACCGCCTTGTAAATTTGCCATTAACCCTGAATATGCTTTTGCAAAGGAATTATATTTACCAGCAAGCGGCGACCAATATTTATTCGGTTCAAGCACATCTAACGCACCT
>BNUP01000175.1 GCA_025997455.1 Fibrobacterales bacterium | reverse complement strand
AGCAAGACACGCTTACAAGAGCAACTGCGTTTTATCGCGAGGAAGTGGAATTATGGAGATGGTATACTGAACAATTGACCGAACGAGAGATGACGGATATTTGTGGCAGTAAATTCTTGTTTTTGTTCGAAATGTGGTTCCGAACATATTTGATTGGACTTCAAGATAGTATTTTATCTGAAAAAATATTTCAAGAGGAACGATTAAAACAACTAAGCAAAAGACTGAACAAAACTCTTATTACAGCGAGCGGCAATACACCCTTATCTATCTGCACCTTCGGTGCGGGAGCCGAGGGCATACGATTGTATCACTTATTGCAATTTTTCGGTTGCAATATTGATTATTTTATTGATAACGACCCTCTAAAGCAAAATACGGTAATAATCGGAAATGTAGGTTGCAAATCTATTGAGGAAATACGCGGCTTGAATAAACGCATTTTTATTGTTGTCGCTATCAAAAATAGTGCTACAGTGTTAGAACAGTTGAGCGGTGCAGGATTTCAAAATGTTATGACCTATCTGGAAATCAAAAAAATATTGGAGAGTTTTAGATGAAATTAAAAAATGTTGACGCACAAACATTGTTAAACAGAATTAAAGCCAAAAATCTTAAATTAATTTGTTTCGGAGCAGGGAAACAATTATCTGATGCTTGTGATGCCTTTGCTGATTTCGGGTTCTTTGATGCTATATCGGAAATTGTCGATAATGTACCCAAGCAGTTTACATGGCACGGCAGGATTAAAGAAGCCTTACCACCGGAAATTGTTTTTGCGAATGGAAACGCAGACAATACAATTGTGTATATTGCTTCTTCTTTTTATCCGGAAATATATGAACAATTGGAACGCTATCACGAATTGGCAAATGTTGCGTGTTACATTCACGATTATGTGGCACATATGCCATTGTCCTATGACTTTGCGAGGTGCCAGCATAGTGATGTACCGCTTATTCCCAAGAAAATTCATTATTGTTGGTTTGGCGGTAAAGAAATTCCAAAGCAAAACAGGATTTGGATGGAGAGTTGGAAAAAACATTGTCCCGATTATGAGATAATTACTTGGGACGAAAGCAATTATGACATTACAAAAAATAAATATATGTACGCTGCTTATAAAGAAAAAAAGTATGCCTTTGTATCGGATTATGCCCGACTGGACATTGTGTATCAGCATGGCGGTATATATTTAGACAATGATGTTGAATTGTTTGCAAGTTTGGACAGATTACTTTACAATGAGGCTTTCTGTGGGATATATAGCTTTTATGGACCCAATTTGGGCTTAGGATTTGGAGCAAAACCTAACAGTAAAATAATTTCTGAGTTAAGGGATTACTATGATAGGGTTAGTTTTTACAATGAAGATGGTACATTGAATCAAACAGACTGTCTACATCATCAAGATTGTGTGCTTAAAAAGTATGGATACAAAAACATGAACATACCTCAGGTAATAGAAGGATTGATTGTATATCCGACTGATGTTTTATCTCCGTTTGATGTTTGGTGCAACAATCTATCGCATACGAAAAATACAGTTGCCGCTCATCATTTCGATGCTTCGTGGCTAGATATGGAAGAAGCTGATTTGCGCAGAACAAAACAACGAACCTATAATGATTTTTGGAGGGAACACCCAATAATATGAAGGAGCCATTGATTTCAATCATTGTTCCCATTTACAATGTAGAGAAGTACATTAAGCGTTGCGTTGACAGCATTTTGGTTCAAAGCTACGAGGATATAGAAATTATCCTTGTCAATGACGGGTCAACAGATACTTCCGGCAGCATATGCGATTACTTTGCAAAGATAGATAGTCGTATGAAAGTCATACATCAAAATAACCGTGGTGTTTCTGTGGCAAGAAATGCAGGGCTTGATAAAGCTGTTGGCAAATATGTGGCGTTTGTTGATTCCGATGATGTTTTGCCGAAAAATGCTTTGGAAACATTGGTTGGTGTAAACTGCGATAAGCAATTCGATATGGTTATCGGCGATTGTAATATTATCGGTCACAACCTAAATTTTAGCTATTTAAGCACAGAAAAATCCGAATATTCTAAGGTGGATTTGTGTTATGAGATAATGACAAATCAAATTGTCAGGTGGCTGATGTCTGCCGTTTGGGGGAAGTTGTTTGTAAATAGTATTATAAAAAAACAAAATATACGCTTTGATGAAACATTAATTAATGGTGAAGATGGTATTTTCATTATGGATTATATTACACATACACGAATGATATTTAATGTCAAAACACTTGTTTACAACCTGTATAGATATAAGGAAGAAGAACGCATAAGTGCAGTGTCGGCGTTTTATTACGATTTTTTTCGTTTTCATTTTATGCATTCCGAAAGATTATGGAGTGTTGTCAAGGATAAGTTGTCGAGTGCCAAGCGTGAAATTTTTTATTGCAAATTGACAGACTTTTTAATAATATATTTAGTTCGAGCGATGGCATATGAGAAATTTATCGGAAAAAAAAAACTAAAAATCGCATTGAAAAGTATTGTTCAAAGCGATATGATTAAAACTGCTACCATCTTTTATCAGCGAACTAATCCGTCATATAGTAGGCTTATACCTCGTTGCTTAAAATTGAAGAATAGTTATCTGCTATATTTTGCACTTAAACTTCGTGTGAATAAATATAACCAAACCCACGAAAGAGCAAAATTGATTAAATCGGTTTTTAGGGAGAACAATAATGGTTAACCCTCTCATATCAATCATAATTCCCGTCGATTATTTTCGTCAATCAACGCCCGAAATTTATGGAAAGCATAAAACGCATGATTTTGTTGAATAGTTACGAAAATTTTTCTACATTTACATTAGTGCCTTGCAACCAGTGAGCACGGCGAATTCCAAGAACGGATTGTCTTTAAGTGCAGATTCAAAAAGTGAACGAATAAACTTTATCATCTTATCGTAAAAGTGCTCAAACCATGCGTTCTCTAACGGAACATCATATTCGTCTATGAGGATGATAACTTTTTTGTTATGGTGTTTCTCTAGGCACTCGGTAAGGAATTTAAGCGATTGGGCATAGTCTTTGTCGCTCCCTTTGTCTT
>BNUP01000174.1 GCA_025997455.1 Fibrobacterales bacterium | reverse complement strand
AATGGATGGTTTGGGAAAATTAGATATTAAAGATGTTTATGTATTGAGCACCTTTGTTTTGACTCCATGTCTCGCAATCAGCAATAAAAGTTCTATTTGTAAAATCTTCAATAGTAAAATCAATAGGAGATGGTTTATGTCCTTGTGCAATTAAACTATCAAATAATTCAATAACATCAGTAGGACGAAAGAAAACCGAACCTCCGTTTCTCACTGTGTTCCCCCCCCCCGATAAATTAAATTCAGTTGTGTGAACCGCAAAGCCGCCGGGTTTTAAGCAATCCATTGCTCGTTCTATAAAAAATTTTGAGGCAGTGAGCGAACCCAAATGTTCTAATGCGCAAGTTGTCCAAACAAAATCAAAATTTTTGAGAGTGTGAGGAATGCTCCTCATATCTATTTGTTGAAAAGATACATTTTTTGTAAAAGTTTCTTTATCTGCCAAATTTGGATAATACAGATTTTCCAAATCGTCGCTATGTTGATTTGTTTTACTCCATCCTTCATCGACAAGTTCCGGCGGGCAGTCGCTTGCCGTTATAATGCAGCCCTTTGAAGCAAAAACGGAAGGCAGAATTTCTTTACCAACGGCAAAAACCAAACCTTTTTTGTCGTTTTTTAACAAACCGCGTTCTTCTAATGCTTTGTATATATATACAAACTCCCAACTTTTGCGATTTTTTTTGTCACAATTCCAATTTTTCCAATCTGCAAATAATTCAAAATCACTTGAATTTAGAATAGATGTCGTTAGCGGACTTACACTTTTGTTTCTCGTTCCAAATATTTGCTTATAACCATCAATTTTGTGAAAGATATAGTAAGAAATTATTTTATTTCCATCAATTCCGCTTTTCAAAAGTTCTTCCTCAATATCAAAATACATTTTAGGTGTAAGTAAAATTAAATCCCATTTTACAGAGTTTAATACCGATGAAGGAGAGGATACTTGCAACCCATCAATAATTTTTCCTTGTTTGCCTTTGTCGCTATCAACCAAAGCGACAACTTCAAATTTACTGTAAATTTCTTTGGCAAACCATTTATAGTTCTCGCCAATTCCCCAAACTATTACCTTTTCTTTTGACATTTCACTTTTCTCCATTTATGTTAAAAGCAATTAAATTTATGTGCGTGGGGTGACTTGTAAAATGAAACGCAAAACCATTATCTAAAAGTTGTTTTTGCAACTTTTCAAACTTTTCAATTTTAGCAAAGCCCGGCAAATGAACCTCCATTGTTATTGCCGCAGTATTTTTTAATAACCCGCACTCCGACATTTTGTCAATAATCGGAAATTCACTGCCTTCGCAGTCAAGTTTGAGCAAAATTTTTGCATCACCTTTCTGCGAATAAATAGGAGCAAAAATTTTTGAAACATCTTTGACGGTTATTTCTTCAAGTTTTAATAAGTCTTCTTCAATTATATTGCATCCAATTCCTTCTTTATTGCTAGAACAGAAAGTTCTCTCTCTATCTTCTATAGCAAAATGGTTAAACTCTATTTTACTCAATAAATGCGGATTCAATTTCAAATTTTCTAATCCTCTGTTGTAATTTGTAACAAACGGCTCATAAGAATGAACCTTTTCAACATTTGGTAATGAAGCAAAATATAAAGCAGAATCGGCAACGCAACCGCCAACATCGAGAACTATATGTTTTTCTCGTGATATAATTCGATAGATTTCAAAAACAATTACTTCGCTAAATAAAGCACAATCACCTTCGGTTTCAACGAATAATTTTATGCCATTGTGTTCAAAAATCAATTTATTATCAAGATAATATTTATTAGGAATAACAAATCCTCTTTCATAAAAACCGCACAAAAAATCAATCTTTTCAAATTGGACTCCCATTTCCAAAAGTTGTGATAATATTTGCGGTTTATCGATAAATGGAAAATATAAAATTTTGTCAAAATCATTTCTCATTGTAATCGTTTCCGGTTTATCAACCTTTAAACCTTTTATTATCGTTCCCTGCTTGTTTGGGTCATTATCAACCAAACCGACGAATTCAAATTCTTTGGAGAATTCAAACAACTCGTACCAAGCGTTAAAATTTAAGCCTGCACCAAAAGCAATCACCTTTTGCATATTTTACTCCTTTGTTTTAAAGTGAAATTCCTTGAAAAATAAATCTACTATAGGAAGAATTGGGACGAATTTATAATTTAAATCTATAGATTTTTTTATACTGTTATAAATCGATTCTCTATTAGGACAAACTACTACTTTTATATCTTTTTCTAAAATAATATTTGGTGCATAATCGTATACGCCGTCGTGTAGTGTGGTAAATGGTTTATTGTATCCTGCGGCACGGAGTTTATCTATGGTGGCTTCCGTAAAATATTGATACTTGTTTTTAATTGTTTCTGGCATATCAATAAATGAAATATTTACAGGCAGGTTCAGAACTTCAAAAATATGGCTTGCTAACGAATAAAATGTTTCTGCCTTGCCGGTACCGACATTAAACAATCCGCTTACCGAGTGATTTTGCAATAAAAATAAAAGGACAGAACAAATATCTTTGACATATATAAAATCTCGCAATTGCCCTCCATCCTTATATTTTGAAATATAACTTTTAAACAAAGTCATCCCCCCCCCTCTATGATTACCACTCTTAACTATTTGGTTAAATCCGTGAAATATCACGCTCGCCATGCTTCCTTTGTGATATTCATTGGGACCATAGACATTAAAAAATTTTAGTCCAACGCATTGACTCGGTTGTTCTTTTTGTTTTTTTACCCACATATCAAAAATTTGCTTAGAATAACCATAGCCATTTAATGGGCACAAGCAGTCTATGTCGCAAGTATCAGAAAATCCTTGCTCTCCGCTGCCATAAGTCGCCGCTGAACTGGCGTAAATAAAACCGCTTTTTTTATTCACGCAATAATTATATAGGGTTTTAGAATATTCAAAATTATTGCTATACAAATAATCAAAATTCTTCTCTGTCGTGGCCGAACAAGCCCCAATATGGATAATGTGGCTTATGTCGGAATATAAAGGCAACTTTGATAAAAAAATATCTTTATGGACATATTCCGCATATTTTTTATTTAACAAGTTTTTCCACTTCTCTGTCGATG
>BNUP01000173.1 GCA_025997455.1 Fibrobacterales bacterium | reverse complement strand
CGGTCTCTCCCTGTTTGTTGCAGGTCACTTCGCCTGCCTCCGAGATTACCAAACTTCCTTTGTTGTCGGGAACGCTTATTGGCGGGTCGAGCAGGTAACCCTGACTTGTGGTGAGGTAGCCCTCGTCATTGATTTTGAAAGAGCCGTTTCGAGTGTAGCCTATTTCGCCGTCGGGGAGTCGCACTTGGAAAAATCCGTTGCCCTCAATTGCAACATCGGTTTCGTTGCCGGTATTCTCTAAATTTCCTTGTAAAAATGTTCTGTTGGTTGCAATAACGCGCGAACCCAAGCCTACTTCTATGCCTACGGGAGCACGGTTTCCGTCTTCAAGTTCACCGCCCGGTCGTTGCAAATTTTGATAAATTAGGTCTTCAAACTCTACCTTTTGTTTTTTGTAGCCCACCGTATTCACATTGGAAAGGTTATGTGCAATGGTATCTACAAAGGTTTGGTTTGCCTTCATTCCTGTTGCGGCTGTGTAAAGAGAGCGAATCATATTTGACTGTATTGCAAATAGTGTGCCGTAAAACTCAATCCCTCAACTGCCACTCAATTCCGTAGGCAAATCTAATTCCTGCGGGAGCATAGCCAACGGCGGGTTCCATTAAAGAGTGGTTCATATTTTCAATGCGTGAATAGAGTGTAAAATCTTGAATTTGCATTGCGGCTTTGAAGTTGAGCGAGAGATAATGCTTTAGTCGGTTGGGGCGGGCGAGGGTGTCTGTTATGCCGTATTCATAGCGGTTGCCAAACCAATCTGCATCGAATTGGGTGCTGACTTTCAGGCGATTTTCTACAAAACGATTTGACCAATATATTGCACCTTTCCAATACCGTGAGGGAATATTTATTAACTTGGAACGCGAAATTGTTTTGCCGTGCTCGGCGTAAAATATCCAGTTTCCGAGAGGAAATCCAACTCGAAAATACACTTCATTGTTTCTCGCATATTTGGCATTTGCCCACATAAAGGCGGAATCTGCGGCAATGGAATCTAAAAGTTTTATTCGAGGGATCGCCCAATATGGCATAATTAGATTTTGTGCCTCCTCATAACGAAAACCGAGTTGATAGAATACGGCTTTGCTTTTGCGTTCCGCCTCGTCCCCATACTTAGAAGAGTATGTTAAATTTGTTTCCCAACGGGTGCGGGTTTCGGGTTTTAGGTTAGGATTGGGGAAGGTCACTCTGCCGACTCTGAACAAACTGTTTTCGTTTAAGTCGGGGTAGCGGGTGTCTTTTTGAAAATTACCGTTCAACGACAGACGGTAGGGGAGCGCGAGAGTTATTCCGCCGAAAATTGCAGGAGAAAAATCGGCTTTGTCAAATACGGATGAGTTTCTTTGAAGTCCGGTTTCGCCTTTGAATGCCACTCGCCATAAGGTATCTCGAATGCCGAGCAAAAAAAGTTCGCGGTCTTGGGAGAGGGTTTCGCTTTCATTATTATCGGAGGCGGGTGATTCCAAAAACTCGTAATTGACTTGCCAATACGGGTTTAAGAATGTTTTGTGGGCTATCTCAACCTCGCCGCTTTGAGCATCGAATTTTTCCTTGACCGTGGTGAAGTTCGTATCGGAACTTGAATACTTAAATTCCTGTTGTGCAATTCTGTGTGCCGCCTTTAACTCCCAAGCGGGCAAAAAACGGTAGTTCCAGCCGAGTTCATAAAATGTTGCACTGCCATATATATTATAGGGGGCTTTGGGAAAGTTTATGCTTGTTCCGCTTGAGTTTTTTGAGAAAATATCGCGGGTGGCATCCTCATCGTCTAAAAAGAGGTAACTGAACTTGGCTTTTATGCTTGAATTTGGCATATACCAAGTGACGGCGGGGACTAGATGAATGGAATTGTAGCCCAAGTTTCGTCCCGTAAAAGGAACGGATCCCGAATCTCTGCCGAGTGTGCCCGTGAAAAGATTATGCACAACATCGGTGTAATTGAATAAGCCGCTGCTCGACACCGAATGCGAGGATATGCCGAGCGAAAAACCGATGGAATCCAAAAGTGCACGGTTAAAATCCAAGCGGAGAGCATTGCCGTCAAAGCCGTAGCGTTCCCACAGTAGTGCAGTAGTTGGGGTGTCTAAGGGGGTAGGTCTGTGTGATTCCGTAATTTTTCCGTTGCTTGCATTGAGCGAAAGTCCGTATCGTTCATAATTTGGGGGTAGCGTGTAAAGTCCCGCAAAGCCGAGCGGAAGGCGCAAGGCAGGCGAGGAAATTCCCATTACACCTGCATATACATCCGGCAAACCGAGTATGGAAATGCCGTTTATCCAATAGGCTCTACCGCCTTCAAAGTCGTATTCTTTTGAGAGAACCCCGTTTTCCCCGCGAGCATAACGAGAGAGTTGCGTTTCTCGGGAGAGTTGCACTTCTTTGGAGAGTTGTGTTTCGGTATTATCAACTTCGGCACTAAAAGATGCGACTGCAAAAAATAAAGCAATCGTTAATTCACGGAAATTGCGGTTCATTCATCGGTCGGCAAGCCGAGTTTGTTTTTCAAATCAAAAACCTCTTTTGCAAGTTTATGATTTTCCTCTGTTAAGGAAACCGCATCATCGTGGGCTTCTTTGAGTTCATTTTTATTAGGCGGAGGGGCACTATAAGAGGCATCATCATCTGACCCTGAATATGACTGCGCACCGCTCCCCTTAGAGCCGCCGCATGCGGCAAGGAACATAAACGCGAAAGCGATCGATAAGAGAGAAAAACGATTTAACATCCGGCACCTCTAAAACCTTAAAAAAACTACTACACATAATATATATTTTTTTTTTGAAAAGCGGTAGGATTTTAACATTATTGTATGTGTCATACTCGTGCTCCGGCACGAATATCCAAGAAATGCAATGCGACCAATGGTCGCCCCTACAAGGGCGGGTTTTCTGCCATTGTATATACAGATAATCCTAAACTCCCCTAAAAAATACCTACCGTATTAGAGATAGCATTGAGGATGAGTTTTTGTTTTTTGTTGTACTCCGATACGATGTGGGTGCCATCGTCGTAGACCTTGCACGAATTGTTCCGCATTATCTTCAGGGCGGATTCCACGCTGTAGTCCGCTGGTAGTTGCTCATGCATCTTAGCGTAGATGACCACGGCGATAAAGTTCAGCATAAGG
>BNUP01000172.1 GCA_025997455.1 Fibrobacterales bacterium | reverse complement strand
AGTGGAAATAGCCAATTTATTGAACAAAAAAATGTTCAGAGAATTATTTGATGGTAAAATCAAAACCGAACGATTCTTGCTTTTGCCAAAGTCTTATATAGGAATTTCGTCCGTGTCGCTTAGTATGCTCTGACGACCTCCTCAAAACTTCAGATTTTGTATAGTGTAAAGTTGAAAGTGGGGAGAGGGGAGAATGGAGAAGGGGATTTTGCATTTCTATAGTAGGCTCTGAAGAACTCGTTAAGAGGTCGTCAGAGCCTACTAAGCGACATTGGCGAACCGTGTTTTTATGCAAATTTAAATGGTTCGCCGTCGTCTCTGAAGAACTCCTTATTTTATGAGATAAAGTTTGAGGGAGTTATTCAGAGATTACTATATTACCGCAAACAAAATTGGAGTTTTAATATGTCCGAAAATCTTTCCGTTCTGGGTAAGGCGAGAGCCGCTTATCAACCGAAACTTCCGCAGTCTCTGCGAGGTAAAAAACCGCTGAATATAGTTGTGAATGCGGGAATTGCTACCGAGTCGGTGCGAGACCAAGATAAAATTAAAGAGTTGTTTCCTAACACTTACGGTGCACCGCTTTTAACATTTGATGCAACCGAAGAGAGGCAGTTATCGGGTGCCCCGCTGAATGTGGGCGTGGTGCTTTCGGGCGGGCAGGCACCGGGCGGGCACAATGTTATTGCTGGAATTTTTGACGGGATAAAAGCCGTTATAGGAGGCTCAAAACTCTATGGCTTTTTGGGAGGTCCTGGCGGTTTGGTAGATGGAAAATATATAGAAATCGATTATACTAAAATGGCTGAATATCGCAATACGGGCGGATTCGATATTATACAGAGCGGTCGCACAAAGTTGGAGACCACAGAGCAATTTGACAAGTGTATTGAAGTTGTAAAAAATTTGAAATTAGATGCGATTGTGATTATCGGCGGTGATGATTCCAACACGAATGCGGCGGTGCTCGCGGAATATTTTGCCGCAAAAAAAGTTGATTGTTCGGTTATAGGTGCACCGAAAACTATTGACGGCGATTTGAAAAACGAGTATATTGAAACTTCTTTCGGCTTTGATACCGCAGTGAAAACATACGCGGAATTGATAGGCAACATTGAAAGAGATGCAAACTCGGCACAGAAATATTGGCATTTCATAAAGTTGATGGGTCGTTCGGCAAGTCATATCGGTTTAGAGGCGGCATTGCAAACTCACCCGAATGTGTGCTTAATCTCTGAAGAAATTAAGGCGCAGAATTTGACTTTGGAACAGGTTGTAAATTCCATTGCGGATGTTGTTGTTGCGCGATATGCGGATAAAAAGAATTTTGGAGTTGCACTTATCCCGGAAGGTTTGGTTGAATTCATTCCCGAATTCGGGGTTTTAATCGGCGAGTTGAATGAGGCTTTGGCGCATAACGAAGCGGAGATTAAAAACGCTGGAAAGGTCGCAGATATGGTTGTGGCGGTGAGCAAATATATTTCCGCTCAATCCGCAAAGTTGTTAAAGAGTTTGCCAGAAGGTATTCAGTTGCAGTTGATGTTAGACCGCGACCCGCACGGCAATGTGCAGGTGTCTTTGATAGAGACGGAAAAACTTTTAATTGAGATGGTTTCAAAAGAATTGAAACTGCGTGCATTTAAGGGTAAGTTCGCCGCACTGAATCATTTCTTCGGCTATGAAGGTCGTTGTGCCGCTCCCTCGAATTTTGATGCCGATTACTGTTATTCGCTCGGCTATGCGGCATCTATTTTGGTGTTGCATAAAAAGACCGGATATATAAGTTCCATTCGCAATTTGACGGCTGGCGTTGATAATTGGGTTGCGGGCGGTGTTCCCACAACTATGATGATGAACATTGAGCGCAGGCAACCAATGTGTAAATGGAATCGTAAGGTGTGGCTCTATCGGAAACCAATAAGCAGGGGTTTGAACAAAATAACTTTTGCCAACTCGTTGAACTTCTTTTGCAAATGCTTTCATTTGCCGCCAACGCCCTACATGCTCAATAACCGAATTGGAATGTACAATATCGAACGACTTATCCGTAAACTGCGGCATATCGCAACCATTCGCATCAACAAACGAGAATACATTATCGTTTGGTGGTTTTTCATGATTATTTGGCAGATTGGCTAAAACGATTTGCACGCAATGCTCCTCTAAATAACTTTTAGGTACAATATTCCAATAGGTAAGCGTTCCGACAATATCTAAAATTTTTACATGACCAAACTCTTTATGGTATGCCTCAATCATTTTTAGCAATGGTTGGATTCGTTTTGCACGAAAACGGTTACCAACAGACTTCCCGTAATTGTAGTCTGTTAGAAACCGCTTGAATCTTTTCCCGATAGAGGTGCTCATAATGCCCCCATACGGTATGCTGTATAAGTTAAATAAAAAATATTTTCAGCAAAATTTTCTAAATTTTGCCGACTGCCGACTGCCGACTGCCGACTGCCGACTGCCGACTGCCGACTGCCGACTGCCGACTGCCGACTGCCGACTGCCGACTGCCGACTGCCGACGGGGCGATGATTTTATGTTTGATGATTGCATTGCGTAAATATACATTTTTTTTGGCAAAATGCAAGGAAAAAACTATGCGTGATTTTTTATTTTGGAGGAGATTGTTGCAGAAATGCATTCTGGATTCCCGCCTGCACGGGAATGACGGAAGAGGTGCACGATTGTGTCATTCCTGTGCAGACGGGACACCAAGCCGTTAGGCGACTGGACAGACTAACTAACTTATTTCTTTTCTGTCAATCTAAGATGCATTCTATGGGTTGCTTCGAGTTGCAGCCTCGCTGGTGACGAGCCACCACAAAAAAGTTGAACGAGTAAAGTGAAAAATGTAAAGAGTAGAGAGTAGAGAATAATAACTTTACACTCTTGCAACGCACCCGAATTTTCTATCTTTCATCCAAATGCCTACGCAACCCAACAAATCGCCGCTCAGAACGCCTACACCTGCACTACTGCCTCCTAAGGTGGATATTGTATTCAAGATGTTGTTTGGTGACAAGCGGAACATCAACATACTCAGAGAATTTCTAAAGGCAGTTCTTCATTTGCCGTTTGACGAAGTTGAAACCATATCCTTAACCGACTCTCATCTGAAA
>BNUP01000171.1 GCA_025997455.1 Fibrobacterales bacterium | reverse complement strand
GGACGGAGAGCGAACTGTCCCTATGCCAATAGTTACGCTGTCGGGAAGATCCTCGTATGCAATTTTGTACCAACCACACCTTAATGGATCAATTTTCATAGGGACAGTTCGCTCTCCGTCCGAGATATACGAAATTCGAGAAATCCAAGCCTGCGTTGCCGGCGGCAAAAAGTAAAGGGTAAAGGGAGAGTTTATATATGACTCCCACTGGAGGTAAGGGTAAGATTTTCCCTCATCAATCGCCCAAACATTCTCAAAATCCCAATCAACAAAGGTCTCTTGCATTTGCATCTCGGCAGTGGTTTTGCCCACCCCTTTTGTATCAGTTCTGCCTATGGTTTCTGTATTGTAATAACTGTTGTCTATTGTTGCATTCCCCATCCCCACAAGACCGCCTACTACAGAACTGTTTGCACAACTCACTTCACCCGTGGCGTAACTTTTGCTCATCGTGTTGCCGCCATAACTGTTTTCTCCCACTAAGCCACCAGCCGAACTACCACCGCCACCAGTACAACTTACCGCACCTGTAGCATAACTATTGTCTATAATCACATTGCTACTGGCTCTCCCCACTAAACCCACTAAACCACCAACAGCATTACTTCCTGTTACTTGAACCTTTGCATAACTTTTGCCTACATTTGCTCTCGCCTGCCCCACGAGACCGCCTACATACCAGGCGCCATTCACCGAACCACCAATTACATAACTATTCTCCACTATTCCATTGCCATTCCCTACAAGACCACCAACGATACTATTTCCTATCACACCGCTCTCGGCTATTACCACGCCCACATTTTGAATTGCCCCGCTATTCAAAGAACCAAACAGACCAACAGTGTCTTGTGTCGGGCGATTGATCCACAAACCCGTTACCTTATAGATTATGCCGTCTAAATGACCGGAGAACTGCGAAATAGGTTGCCAACCCTTGCCGGCGTTATAGCCAAGACCTCCATTGGCAAGGAAATCCGTTAAGTCAATATCATTGACGAGCGCAAAATACACTCCGTTAGATTCGCAATTTTGGAGCACCGCTAATTGCGTTGGGGTTGATATTCTATAAGGCTCACTAATTGTTCCGCTGCCACCGGCAAATAGAGTGGCAGTGCAAGTTGCGGCAACAATCTTGAAATTCACCAATTTACCGCCCTTGCCCGCATAGTCGCCAATGCCTACAAAATTCGCTGTGGCCGCACCTATATTCACATTGTTTGCGTAAGAAACAGTATAATCCACGCCGTTTGTGAGTGTCTCTCCATTTAGCGTTACCACTGGGGTTGGTTCTATAAAATCGCCAGTCCAACTTTGGTTCACTATGGGGGCGACAAGTACTTTTGCAAATGTCTTATTTGGATCTTGCCATTGGAGGATTGGGTAACCATCGTTTAGAGCAGGGACAATAGACCAAATAAAGTCAAAGTCAAAACCCACGAATGTCTCTTGCTGTTTCATCTCAAGTTCGCTTACCGTGGTAGTTGTACCACTTGCATCTGTTACTTTGTTGTTGTAATAACTTAACCAGATGGTGCCATAATTTGAACCAACAAGATTTCCGGTGTTTAATCCGTTCACGGCCCCTATAGCGTAACTATTCTCTACCGTGCCGGCATTATACCCCACAAGACCACCCACATAATAACTACTACCGCTCACCGCACCAGTGGCGTAACTATTCTCTACCGTGCCGGCATTATACCCCACAAGACCGCCAACATGATAGTCGCCGTTCACTCCACCCTTGGCGTTGTCTATTTCCACTCCAATGTTTTGGATGCCACTGGTATAGCCGAACAAACCCAAATAATCGGTAGTGGGACGGTTAATCCAAAGTCCCACAACCTTATGCCCTGCACCATCGAAATGTCCGTAAAAAAAACTACTGTAAGAACTATTGCCAATCGGCAACCAACCTGCTCCCCCGTTGTAACCTGCTCTCGTTTCGGAAAGGTAATCCGTTAAGTCAATATCTTGTGTGAGTGCGTAGTACTTGCTTTGGTTACTTGAGCCAAGACAGTTTTGTAGTGCCGCAAGTTGTGCGGGGGTTGATATTCTATAAGGCTCGCTAATTGTTCCGCTGCCACCGGCAAATAGAGTGGCATTGCAAGTTGCGGCAGTAATGCTAAAGTACACAGATTTTCTGCCCTTGCCTAAGTAATCGCCTATGCCAACGATATTAACCGTGGCAGTGCCTACATTTACATTATTTTCGTAAGAGACGGTATAATCCACACCGTTTGTGAGAGTCTCGCCGTTTAGCGTTACCACCGGGGTTGGTTCTATAAAATCGCCCGTCCAACTTTGGTTCACTATGGGGGCGACAAGTACTTTTGCAAATGTCTTATTTGGATCTTGCCATTGGAGGATTGGGTAATCATCGTTTAGGGCAGGGACAATAGACCAAATAAGGTCAAAGTCAAAAGCCACGAATGTCTCTTGCTGTTTCATCTCAAGTTCGCTTACCGTGGTAGTTGTACCACTTGCATCTGTTACTTTGCTGTTGTAGTAACTTAGCCGGATGTTGCCATAATTTGAACCAACAAGGCTGCCGGTTAGTTCATCGTTTACCGTCCCTATAGCGTAACTATTGCTAATTCCGCCATAAGTATCATTATAACCTAATAAGCCGCCCACATAATTGCTACCAGTCACCGCACCAATGGCGTAGCTACTCTCCACCGTGCTGCTGTAGTTATACCCTACCAGACCGCCAATATAATAGTCGCCGTTCACTCCACCCTTGGCGTTGTCTATTTCCACTCCAATGTTTTGGATGATTGAGCCACTGGTATAGCCGAACAAACCCAAATAATCGGTAGTGGGGCGGTTAATCCAAAGTCCCACAACATTATGCCCTGTGCCATCAACACTGCCGTAAAAAGGATTGTCTGAATTGCCAATCGGTAGCCAACCCTCGCTACTTTCTGATAGATAATCTGTTAAATCAATATCCTGCGTGAGCGTGTAGTACTTGCTTTCGTTGCCCGATCCAAGGCAGTTTTGTAGTGCCGCAAGGTGCACAGGGGTTGATATTTGGTAAGGATTAGCCGATGAACCTACTCCGCCAGCAAAGAAGTCGGCGGTGCAAGGGGTAGGTAACTCCCCATACGCACGAAGTTAAATAAATGTATATTAGGCATAGAGGTACTACTATGCCAACAGGGCAAAAAAACAACATAGAGCAACTACAAGAACTGCTTCCGCAAGGCTATGAATCTGCGGCGTGGG
>BNUP01000170.1 GCA_025997455.1 Fibrobacterales bacterium | reverse complement strand
AGCACCGCGAGTGCGTATTTGAAAATACTCCAAAAAATGTAGCCCGTTGCGGTTTGATTAAAAATTTGATGTGCCTCGTTCATCGCCGCCCAAAACGGAACATGAAAGTAAAGCGTGCAAACAGCAAAAAACGCCATTAGAATTTGTGCAAAAGCGAGAAGTTTTAACGGTTCAAAATTTTTTGCGAGAAAATGCTTGCAGGCGAGTCCTCCGAGTGCGAGACCCAAAATAAATGCGGAAAGCATTTGGTCAAAACTGTGGCTCGAAGACCCCATCAACAACGAAAGAAGTCGAATCCAAACAATTTCGTAAATGAATGAAGTTAAACCCGTGAGTGCGGCTAATAACAGCCAGAATTTTACGGGGGAAGTCTCCCCCTCGCTACAACCCCGCCCGCTGTCTCTATGGGCGGTTTTTAAACCCGCCCCTACAACAACCGCAACGGGCGGGTTTTCCGCTACCCCCTCTGCGGGGACTGGTTCGGCACGCTCACCAACCGCCCCCGCAACGCCCCAATTGCCTTTGTTCGGGCGACCGGTGGTCGCCCCTACAACATTAGAAATTCTCCAAAAGAAAAAGAACAGGGTAAAATTTATCACTCCTGCAATTCGCAATGTGTTGGCATTTCCAAGACTTGGAATTAAAATATAACTTGCAAATAAAATACCGAAACACGCACCCAAACTATTTGTGAAATAGAGCAAAGGTAAAGACATTTTTCCGTTATCGCCGTCTCGTCGGGAAAGCCCTGCCGCTATAAACGGAAAAGTCATACCGAGCAAAATTGCAACCGGTAAAGTTGAACAGGTCGCTATCACAATTTTCACCGCTTCCGCTCCGCTTGTGCCGAGCGTTCTGCTCCACTGTGAATCGTAAAATAAATTTGTCGCAAACACATAGAGCGGGTGGTAGAACATTCCTCCAAGCCCTATAACCGCCTCGGTTATGCCGTAAGCGAGCAACGGTTTTTTAATTTTCTCGGTAAGCCGCCCCGCCAAAAAACTCCCGATTGCAAGTCCGCCCATATAAATGCAGAGCGTTAAAATTTGCCCGTAACTCGAATGCCCCAAAAACAGTTTTAAGTATCTCGCCCAAGTTCCTTCATAAATGAGTCCCGAAATTCCCGAAAAAGCGAATAGAACATAAATTAAAGAATTTGACATAAGAATCTAAAACCACTTAGTTATTGAAATTAACCAATTATAATTCCCATACTTAGCATCAACCATAGAATCAAAGGCGATTTCCCAATTATAGAGAGCACTTAGTCCTCTAAAAGGAGCAATAATCGGTTGTATCCAATTCGGGTCGCCGGAACGATAAGGTCTAAATCTTATACTTGTGCCGAAATTTAACAAAAACTCCACTCTGCTTATGCGTTTATTGCTCGGTTGTTCTGCGAATTGCCAACGCATTCCGCTGTGAAATTTTATACTCTCATAAAAAATCCATTCTGCTCCCGGTTGAACGCCAAAAGAAGAAAAATCATTTATGTTTTGGTAAAATTCCAAACCCGCCTGCCAATTGTCAGGTTCAATTATTGCAATTCTGTATCTGTGTTCGTATTTATCCAAAGATGCCGAGAGAAGCAGGGAATTTAACGAAAACGATAAACTTCCGCCGAACCACGAATCACTCCAAATTTTCTTTTCGTCCGTGTCGGTAACAGATAAATTCTTAAAAGTGAATCCTATACCGACATCCCAATTATTCAAAGATATTATGTTAGAAAGCCGCCCGCCGCCTGCAACTATAAATATATCTCTATATCTTGCGGTATCAGCCAACCAATTTTTGGAAGTATCATAAAACCACCTGCTTTGATTGCCGTTAATGTTCCATTTGGTATTTGCAGATATTATTTGCAAACCGGGAACGGAAAGCGAGAGATGGGCTAAATCGGCATTTTGAAAACCAAATGCGAGTTTTCCGTCTCTTTGTGCTCCCAAATCGGAGGCAAAAGATGGATGTGCGGCGGCAGGCAGATAAGAATCCCAAAGCGAAGGCGAAATCGGCATTCCGATTCGTTCCACCGCACCCGTGCTAAAAAATAAAAGCAGCATTGCAATTAGTAATATTTTCATAAATGGAACTCCAAACGCAAACTCCATTTTCCTTCAGTATTCTGCCCGTTTTTTTTATCTTCCTTGTTGCCGTCTCCGTCAAAGTTGTAATAAGTTGTCGGGTCTCGGCGGAAATTTCCTATAAGCGTGAGATTTCGCCCAAGTGCAAGTTCAGTGCCAAATGTTATAAATGATTCTTCCGTTTCTCCCATTAAACTCATAGAACTTGCCCAACCGCCCTCCGCCGTGAAAGCGAGCGGCAGAGGATGCCCCGATAAGTCGGCGGTTTGCAACCGTGTGCCGACCATTCCGTATCCCCGTTCAGTCCATAAACTGACTGCAAGTGTTAATTCGGGTTGTAAAACAGGCGTGTTCAGTTTTGTAGAAGTGCTTAAATACACTCCATAAGGCACCATTGCACCGACAGAATATCCGATTCTTACCAATTCTCCGTTTCTGTCTGCAATTTTGACTTTAACGGATGGGATTATCGGTGCTAAACCGCTTGCTATTTTTTTTGGTTTGTATCCGTCACTTCCCGTAAAACTATAAGCGGAACTTAAAGCGAGTTCAAAACGGTTATCGAATAAAGCCGTATTGAACGCTAAGTATTTTGGATATAAACGGACATTTTTTAGAGAAACCAACTCCCCGCCTATAAATCCCGAATATTGAGAATGACTTCCAACAAAACCATCGGGCACAAAAGTATAACCGCTCGCTCCGTAATAAGTTGGGATTGCAAATGCCGAACAGACAAAAATCAAATACAAAAATAAAGAAATTTTTCTCATTTATGCCCCACAAAATATATAGGAACCGCCACGAGCACCGCTCCTACAACACCCCACCAAGAGAATGCAGAATTGCGAACAAATTCATCAACCGAAATATTCTTTGTTTCGTCTGCTTTTATTTGAGCGGAGAATTGTTTTTCTCCGAACCAATTTTTCAAAAGAATATCGTGCGTGCCTTCCGAAATTTCCAAAACAACTCCGTTAGATTTTCCCTTATAAGTTCCGTCTATGTAAATATCAACTGGAATGCCTTGTGTCTTTGCAAACGAGAGTTTTCCGGGTTTAAGTATGAGTTCTGTTTCCAAACGAAGTTCTTCATTTGGTTTTATTTCTATCGAGTCAATTTTATCGTAATATTGCGGTTTGGAAATTGTTATTCTGTATTTTCCAGCGTTCAATTCCTGTTTGTGAAACGG
>BNUP01000169.1 GCA_025997455.1 Fibrobacterales bacterium | reverse complement strand
GACTTCTGGGTATATAATGTTCCTGCAACAACAGATACTTTGGAAATTGAAATTCCGCTTGATTCTTTGGTTGCAACGGAGACTTTGGCGGAGACTTTCCCGACGGCAGATGTTTCCAAAGTCACAAAATTCTTGTGGGTTGTGCCGTTTAGTGCGGAAGTTCCCGCTAATCATACCGGCTCGCTCTACATCGATTACTTGACCGCCGTTATAAAAGAATAAAAAAACAGGGGTCTTTTGACCCCTCACTTAACCTTGACCTTACCACTCTTTACGGGCTAACTTTAAGTATTCCTGCACAATCTCGCTATCTATGTTGTCTATTCGGATGCCGTAGCCCGGTGCGTGAAAGGGATAGTCGCCCCAATTGAGCGAACGAACTATTGTTCCGTATATCACTTTATCCGGATTACCTAGTTCCTTAATCTCAATTTTTACACTTTTACCGATGGCTAAGTAATCGCTCCTGTTCATAATGAACAAGCCGTTTTCCGAAATGTTAGCGGTTGTGCAAAATATTTCAAGCGGATTTCCGTTTAACTCGGCTAATACTTTGCAATTCATATTTATCATTGCCCGTTTATATTTTCGCAAGTGTCGAGCATTAAAATGAGCACATCTGTCTTCTAAAAATTCATTTAATTCTATCTTTTTTCCCTCTTCCAAAATTGTTAAATCCATACAAGATTTGCTCGAATCGTAGCGAATTCTCGCAGTCGGATAAATTTTATTGAAATCGGAGATTAAATCTTTTGTTTTTTGCGAACATTTGATATAAGTGGGTATATCGATTAAAATACCGTTCCATTTTATCGATTCAAAAAATATTTTACAATCCTCTTCCCGTTCAATTTCTATTACCTTCGCATCAAACTTATCGAGTATAGCCTTGTATTCTTTGAGATTCTCGCTTTTGAAAGCGAGCAAGGCAATTCGTATTTTTTTAGGCGCGTAAATGTTGAAGAGTTCCATAATGGGGAATATACAAAAAAAAATTGTTAAAAACTCCTTTTTTATGAGATGAAGTTTTAGGGAGTTTTTCAGAGATTACTTTAGTAGGCTCTGAAGAACTCGTTAAGAGGTCGTCAGAGCCTACTAAGCGACACGGGCAACTTGTGTTTTTATGCAAATTTAAGGGGTTTCTGCCATTGTATATACAGATTATCTCAATTTCTTTTTAATAGGGCAGATATGCTTATTGTCCGCCATTATTCATACAGTTTATCTCAGTTTTTTTACAAGTGGGCGGCTATACTTATTGCCGTCGTCTCTGGAGAACTCCTTGTTTTATGGGATAAGGTTGAGGGGAGTTCTTCAGAGATTACTTTATCAAATTGAATTCTAAAATTTCCCTTTTGGTTAAACTCATTGCGATACCTTTTTCATAATAGGCTTGCTCGTTAATAAAAGCGGGATAACAATCTTCCCCTTCCCATAAAATTTCTTTGCCGTCAAAAGATAAAAAAACAGGCATTGCCTTTTTAAGTTCGCAAAAATCCTTCCCCTGCAAATTCGGATGAATCATAGCAGTAATGTTCCCATTCTCGTCTCTGGGATAATCTACATTGCAAGTTTCGGTATAGACAGGAAGTGAGATTACTATTGTGGAGCCGCCCGTGCAATGCTGCAATGTTTGGCAAGCCAAAAAATCTGTATTCGCTAACTCCAAAATCCGCAAAACCACAGCCTCAACTTCCAAAAACAATTTTGCGTTTAGCGTTCCGTGCACCTGCGAACCAGCCTCAATGCAAATATCCCGCTTTGCGATAGTCCCCAGATAAGGCGACTCCGCCCTCTCCTCCGGTTGCAGATATATGTGTATTCCTGTAAATTCACTTGCAATTATCGCCGCAATTTTCAACAAAAATTCATCCCTCGCACTCAAAATCAGCGTAATGCCCATATTAGCCGTTGTATTATGAATATCCAAAATCAAATCGGGAGAATTTGCACTCCCCTTAACCCCCAAAATTTCGTTTATCTCCTGCGCTCTACGGAGTTCGTATGATTTTTGAGTGCCGTCTTTGGATTGATTTGCCGCTAACGCTCCTCGCAATGACGAACCGCAATCGCTTTGCTTGGTGTGTGAATCGGAGAGTTTCGACATTGCAAAACATCTGTTCAAATCTTCATCGACATATCGTTTGGATAATTCCGCCGCCTTAGGATTTGCAATTAACCATCCGTATTTTTTCGCCAAATAAACTCCCGTGAGTTCATTACCGTGCGTTCCTCCTACTACAACTACCTTCCCCATATCACACCGAAACAGACATTTGACTTATCACAAGGGCGGGAACTTTTACGCTCGAAAAAGAGTCGCTGTATTCATCGCCAACCCCGACTATATTTTGCAATAAATCAAAAAAATTAGATGAAATAGTTAAGTTATCAGTTGCGTATGACTCACCGTGTTCTTTCCAAAAACCCTGTGCTCCGATGCTGATTTCTCCGCTAACGGCATTGCAACCGGAAGAGCCTTCGAGATGCGTAACAAAAAGACACTTGGGAAATCTTGTAAAAAGTTGATTTTCGTATTCGGTGCCGAGAGGAACAATTGCGTTCATAAAAGAAGTTCCTGCGTGTCCAGAAAAACCTCTAACGCCGTGCCCCGTGCTCCTGCGATTTTCCTTAGATGCAGATTCGAGATTATATAAAAAACTTTCAAAAATTCCGTCTTGCACAACTGCGAGTTGAGCGGTGGGCACGCACTCGCAATCTAATTGCATTGAACCGGGAAGTTCGGGATTAAGCGGGTCGCTAAAAAGCGAAAAATTTTCACAGGCGATTTTTTCACCGACTCGACCTGCCAATTTAGAACAGCCTTTTTGGGCGGAGTCGGCGTAGAATGATGATAAATAAGTACTCAATAAACTTGAACTTACTCGTTTAGATAAAATAACGGGAAATTTTCCGCCTTTTATTTTGCGTGGAGAGAGCAATTCCCGTGCCCGATTTGCCGTAATTATTGCAATTTTTTCTGCCGAAACTACTGAAAAATCTCGTCCGCTCAAACTTTTCCAACCCATTTTTTTGATACCGTTTCGCTCGGCTATTGCACCTACTCCAATGCCAAAACCGTTACTCTTATTCTCAAAAAATACTCCTTTGCTGTTTGCGAGTATGGTTTTTGAGTTATAAACTTCCGCACCCAAGTCCGGTATATTTTTGATTTCCGATTCGGCGAGTAGATTTTTTTCAATATCCAAGCAGGCACGCAAAAGGCTTTTTGCAGTTATGTTTTCGAGGTCGGGATTATAGGTTTCGAGCGGTGTGCCGAGTTGTGCAGGACTTGGCAGTTCGGTTTTTATGGGTGCTGTGTATTCGCTGTTTTCGAGTGCATCTTTT
>BNUP01000168.1 GCA_025997455.1 Fibrobacterales bacterium | reverse complement strand
GGATGCCACCTTCTATAACTTTTGCCTCGCATTCTTCTTTTTCGAGTTTAACGCCCCTGCTTGCGGCGTTTTCTTGGGCTTCTGTTTTCGGTCCGTTGCCCGCACAAGCGAACAAGAGGAAAGAACCGGCGGCAATCGCCAGAATTTTGAGCGATTTAGAACTGTTCATAACGAACTCCTTTTTTGGTTTTCTCCCTTGCTGTTGAACCGCCAAACCTTGGGGAGAAGGGGGCTTGGCAAGTTTTATTAATAGTGATTGAGTTCATTATTTCTAACCTCATACACCGATTCTATACACCTAACATCATTGCACAAATTTCGTTTTGCCAAAAACTCTTTTTGTGAATTTGCAACGCTTTTATTGTTCCTCAATATACTTTTATACAAATCGTCAGTTTCTTTGTCTAATTTGGCAAGATTAATACTTCGGCAAATCATTTTTTCCGCATTGCTTAGACTGGCAACAGAGCATTTAATACTCGGCTCTACGGTCATTATTCTTGGGTTTCTGACAATGCCGGTATTTACAATGTCCCAATAACTCGGATCTATTTTTTGACTTCTCGTTTGTAAATCTTGCGTACCGTTTTTGTCTATGGTTACAAAATCATCTCCTATTTTAACAAGTGCCCTATTATTGAAAAATGGGTAGGCTACAGCATATTGTGCATCAATAACTATTGCGCCGTTTTTATCAATATATCCCCATAACCCGTTCCGTTTCACCGGAGTAATATCTCTATCATCAAAACTCATTATTTCTTCGTAAGTGGGTTGGATAATAATCTGACCGCTTGAATTTAACCATCCCCAACCCCCATTCTTTTTTTTATATGAAAATAGTTCTCCATCATGATTGATAACTTCTATGCCGCTATACAGACCAAATGCATATTTTCCCTGTTTGTTTATCGCTCCCCAATTTTCGCCAACTCGGACTATCGCCTTGGAATTTTTGAATGTTTTTGCCTCGTCAAAAATGCAGTTTATTGTAAAATTTGCTTGAGTATCTATATAACCGTATTTACCATTATCGCATGAAACGCTTGCAGCACCTTCTTGAAATCTGTTTCCATCGAAAAAAGCATATTTGTCACTAATAGTATTGTAATTTTTATCTATATAAGTCTGAACTCCATTCATAGAGAATAGAGAAAAACCTTCATAAAAAGACCAAATTGAAATTATATCGCTTGATAATGTTTTTATTACCCTGCCATCTAAATTTAAAGCCTTGATTGTTCCGTTGTCATTTACCCACGCTACGCCGTCTTTAAAAGAAAGTGCCTGTTTATAGCCGCTCGCTATGGTATTTCCCTTAGTGTCTATATAACCCCAAAGGCTGTCCTTATTTTGAACTAATGCCCGACCTTCTTGAAATATGTATGCTCTAAGATATTTTGCATCCGTTATATTTTTGCCTTCGAGCGTAATGAATTTATAAAATCCATTGCTACTCATTATAGGCAGGTAAAACATTTCCGTTTTTGTTATGTTTATGGGGTTTAATTTAATGGCATTCTGTTTTGGTTGCCTATATGACATTTCTTGTGCAGCAACAGCATCTGCCACTTTCGTCTTGTTGTTATTGTTAACTATGACAATTACCGCCAAAACTAATAATGCTACTATTCCTAAAGAAATCACAACCTTTGCTATTTTATTAAACCCTTCTTTTTTCTCTTTCAATTTATTATCTTGTGATTGAATAGTTACTTGCATTTTGCCTAAACCTTTTATAGAAACTCCGCCTTCAGCATATTCATAATTATTAACAATTGATTGTGCGTATCTTTTCAAATCAGATATACTAACTTGCTCCCCAGCAGTTTGATATCTAACATAATCCTCTATTACCTTAATTGCAATTTCTTCGCCGTTGGCAATTTCTTCGCATTTTTTTCTCCAAGAAATTCTTCTCAGGATAGTATAGACGGTAAAACTAGGCCCGGCAATCCATCCGAAAATGGCTGTCCACAAACAATTTCCCAATGCTCCCCAAATAGCATCACCAAAGGACTTTCCTTCATTCCGTTCAGTTTTATAGAAATAACCAATGACAGAGGGAAGCCAACCGATAGCCGCTCCAACCCCCATAGCACACCATACAGCAAAAAATCTTTCTCCCGAAAACATTTCAGAACTATCTGCCAAACCGATAATAAGACCAATACCAGAAAATATACCTATCAGAGCAATCTCTATTTCAAATCGCGTTTTCGCTCCCATAGTATTAAGGTTGTTGGTATCCGCCATTTTTCTCAAGCATTCAATACATTGTGAACCTAGTATATCGTAATCTTTACTAATACCCTTACCACATATACTACATTGTGCAATTGCTTGTTGCAAAGGATGTTGAACATACGATGATACTTGCGTCATTTTTATATTGTTTGATTCGGAGACTTCGGCTATAACGGAATCCTTTTTTATAGAATTCGGCATCATGCCACGCATTTCCCGTGCTATTTGTAGATTTTCCTTGACAAGAGGAATATTGGGATCAATTCGTATATCAGTATCAGATATTTTTTCTTTCAAAAAATTTACTATTTCCGAACTATCTTTAATCTCTGCAATACGCAATGGGGCTAATCCATTATCATCTTTCGCATCAATGTTTGCCCCTTTCTCTATAAGTAACCTTACACACTCCAAATGCCCATACTCCATAGCACAATACAAAGGAGTCTTTCCATTTACATCTCTCGCTTCAATATCCGCACCTTGCGACAATAATTTTTCCACTAATCGTAATTTATTGTTTTTGACAGCAACAAAAAGGCTGGTGTTGATCATTTTACTCATTTTCTTATCTCCACTCTGAAATAATTATTCGCGTATAATATAACTGTCAGTTGGCGAAACAAATATGGAATTTACTTCTTTATCCACATTTTATTTAATGCGTTCATTATAATAGTATTTAGATCCCTCGTCAGTTTTGCTAGATTCTCCTCCGTTTAATTCAACTAGCGTTTTAAGATTCTCATCTATCCGTAAAAACACTGCGATAAAACCGCCAATTAAAATGTTTTCTAATAAACCAACAATTAAACCGGCAATTAAACCGAGAACTAAACCGGGAAGGGAATGATTTACTCCTCCTATATACGCTCCAACAATGATAGAGGCGATAAGGTTAATCCACAATATCACTTCAGTAAAAGTTTTGAACGACCTTGCTGTAAAATTCAGCATAAGAACTCCTTGCGAATATTTTTTCGCATTGTGCTATTCAGGTGAATTGTATCTAACAACTTGCAAATAGCAAGCAAGTCGCTATGTTTTACCTCTTGGTAAAATTTTGAAAAAAGTTTTTCTGAATATAAAGAGAAATATTCGTTACGCTTTTCGACT
>BNUP01000167.1 GCA_025997455.1 Fibrobacterales bacterium | reverse complement strand
ATCAATTCTTCCTGAATGCCTTTGGGAACAGGGGAATATTTTGCAAATTCCATTGTAAATTCCGCTTTGCCCTGCGACATTGAACGCAAGTCGGTTGCATAGCCGAACATTTCGCTAAGGGGAACTTCCGCAACTATTGTGGTGTAGCCCTGTTGCTCACTTGTGGCTTGAATAGTTCCGCGTCGTTGTGATAAATTACCCACAACCGAACCTTGGAACTCTGTTGGGCTTTGCACTTCTACCTTCATTATAGGTTCAAGAACCTGTGCTCCCGCCTTTTGGAAAGCCTCGCGGAATGCCATTCTCGCACAAATTTGGAATGCCATATCAGAAGAATCTACAGGATGGAATGCACCGTCTTTCACTTCCATTTCAATACCGACAACGGGGAACCCTATTAACGAACCCGCCTCCATACAACTCTGGAAACCCTTATCGCAACTCGGTATGTATTCCTTAGGTATGCGCCCGCCAACAACGGACGAAACAAAATTATACACCTTTTCCATATCGCCTTCAACTGCCATAGGACGCATCTCGCCCAAAATTTTAGCATATTGACCCGAACCGCCCGTCTGCTTTTTGTGAGTGTAATCGAATGCGGCAGGCTTTGTGATGGTTTCGCGGTAAGCAACTTGCGGAGCACCGGTTTGCACTTCTACCTTGTATTCGCGTTTCATTCTCTCAACATACACATCTAAGTGCAATTCACCCATACCCTTAATAACGGTTTGCCCAGATTCCTTATCCACATAAACTTGGAAGGTGGGGTCTTCTTTGGTAAAGCGGTTGAGCGCCTTTGATAAATTTGTTAAATCGTCGCGGTTTTTTGCCTCAATAACGAGTTCAATAACGGGATTTGGCACATGCATAGAGGTCATATTCATTCTCAATGCACCGTCGGTAAATGTTGTTCCCGTTGCGCAATCTATGCCGAACAACGCCACAATATCGCCCGCGCCCGCCTCGGTTATGTCTTCCATTTGGTCTGAGTGCATACGCACCAATCGCCCGACATTTACGGATTTGCCCGTGCTCATATTGGTAATTTTGAGACCTTTTTTAATTGCACCCTGATAGATACGAATGTAGGTTAATTGCCCATAGCGGTCGTCGGTGAGTTTGAACGCATAACACACCAAGGGTTTGTCATCTACGCTTTCCAAAACGGTTTTTTCTTCGCCTTTATCTAAGTTCAGTGCAATGTTTTCTACTTCCGTAGGGTTTGGTAAATAGTCGGTAACGCCGTCGAGCAAGCGCTGAATGCCGACATTCTTATATGCCGAGCCGATAAATACGGGCGTGATGTCTAAACTTATGGTCGCTTTGCGAATTGTGCTTTTGAGCAATTCTGCGGAGACTTCTTTTTCTTCTAACGCGAGTTCCATAATTTGGTCGTTAAAGTTTGAGAGAGAGTCTATCATTTTGGCGCGATATTCCTTTGCCTGCTCCAACAGGTCGGCGGGAAGGTGATTTGTAGGGGCACCTCTTACGGGTGCCTTCGTAGGGGCGACCAGTCGCCCGTTGTGTGATTGTAAGGGCGAATTGCAATTCGCCCTTACAGAGTTTGTAGGATAAAACAAAGGGGTTTTATGAGCACAGATAAAAATCCAATTCTCGATTGCGAAAGCGAAGAGTTTGAAGAGGCATATAGAATTGCTCTTGCTAAGGCAGAAGCACGAAGAAAGCGAGGGAATCCAAATGCCTCAAAAAAAGCCACCATAGAAGGCTATCGTAGAGCGATAGAGAGAATTGGTCCCGCTTTGGCTGATGCAACGAAAAAAGCATTGAAAGAAGGCGGATGGGATGAGTGAGAGTAGTGAAACTCCAAAGGAAAGATGCAAAAATCGCATAAGAGATTGTTGGATTTATTTGAAGAATGTAGGCATTGTTCCCGTATCAATATCTAATACTGATGGAGTTCAATATTTTTTAGATCCTGTTTCGCTTGCTAATGCCGTAGAACAATATGACTCGGATTGTTCCATTTTAAAAATACGATATGCGGAAGGTGATAAAAAAATCCAAGTTCCAAGAATTGCCGGTTTAATGGCAGGTGCTATACTAAAAAATAAACCGATAACCGTTAGAGAGGGTTTTGCAAGAGATGGTGAGAGAAAATTAAACGAAATATTGGCGATTTGGAATGGTATTTTTTTATGTGATCAATTTTCAGAGACGATGCTAAAAAGTTTTATTTCCGATGAAAATTTTTGCAAATGGTTTAATGATTGCCTATATTTAGTGCAAAATAGGAATTGGACATCTGAAGGTTTAATATTAATTTTTGAGACACTTTGTTTAGGATATTTTCCTGAAGCAATGCATTTGGAAGATGCTTAACCCCCGCTCTCAATTCCCCGTCTTATCGCAGGCGGGTCATTCCTTAGCCTTTCTCGACTCTGCCGCGACCGCGCAAAAGCCCCTTCCGGTAATAGAGGCAATGAACGACTTCTACAAAAATCATTACAGTTCGGTGAAACGGGGTGCATATTCACTCTCGGCAAAAACTACCGCCTTATACGAACAAGCCCGTGCTAAAGTTGCTGCATTTATAGGTGCAAATCCCGATGAAATTATATTCACCAAAGGCACAACTGAAAGCATAAATTTAGTCGCAAACAGTTACGGATTTGCAAACTTCAAAAACGGCGATGAAATAGTTCTTTCTGCTTTAGAACACCACGCAAACATAGTTCCTTGGCAACTCGTCCAAAACACGCTCCGCCGTTTCAACATAAATATACATATAAAAGTATTGGACTGCGATAATGATGGAAATCTTGTCTTTGCAGACAACCATTCCCCGTCATTGCGAGCGGAGTGCGGCAATCCAGATATTTTTAACTCTAAAACAAAAATTGTTTCGCTCACACACACCTCTAACGCAATCGGCACAATAAACCCGCTAAACGAAATAATTCCCATAATAAGAAACCTTGCCCCCCAAGCCCAAATACTTATAGACGGAGCACAAGGAGTTCCTCACTCGCACATTTCAGTTGCAAATTACGACTTCCTCGCCTTTTCGGGGCACAAACTCTACGCACCTACGGGAATAGGCGTTCTCTACGGCAAGCGAGAACTCTTGGAAAAAATGCCGCCGTATCAAGGCGGAGGCGAAATGATAGACAAAGTGACCTTTGAAGAGACTACATTCGCCGCACCGCCCGCCCGTTTTGAGGCAGGAACGCCTCCCATAGCGGAAGTTATAGGTCTGGGTGCGGCAATTGACTTTATAAACGAAATTGGTATGGAAAACATAACAAAGCACGAGGAGCAAATTACCGCATACACTCTCGACGAACTCAAAAAAATTCCCGAAGTGCAAATAATCGGCAATCCCAAAAATCGCGGCAGTATAATCTCCTTTCTTGCTGCAAACATTCACCCCCACGATGCCGCACTTTGAATGGTTATTCCGCGCTCGCGTTCGAGTTCCATTGAATCCATT
>BNUP01000166.1 GCA_025997455.1 Fibrobacterales bacterium | reverse complement strand
GAGTTCTTCGGAGACGACGGCGAACCACTTAAATTTGCATAAAAACACGGTTCGCCAATGTCGCTTAGTAGGCTCTGACGACCTCTTAACGAGTTCTTCAGAGCCTACTATAGTAATCTCTGAAGAACTCCCTCAAACTTTATCTCATAAAATAAGGAGTTCTTCGGAGACGACGGCGAACCACTTAAATTTGCATAAAAACACGGTTCGCCAATGTCGCTTAGTAGGCTCTGACGACCTCTTAACGAGTTCTTCAGAGCCTACTATAGTAATCTCTGAAGAATTCTATAAAATTTTACTCTCCCCTCTCCCTTCTCTCTTCAACTCTCCAATCTATGGATTCTGCGACCGAGCGCAGAATGACAATCCTACAAACGGGCGAATACTATTCGCCCCTACAATTCCCTTTTCCATACACGACTTTTTGGGCGGCATAAATGCCGCCCCTACCCGCCGCTTGCAATGCCTTTCAACTTTCAACTCTTTTCTACCTTCCCCCCAATGCCTTCATCACTCAAACCAATTCTCATAACAATCGGCGACCCTAACGGAATAGGTCCCGAAATATGCCTCAAACTGATGGTCGCTTTGCCAAAAACAAAACATCCTGTTGTGCTTGTGGGCGATGTTGCTGTGCTCGAAGAATGCCGAAAAATGCTCGCCGAACACAATTCTAAATTCAAAAAAACTTCAAATCCCGTTCCTATTTTGGCGGAGAGTGCAGAGTTCAAAGGAAAAATTCAACCCGGGCGCGTTTCAAAAAATGCGGGTGCGGCGAGTATCGCTTGGGTGAAGTTGGCGGCGGAGTGCGTTTTGTCGGGGCAGGCTGCCGCTGTGGTAACTGCACCGATTTGCAAGGAGGCGGTAGAAAAGACCATTCCGCATTTTCAGGGGCATACAGAATTTATCGGTGAAATGTGCGGCGACCCCGAACCGGTGCTTGCCCTTGTGCACGGTAATTGGGTTGTGGCGCATGTGAGCACGCATTGCTCATTAAAAAACGCGATAGATAAGGCTACAACGGAAAGAATTGTGAAGGTGGGAAAGTTGTTGAATAATTTTTTGAAAAAATTGGGTTTGAAGGCTCCGAAAATCGGTGTAGCGGGCATAAATCCGCACGCGGGTGAAAACGGACTTTTTGGAACAGAGGAAAAAAATGCGATAATTCCCGCCGTAAAAAAACTTCGCTCGCAAAAAATAAATGCAACAGGTCCCTTGCCGGCTGATGTTGTTTTTCCGCAACTCGGCAGCGGGGTGTATGACGGCGTTATTGCGATGTATCACGACCAAGGACACATTGTCACAAAAACTCTCGCTTTTAATCTCGGCAAAAATCGCAAAGTCGGAGGGGTAAATACAACGCTCGGTCTGCCTATTTTGCGAACAAGCGTAGATCACGGAGTTGGTTTTGATATTGCGTGGCAGGGTAAAGCCGACCCGACTTCTTTACTGGATGCCTTGCTTTTGGCTGATAAATTAGCCACTTAATTAACCACTTAGAATGACGAATCGTTTTTCTACTCCTCTTGATTTTCTCAATTATCAAGGTGAAAATTGCACGGAATGCTTGGATTTCGGTGCGGTTGAATTGCCTGCCGTTTTGCCGAACACAAACCGATTTTACGAGTGGATAAAAAGGGGATTTCACGCAGAAATGGAGTGGATAAAAAAACGATTTAACGCCGAGGATTTTTCTATTGCGTGGGTTGCACTGTGGAAATATCCGCACCGCTTAAGTTCCAAAAATGAACCGATTGCCGCTTATGCTCAAGGTTTGGATTATCATTTAACGGTAGGTAAAATTTTACGCGAGTGGGCACAACAAGCGGGCGGGCGGGCATTTTGCGATTCTCTGCCTATTGCGGAAAGGGAACTTGCGGTTATGGCGGGTCTCGGTTTTATCGGGCGAAATACGATGTTGATAAACCCGAAATTCGGCAGTGCTTTTTTTATCGGTGGGGTCTTGCTAAATACGCCCTGCGTAGGCGAACCTAAGGAAATATCTAAAAAATATGCCAAATGCACTAATTGCCGCAAATGCATTGATAGTTGTCCGAATGGTGCTTTAACGGAAGATGGTTTTTTAGACAGCAGAAAATGCACCTCTTATCTCACAATAGAACATCGCGGAGATTTTACCGAAGAACAAAAAAAATTAATAAATGGTTGCGTTTTCGGGTGCGATATTTGTCAAAGAGTTTGCCCGTATAACTTGCGGCATCTAAAAGAAAGCGAACCTTTTTTCTCACCCGAAATTGTGAAAAACGGAGAATGGAAAAAGAGCATAATAAAAAACACCCCGCTTTTTAGGGCAGGAGTGAAAAACTTGAAGAGGAACTCGTTGGGTTTTGTTGGAACTTAACGGCTTGCGGAGGCACGCCCGTTCTTCTCCCTTCTCCTATATTTGCACTGCCGAGTTCTCCACACCCCACACCCTACACCCCATACCCTACACCCCATACCCCTGCATTGCAAAGTTTCTACATTCCCCAAATAATGTGAAAATTTTCGTTCTGTTTTTTATTGTTTTACAAATGGTATGGCTTGTGCCGCTAACGCACGCACAAGGAATAAATCCCGAAGAATTGCCGATTTGGGACGGATCGATTTCGAGTGATTCCGTTAAATTACCCAATATATCAAAAGCAGACACTGTTAAAAATTCTCTTCAAACTACGGGCAGTAAAAGTTTGCAAACGAGCGTGGGAAACGGAGGTGCGGATATTCAGCAGGAATTACGATTGTCAATTCAAGGAAACGCAAGCGAAGATGTTTTTGTGAATGCATATCTTGTAGATGTCGGGCGACCCGCAGGCAGTGAGATAACCGCAAGTTTGAGGGAAGTCGATGCGGTGTATATCGGAATTGAAAATGAAAATATAAAGGGAGAATTGGGAGATATAACCGTAGATGTAAACAATGTAAATTTGTGGAATTTTCATCGCTCCGCACTCGGCACAAGGGGTATATTGAGAAACGATAACGGAGAAGTTTTTGCCGCTTATGGCACAGACAAAACAACGCATCAAACCATTTCTTTTAACGGCAATCCAAGCCAACAAAAAGGATATTTGCTGTTTGGAGATGCATCACAAAACGAAGGAAATAATGCTTTCGGCGTGATTGTTCCGCATTCCGAACGGGTTTATTTGAACGGAGTTTTATTGGTTGCGGGCGAGGACTATGAACTAAATGATGCGGGCGGCGTGCTCGATTTTTTGGGAACGATAATTCCAAACCCGAAAGATGAAATTCGAGTTGAATTCGATTCTTACGGAAGTGAAGCGGTTAAGGAAACGAGAGCGGTTGCAGGAAGTTATCGCACAAAATTTTTGTTGTTCGATTTGGCGGCGTTAAATCTTAGAGACTCACTCATAAGCGAAAAAAGATTGGGTGCGAGGGTTCGTGCAGGAAACGGTTATCTGTTCGGTGATGTTGAAACAGCGATGAACGAAAATGATAAAAAATCGCTAAAATGGTTTTTTGAAAGTGATTCAAATTCTCGGC
>BNUP01000165.1 GCA_025997455.1 Fibrobacterales bacterium | reverse complement strand
GCTAATGCTACCTTGCCTTTGAACTCTGCCGTGTGCTTTTTTCTGCTGTTATTGCCCATTTTGGACTCCTTTGATTTTGCATAATTTACACTTAAATACCTGTCCAAATTTTAGGAAGCACTATAAACCACAAAACAAGTGGATATTAGATATTTTCTTTGGTAATAATGGATTCGACCCTGATTTCTTTAATAATCAAGTAGAGAAAGAAATGGCAAATCTTGGACCACGATTTAATGAAAATTTAAATTTTGAATTACCCATAGCACAATTATTTGATAATCTTGCACATAATGAAATGTTCTACAAGAGATTTATACATATTGTTGACAAATGGTTGACGGAGAAAAGTTATCGAAAATTAAAAGACAATGAGTACCTGTCAGAACTTGAAAAAGAATTAGAATCTTTGAGAAACGAGTTAATCGAATGGATAAAGGATGATAACTATTCTTTAGATACATCAATTTTATTGACAGCGTTTTTAGAAAAACTACAGCAATTCGATAAAAAAGTTGCAAATAAAAGAGAAGAATTATATACACAAAAATATTGGAAAAATGCGCCAAACAAAGTTGATAATGAATTAGGTAGATTGAGAGAAATAGAAAATGCCAACGATGATTTTTTGAAAGAAATCGAAAACCTAAAAATCAATTTAGCAAATAGTCCGATTTTAATTATACAAGGCGAGGCTGGTTGTGGCAAATCTCATTTATTAGGAGATATTGCCACACAAAGAAACCAACAATCATTACCAACTATCCTGTTATTAGGCACAACTTTCAACAAAACAGATACAATAGAAAAAAATATACTCAATAAATTAGATTTATCCAGCACTTTTGGTGGTTTTCTGACAAATCTAAACAACATTGGACAGCAAATAAATTCAAGAGTTTTAATTTTAATAGATGCTATCAACGAAGGGGCAGGTGCTGACCTATGGAAAAATCAAATTGCAGGATTTATCAGCGAGGTTGCCAAATATCCGGCAATAGGGTTAGTATTAACAATACGAAGCACATATTTTAATGACATAATACCTGATAATTTCAAATCAAACAGCAAAATAACTACTGTTACACATACAGGTTTTAAAGGCAATGAATACGAAGCATTAAAATTATTTTGTGAATATCACGGTTTGAAATTGCCCAATTTCCCAATACTTAATCCCGAATATTCCAATCCTTTGTTTCTGCATTTGGTATGTGAAGCAGTAAAAAATCTGCCAGACAAAAGTTTTCCAAAAGGTTTTAACGGGATAAATAAAACTTACAATTTATACAAAGAGACTCTAAATCGCAGGTTTGCAGAAAAAAGACCTGAATACAAAAACAGGAGAATTGTATCGTGTGCCATTGAAGAATTTGCAGATGCACTTTTTAATACCGAATATGGACAATTAGAATGTAAAGATGCAGTTTCTTTATTTGATAAAGAGTTTTCGCAATTTCCATACTTATTATCAGACTTAATAGAAGAATGTGTGTTTATAAAAATGAGATATGAATATAGTGAAACGCCGAAAGACCTTATTCTTTTTTCATATCAGAAACTCGGCGATTTTTTTATGGCGGAAAAATTATTAAAACCATATTCAACCAAAAATGAATTATTTAGTGCATTTTCAAATGATGATAAATTCAAAAGGATTATAGACGACTATCTGTTTAATGGGATAAAAGAGGCTTTCGCCATTCTTTTACCAGAACGATTTGGTGCTGAAATATTTGATTTTATAGATTTTTTCTTCAAAAAAGATGATAATGGAAAAATTAAAAAACATTTTGAATATTATACATACGAATGGATAAATAGAATGTTATTAAATAGTTTAAAGTTGAGAGATGTAGGCAGCATAGATAACGACAACATAACAAAGTGGCTTGAACAAAATGGCAGACATATAGAATACTACAAATGGCTATCTACTTTGATTGAACTTACAGCCATATCTAAGCACCCTTTCAATAGTGATAGATTACACAAAATATTAATGTCCCACACCATGCCTGAAAGAGATGGTTTTTGGCAGAATTACATTCGATGGTATAGCGAATATGATGACCAAAATATTGCATTTCCATTACAGAGATTACTTGATTGGGCTTGGTTAGCAAATATATCAGACAATATAGATTCCGAAACTGCACGATTAGTTGCACAAACTTTGGCTTGGGTGCTATCAAGTACAGATATAGCACTTCGCGATAAAACAACAAAAGCATTAATTAATTTATTGGAGCAACAACCAAATGTTTTGATTTTGACATTGAAAGCATTTGAAAAGGTTGATGATTTATACATTTTAGAACGGTTGTATGCTGTTGCTTATGGCTGCATTTTACGAACAGAGAAAGAAGAATCAATAAAAAAAATTGCTCTGTATATTTATGATGCAATTTTCAAAAATGGTAATCCACCTGCTCATATTTTAGTGAGAGATTATGCTCGCAATGCTGTTGAATATGCCATTTATAAAAATATAGAGTTATATATTGATGTAGATTTGATTCGTCCGCCTTATCATTCACAATGTGACTATACACCTCTTTCAAATGACGAACTTGATAAAAAATATAAGCCAAAAGATGATAATGGACATTGGGGAAAAGATGAATGGGGTATTACAGCCATATTACATTCTATGGTTACTGAATATGGACGCGGCACTTGTGGTTATGGTGATTTTGGACGATACACTTTTCAAAGTAACCTTGCTCATTTTAATTTACCTAACAAATTAAATGTTGATTTATTAAGCAATCTTGCAGTGGAATGGATATTTGAAAGGTATGGTTATAATACAAAATTACACAGTGAATACGATTCTATGGTAGCACAATTTAACAATAGAATCCAAAATAAAGTAGAGCGCATAGGCAAAAAATATCAATGGATTGCTCTATATGAGATATTGGCTATAGTTGCAGATAATTATAAAATAAAAGACGATTGGGGTTATCCTGCAAAATACGCAACATATCAAGGTGCTTGGCAATTATCGGTTCGCAATATAGACCCTGCATACACTACAAAAACTAAAGAAGAGAAAGAAGACGATAATATTATTATTAAAACAAACAAAGACTGGTGGGACGATGACGAATATTCACATTGGAACTATCCTGATGCAGAATGGGTACAGACAATAGAAGATTTAATTCCGCCTGAAAATATAATTCAGAAACAAGATACAGAAGAAAACGAATGGTTGCGTTTGCAACATTATGTAACTTGGAACGCACCAAAGAAAATTGGGAAAGATAGATATGAAGGCAGAAGAAAATCCATTTGGTATATTATACAAGGATTATTGGTAAAAAAATCGGACAAACAAAAAATAATCAATTATCTCAAAAATCAGAACTTCTGGGGTAGATGGCTACCTGAAAATAGAGATGACCATTCAATGTTAATCAATAGAGAAAAGTTTTGATCGCCCGCATATATTGATATTTATAAAGATAACAAAAATATTTGGGAAACTATACAAGACACAAAATATAAGGTCATTGTT
>BNUP01000164.1 GCA_025997455.1 Fibrobacterales bacterium | reverse complement strand
CCTTAAATTCCCTTTCCAATTCCTCTTGCGTTATTCCGCAAATATCGGCGTAGCGAGGGTCTAAGGAAATATCTGTTAAATTATTTAGGTCGGAAAATATGCTCACCTTGGAGAATTTAGTGACCCCTGTTAAAAAGGCAAACTTTATATGTTCATCCGAGGATTTGAGTACTCCATAAAAACTTTTAAGCGTGGAACGAATGTCTTCGTGAAGTGTTTTTTTATCAAGAGTATCTAACAAGGGTTTGTCATATTCGTCTATGATGACAGCAACTTTTTCGCCGAACTGCAGGTGTGCATCTGAAATTAAATTGCTAAACTGATCGGGCAGGCGTTCGCCATGCAATTCAACCCCTAATTTTTTTGCTTCAATATTTAATGTGTTATTCAGTAAACTGCATAAGTCCTTTGCTCCGGCGAGTGCACTGCCGGTGTTTAAGTCTATACGAATCACCGGATATTTTTTCCATTCCCAAGTGCTCGAATCTATGGCAAGACCTTTGAACAACTCGCACCTCCCTTCAAACAACGCTCCGAGCGTGGAGCACAAGAGCGATTTGCCAAAGCGGCGAGGGCGGGAGAGAAAAAATACATAACCCGAACCCGACACCAACTCGTGAATGCGGGTGGTTTTATCCACATAATGGTAACCGTCCTCGCGGATGGTGGAGAATGTTTGGATACCGAGCGGGAGTTTTAGAGGCATGGAGGGTAATGTAGAAAATTAACTTGCACTGCCGAGTTTTCCATTAACAAGGGAACGCGGTGTGGATAGAACACACCACACCAAGCAAAGCGACTGGACAGCGTAGAATAAGAGGCTATTGTTTGATTATTTTATTTATTGCTGTCAAAAAAAATTCCATCATTTCCAATTGCAATTCTAAAAGGGCTGGTTAAAAACCACGCCCCTACGCAACCGAACACAACGGGCGGGTTTTCTGCCATTGTATATACAGATTATCTCAGGTTTCTTTTTAATAGGGCAGATATACTTATTAAAACCCGCCCCTACAAACTCTACTCCCAACTTTACACTTTTCACTTTACTCTTTCAACTTTTTCTACCTTCTCCCCAATGTCTCGGTTGTCGTTTTTGTTTTTTCTATTGCTGAATTTTGTTGCGGGCTTTGCGGCTGCACAAGACACATTGCAAGTTCGAGTTGAAAGTTACAACGGAGTTTTGTTTGCAGACGGCGTAGATTTGGGTAAAAAATTAAATTCGGAGTTTAAGTTGGAGGCGGGTGGGGAAGTCCTGAAATTTGGGAAAACCGCTTGGACAATAAATAATAAATTTGCAATCGGTGATACGGCTACATTTCTTTTGCAAAGCGAGGTGAAAAATAAAATCGCCGAAAAAATATCTTTTTGGCTGCCTCTGCCGAGTTCGCTTTCGGTTATTTCACAGGTTTTTGGAAAATCGTTTGAACTCGACACCACGGGAAAAGCGGGAAATACGGTAAAAATTATCTCCCGTCCGCTCAAAGACCTTTGGAGCGTGCGTTTTGAAAGCAAAGGAAACGGCGAACTTATAGAGATTAACCTTGCCAAACCAATAAAAGCGGAATCGTTTTATATGCACCCGAATTATATTCTGCGGATGAACGGCGTAGTTATAGATTCGGCGATGTTTGCTGATATACAAAAGCAGTCGTCGATGATAAACAGGGTTGTTCCGATTCAGGATGCACAGAGTGCGCAACTCACCGTTACGCTTAAAGACAACTGCGAAGGTGCGGAGTTGGTGAAAAAAGATAATGGAAAAACGCTGCAAATTGTGCTTAGGAAAAAGCCGATAAAAGCGGCTGAACAGGCGGCTAAAACAACACCTGCAAGCGAGGTGAAAAATTCGAGTTCAAAAAAAATAAAAACAATTGTGATAGACCCCGGACACGGCGGAAAAGACCCCGGTGCGATAGGGTATAAAAGTTTGCAGGAAAAAGCGGTGGTTTTGGCAGTGGGTTTGAAGTTGAAAAAGAAGTTGGAAGATAAAGGTTTTACTGTGAAAATGACCCGCAGCAGCGATGAGTTTATTGAACTTGCACGGAGACCTAAAATGGCGAGCGAGTGGGGCGGCGACCTATTTATAAGTTTGCATTGCAACGCGATTGAGGGCAAGGAAAAACAGAAAACTACAGACGGTTTTAAGTTTTACATTTTGCGTGAGGGAAATTCAAGCGATGATAAGGCGGTTGCTCGGCGCGAGAATCAGGCGATTGCACTTGAATCGGGAAAAAAAGGCAAGTCTGAAATTTCGGCGGTGGAGTGGATTGTTTTGGAAAATCAATTGAATCTTTATGCGAGAGAGAGCGAACGGTTGGCAGGGCATTTAATAGAGAACTTTGACGGCGGTTCTGTTAAAAAGTTGCAATCTGGTGCGGGTCAGGCGGGTTTTATGGTGTTGGTTGGTGCTTATATGCCCGCAGTTTTGGCGGAACTGGGTTTTATCACCAGTCCAAAAGACGGCGAATTTATGGGAACGGAAAAAGGGCAAAACGAGTTGGCGGATAATTTGGTGAAGGCGATTATAGGATTTGCAAAGTGATTTTTGATATGAAAAAAGTCTATTACTGTATTGTGGCAATAATAATCCTCTCTGCTTGTTCAGACGGCGGGAAGGCAAACGATGTACAAGAAGAGGAAAATCCGCTTTTCAAAGGAAATCCGCCTGTATATATCAGCGAAATTTACTTGGCGAATGCAGACCTCAAAGACGAATTTGGCAATAACCCCGCTTGGGTTGAATTTTTCAATCCTGCAGACACATTGTTCAACTTAAAAGGTTTCACTTTAAGCGATAACATTTCAAGCACAACTGGCAGCACTTTGAACGGAGCGGTTTTTTGGACTTTTGGCGATGTTGAAATTTTACCTCACTCTTATACAATTGTCTTTTTTTCAGGACGAAATAAACCTAATTTAACTCCTGCAACGGATAGTTCCGATTTAATAAAAAATGCAGTTGGAGCGTGGTCTTGGGCAGACGGTGAAGGCGATCCAAAAGGAAACAGTACGGCAAAATTCAATTTTTCCAAAACAACCGGACTGAACGGAACGCTAAACTCTGCGGATAATTTCGGTATATTGAATTATTCAAGTGCAGTAATTATGCTAAAATTGAGCGGCTGGGATAACAGCAACATTTTAAACATTTCAAACGCAAATCAAATTTTACTTCGCGGAAACCTCGCCAAAAACTCCAAATTGGAAATTCGTCTCGCTCAAAATGGAGTAGAGGAGTGGAAAGCGTGGGCGACTAACATCAAAGGCTCCGGCATAGAAAATGATTTATATGTGATAGACCTGCCGTCTAATACATTACCCAACTCATTCCCAAATTTAGCGGATATTTACGGACTTCGATTTGCCAATCCGCAAAATGTATTCGGTGAAATAAAATTTTCATTTAATTCAATAGTTGCTCAAAAATCGGCAGTGTCATAAAATGGTTAAAACATCAAATTTTCTTTCAAAGAAAAAAATATTGATAAATGTTCCTATTACGCTTTTGTGAATATCTTTGTTTTTTGAAAAGCAGATTGTCTTTCTGCATAACC
>BNUP01000163.1 GCA_025997455.1 Fibrobacterales bacterium | reverse complement strand
ACGGGAGCCAAGTTCAATTTGGATTTTGATTTGGAATGGAAAAATCGGGGTCGCTTTTTTAGCGAAAGCAGTATCTATTTTTTGCGGACAGTTCCGAGCAGCGTGCCGCATTATGGAGTTGAAGGTATGGATTTTGTCGCTAAGCATTTTGGCGGCGTTGAGGTTTATTTGCCTTGGAATTTAAGAATTGGCTATCGCGTTGATGCCTACTGGAAAATTGCCGCTTACGAAAAATTCTCCCCGATGACTCGCATTATGGGCACAAATTGGTTATACTTAAAATATGAATTTTAGAATATTTATATTTGCAGTGCTAAGTTTTTTATGCGGGTGTTCAACTGTTACGCAAACCGCTTATCAGCACCCTCCGCACCATACAGCAGACGGGAAATTCGATAACACCGACACTGTTGGCGGCATAATCCGCGATACCGTTCGACCCGATTCTTTGGTCAATAATTACAGAACAAAAGTTTATGCACTGCCGATAATTCGCGGAAATGAAGAATTTTGGAATGATACTGCGGCAATTACCGCAACTTGGATTGGGCACGCAACTTATTACATGCGTTGGAAAGGCGTTGGAATTTTGTTCGACCCAATATTTTCTATGCGTGCAAGTCCTTCACCTTTTTTTGGTCCAAAACGAGGCACTCCTCCCGGCAGAGCATTAAAAGATTTACCGTCTGTCAATTTGGTTGTTATCTCGCCCTTGCCCTTACCTGCGGCGGCTATAGCCTGTTCTCCCAAATATGCGGCGGTCGGTTCTTTGAATTTTTCTTTTTGAGAATATTCGTCTGCGGCATTATAATTTTCCTGTGCATTGTAAAATTCCATATAAGTTCTGTAAAAATCCTCTTTTCCGTTTTGATCTAAAGCCTCAACTTTCACCTTGTCCAAAAGTTTTTTTGCCTCCTCATATTCCATTGCACTTGTAGCCAAATTAGACATTGCAGTTAAAATTCTGCCTTCGGCAACCAAATCCGCCTCTTTTTTACTTTCCTTTAACGCGAGTATATATTGCCCGTAAGCGGCACCGTAACGACCTTGCGACAAATATTTTTTTGCTTGAAACGCATAGTCCCCAGATGCGGCAAACACAAACTGTGCAAGCAACGCAAACAACACCGCAATTGCAGGCACATTCTCTATATGTCCGCCGAAAAATCTCACCACGCATCCCATTTTATGAAAAAATCTCACCACGCGTCTCCTAATAACGGCACGGAATCTTTCTGCGGAATTTTATTTCTTATAAACCAAAACTTGGAAACTCCGCCCATAAAATCATCTGCCTTGTTGAGCGTTTGCGAACCATCGGTTATTATGTTGCCTGCAGTTCCCATTATGGAATTCAAATCATTAACCATAATCCCTACACTTTTCATAGTTGTATCGAGTGAATTTATAACGCCGGATGCTCTGCCCGTCAAATCATCGAGGTTGTTCATAAGCCCCATAACACCTGTGGAAAGCGTATCTGCAAATGCTATTGCCCTTGGCATTCCGTTGTTAATTTGGTTGAACATTACATTTACCCCGGTCATAAGACCGCCTGCATCGCCGAGCAAATCGTTAAGACGAGTCGTTGCATAATCGAGGCGGTTATACAGCACTCGCGAGCCGAGCAGCATACCGATTGTGGCGTTTGTATCCATAACCATATTCAAAAGAGTATCTGCAACTATAACCAAACGACCGATTTTATCTATAAGTTCGTTGGCAGTTTTAAGCACTGTTTCAATATCCTGCGCCGTGCCCGCCAAAATAAATTCACCGTCTTCAAGAACCCTGTTGCCTTTTTGCGAAATGTCAATATTAACCACCCGCTCCGAAATTATGTTCTGGTCACGCGTTGCATACACAACTGACCTCTCGGAAATCCACTCCTTATACTCCGCATTCAGCGAGAGTTCCAAACGAACCAAGCCGTTGGTGGCAAGTCCAATGTCTGCAACAGAGCCTATATCAACGCCGTTTATCTGCACCGAAGTTCCCTTGTGCAAACCCTGCCCCGAAAGTAAGTCGCTATACAAGGTATATTCCGTTTTCCCCAGAATGCCTTCCTGCTGCAACTTAGATATTGCAACGAGCAACACCAAGCACATAGCGACCGCTATCACCGCACCCACTATTAAACCCGATAGTTCAGACCAATTTACATATTTGAATATTTTGAACATTCGCAGGGGAATATAGAAAAAAATTGGTGTGTTCTATCCACACCGCGTTCCCTTGTTAATTTTACTTTGCATTGCAGGGTGGGGTATAGGGTGTGGCGTGTGGGGTGTGGAGAACTCGGCAGTGCAGACGGGACACCAAGCCGATAGATTTCCACTTTACACTCTACTCTTTACACTATCAACTTTTACTACCTTCCCCAATTCCTAATGCGTTATTTTATCATTCTGTTTTTATGTCTGCTCGCAGTTTCAAATGCGCAGGAATCAGATACCGTGCGTGCACCTCTGCCTTTTTATGTGCCAATAATCGAAGGACAGGTGCAAAACGGCTTAGTTTGGGCGTGGGATAGGTATGTGCTGCAAAAAAATTATGCGAAAATAAGTCCTGCAACCATTAAGAAAAACTTTCGCGACGGCTTCACTTGGGATGACAATCATTGGGGAATCAATTTTATAGGGCATCCTTATCAAGGTTCATATTACTATAACGCGGCACGGAGTGACGGATACGGCTTTTATACCTCATACATTTATTCGCTTTTTGGAAGTCTCACTTGGGAACTCTTTATGGAGCAGGAGCAACCGGCAACCAACGATTTATTTACAACTTCTTACGGAGGCACCGTAATCGGCGAAGTTCTTTACCGAATGGCAGCACATCTCAGATCGCATCCGAATCCGAATTGGGCGAGGAAAATCGGTGCGTTTTTGGTATCTCCAGATGCGAGTTTGCATTGGGCTTTGGCTGAACCCAGAGGGCAGTATCCGGGTTATGTGCCTGTTGAATTTTCGGTATTTACCGGATTTGGCTACCATATTGTAAATGAATACAGTTACAATAAAGAAACGGAATCCAATGCACTCGAAGATGTTTGGAGCGGCAGAGCAAGGGCTTGGGGAGCAAACTTAAATTACGGCGTGCCGGGCACAAAAGTTAAAAATCCGTTTGAGCAATTCGATGTCCGCTATCATCAAATTTTAGACGAACGAGGAACCTTGTTCGGCGTTGATATTGCGGGCACTCTCAAAAATTGGGTCTTTGTGAGCGAAGGGGTAAATTGGGTTGATTTTGCCCTTAAAGCACAATACGATATACTCTATGGAGATTTTGCCGAGATGAACGCAAGTGCCGTTGGACTCGGTATAAAATTTCATCAAAATTTAAGCACCAATTGGAACTTTGAGTTGGAAAATCGCCTCTCTTGGCTTATACTCGGAACATCAGAACTTTATTACGAGAATGCCTTAAAAGAACAGGACTCCACATTTATCGGCTATGACCGTGCATACCAATTGGGAACGGGAGCCAAGTTCAATTTGGATTTTGATTTGGAATGGAAAAATCGGGGTCGCTTTTTTAGCGAAAGCAGTATCTATTTTTTGCGGACAGTTCCGAGCAGCGTGCCGCATTATGGAGTTGAAGGTA
>BNUP01000162.1 GCA_025997455.1 Fibrobacterales bacterium | reverse complement strand
GACGATGTGGTGCACGAGGCTATGCAGATTCTTTTTCAACGATTGCAGGGCGCGGAAGTTTTGAATCTTGACGGAACGACTTTTACTTGGGAATAGCAGAATTATGGAAAATCCGCTTTTTTTAACGATACACGGGCACTTTTACCAGCCGCCGCGTGAGAATCCTTGGACAGGACTTGTTGAACGGCAGGAGAGTGCTGCACCGCACCACAATTGGAACGACAGAATCACCGACCAGTGCTATTCTCCAAACGGAGCGAGCCGCATTCTTTCTTCGCACGGTCGCATTGAGAAATTGGTGAATAATTACGGCTATATGAGTTTTAATATCGGGGCAACTCTTATGGGGTGGTTCCGCACTCAGCGACCCGATGTGTATTCGAGAATTCGCGAAGGCGATATGCTTTCGATGGAACGCTTGAACGGGCACGGAAACGCAATAGCACAGGTGTATAACCACATAATTATGCCACTTGCATCCGAGCAGGACAAGCACACGCAGATTCGGTGGGGCAAGCGTGATTTTGAATTTCATTTTAACAGAGAACCCGAAGGTATGTGGCTCGCCGAAACCGCAATCAATATGGATACGGTGGTTGCCCTTATTAAAGAGGGAATTAAATTTACGATTCTCTCGCCCAAGCAGGCGCAAGCATTTAGACCTTTGACCTCAGGTTCTGTTTCGGGGTGGACTGGTTGCTCCAATGTTTCAATAGACACCACGCATCCATACCGCATAATTCCTCGAGACGAAAAAGAATCTGCATAGCCTCGTGCACCACATCGTCTCTGTTATCGGAATGCGGAGTAACCACAATTCCGGCTCTTGGTTGATGCGCACATAGCAACGGTCGGCGATATGTTGCATACCGACCATAATTTCCAGCGTGCATTTCACGCCATTAACAGTTACATATCTAATCCATCGTATTGAGGGCATTTGTGGAAGGAATGTAGAAAAAAATTGGTGTGTTCTATCCACACCGCGTTCCCTTTTTTGTCAAATGCTTGCCCCGCTTATCCGTCCCGCGAAAATACCGCAAGCATTTCCAAATGAAAAGTTTGAGGATAGAATGCAAAGCCTTGAATATCGGCAAGTTCATAGCCTGCGGAGAGCAGTTTGCTGGTGTCGCGAGCGAGGGTGGCAGGGTCGCAAGAGACATATATCAATTTGCGAACTGCATTTCTGCAAAAAAAATCGCACAAATCGGGAGGAAGACCGCTGCGCGGAGGGTCTATAATAACACAGTCATCAGAGGAAATTTCGTTTTGCCTGCACCAAACTTCTGCAGAATCAGAATGAAAAGAAAAATCGCAAGAAACATTTTTAATTGCAAATTTTCGGCAGAGAGAATTTTGTTCCACACCGATAATTTTTTTGAACTTATCTTGCAAAAAAGCAGAAAACAAGCCTATTCCGCAGAACAAATCCAAAAGCCGTTCGCCTTCCCCTGCCGCTTTTTGAACTTCGTTTATCAGAGTCGGCAATAGAGGCATATTGCTCTGAAAAAATACGCTTTCATCTGCGTTTATATGGCGACCCAAAAAATGAAGACTTTGGTTATCAAAGAGATAGCGTTTCACATTTTCGCCAACGGAAACACTCTCGAAATTTTGCAATGATAAATTCAAATTTTCACTCAAAACCAAGCACTTCTCAATCGGAACAACGGTGTTCGTTTTGCGAACCTGAAACCCCCAACCATCGCCGCTTCTAAATACTTGTGCCCTGTGGCGATACCCCCATTCGGTTCCGAAATGCAATGTCCAATTCAAAGGCAATTTAATTTTTGCAACCCGCAAAAACAAGTCCTCGGCGATTTGCTTTAGCATTTCAATCTGCAATGGGAAGGTTGCGTGTTGAGCATTGCATCCGCCGCATTTACCGTAATAGGGACAAGGTGGATTTCTCCGCAAAGGGTGAGGTTCTATAACTTTATCCAAAACAGCCCAAGCACAATCCTTTTTTCGATTTACAACCCGAATTTCAACGATTTCACCCGGTAATGCACCATCTGCAAAGCAGATACAACCGTCAGGCAAGCGAACTATTCCCGCCCCGCCGTTTGCAATTTTTGTTACTTCTTGTTGCATAATGGTAAACTATGTTGGAAAGTAGAAAAGTGGGGTATAGGGTGTGGGGTATTATAGGGTGTGGCGTGTAGGGTGTGGGGAACTCGGCTGTGCAAGAGTTGAAAGTGAAAAGTGAAAAGAGTAAAGAGTAGAGAGTAGAGAGTAGAATAATTTGCTGAATAATAACTTTACTCTTTTCACTTTCAACTCTATAAACCTGCACTGCCAAGTTTCCCCACACCCTACACGCCACACCCTATACCCCACTCTGCACCGCAGAGTTTTCCATTAACAAGCGAACGCGGTGTGGATAGAGCGCCCCAGAAAAATTTGCAATGCCGTATTTTCCACACCCAACACCCCATACCCTATTTTTGCAATGCTAAATTTACCATCTCCACTCTTTACGCTATCAACTTTTTTCTACCTTCCCCCAATGCTCCCTCTTGAAATATCCGTTTATAAGAGTTATTTGGAAACTGCCGCACCAAAGTTGGCAAAGCCTAAGGGCGACCCTTGGAAAGTGGATTTTGATGTTTTGCTAAAACATTACGGTTCGTTTTTGTTTGATGGATGGGGCACGCTTTACAGCAAAGACATAGTTTACCCCGGTGTTTTGGAGAAAATGGCGAAGTTGCGAAGTGAAGGTAAAAATATTCGCCTGATTACAAATGCTGCGGGGCGTTCGGCAACGCAAATTCGAGATGATTTGCGAAAAATGGGCTTGGATTTCGATATTCACGAGATTATTTCATCGGGTAGTTTGTTGAAGGTGTTAAACGAAAGTGTAGGGTTAAAAGAGGCGTATTATCTGGGCGGCAGTGCAGGAATGGAGTTCCTTGAAGAGGCGGGTATTAAAGCGGTTTCCGAGCCGTTGGAGCCGACTGTAATTTTGAGCGGGATTGTTGCAAGTGATGCGGAAATTGAGCAAGCGGCAAAAGTGCTGTCTCTGCCAAATTCGCGAGTTCTGGTGCTGAATCCCGATGTTTATGCACCGAACCCCGATGGGGAAAAAATTCCTGTTACTGGAGCGATTGCCGCCGCTCTAAAAGAACGCACTAATTGTCAATTGCTCTTTTGCGGAAAGCCGTTTCCGCTGATTTTTCAGGTTGCACTGCGGAGTTTAATTCCGAGCACCGAAAGCGTTATTATGATAGGTGATACTTTGGGGACAGACATAGCGGGTGCGGCTATCGCGGGCATAGATTCGGCTCTTGTTGTCGGTCGCAATGTTTTGGAGGAAGATTTGCGGGACGATATTTATGAACTTGGCGTTAGCCCGAATTATGTACTTCCCACCCCGTGGTGACAAAATTTTTACAATTTTGCCGCCATCCCCCCAACTTTTTCGCCCTCAGGGCTGCTTGGGGTGACGACTAAATATTGAATAAACAAACCGAGAATAAATATCGCCAATGTTGCTTGGCAATTTCTAAAACTTCAAAAAATTGAATTTCTACATTTACGCCAATGTCGTCTTACTCAAACATTCCCACCCCACTGCCCATAGGCAACAGTTTTTTCGACAGTGTTATCGAAAACGGCTACTACTATGTGGATAAAACCCTGTTAATCAAAGA
>BNUP01000161.1 GCA_025997455.1 Fibrobacterales bacterium | reverse complement strand
TTATGCAGAAAGACAATCTGCTTTTCAAAAAACAAAGATATTCACAAAAGCGTAATAGGAACATTTATCAATATTTTTTTCTTTGAAAGAAAATTTGATGTTTTAACCATTTTATGACACTGCCGTTTTATGTGGCAACCAACACGAAGGCGAGCGAGGTGGCATTGCACGCATTGGATAGGCAGAAAAGAAATAAATAAGTTAGTCTGCCCAGTCGCCTATCGGCTTGGTGTCCCGCCTGCACTGCCGAGTTTCCCCACACCCTACACGCCACCCTGCAATTCAGAGGTCATTTTAGGGCGAACGCGGTGTGTGCCGAGCGCACCAAAAAGAACAATATTTTTGGATTCTGCGACGATGCGCAGAATGACGACCTTACGGGCGACCAATGGTCTCCCCTACATCAATCTTCTCCCATTTCCCTTCTCCCTTCTCCCTTCTCCCCGCTTGCACCGTCGAGTTCCCCACACCCTACACCCCACTTTTCTACCTTCCCCCAATACTCTATGCCACAATCACCGCTCAACTCAGAAGAACTCGTCAGCGGGTTTAATGAGACCTTGCGAAAGCAACTTCTCGCCTACGCTACTTCACACGAAATCACAAAAAAGGTGGAAAAATCGCATAGTTTGTCCGAGGTTTATGAAAGTCTGTGTCTCGGATTTCACGATTTGGCAAATTACGGTCGAGTTATGATACTCGGCATAGATGAGGAAAATTTCTGTTTCAAACCGCTCAGCAGTATAGGCTTTAATGAAGAATCGATAAAAGATTTTCGGGCGGGGTTAAGTTTTTTATCCGGTGAATATGCGGATGCGGTTTTTCTCAACAAACATATTCTGGTAGATGAACTTCCCGACGGAGATTGTTTTTCGCAGTTAGATTGCAAAGGTTATATTGTCTTTCCTCTTTTGTCACAAATCACCGATAATTGTTGGGAAATTAAGAACTGCGGCAAAACCGAATGCGTGTGCTATAACACAGAAAATTCATACTGCTGGGCTACACCAAAAGCCGGTTGTGCAATAAATGCTCAAACCGAAGATGACCATCGCAAAGCCTGCATTAAATGTCCGCTTTTCAAATGCCGCGGATTATTGTGGCTCGATTTAACCGGACGGGCGAAATCGGCAGAGGAAGTTGCAATAACGGGCGAAGATACCGCTATGATTTCGGCAGTGCTGAGTCAGGCGGGTCTAATGTTGAGTTCAATTCTCGCTCACGAAGAACTCTCAAAAAATAACGAAATACTAAGTTCATTATACGACAAACTCAAAGAAGTTCATCACCGTTTGGAAATGGACCTTCAGCAGGCAAATTCAATTCAAAAACAACTTTTGCCCTCAAGTTTCCCGCAAGTATTAACCGATGTGGCGACATTCTACAAGAGCAATTTGGAAGTGGGCGGCGATTACTACGACTGCTTTGAACTCGAAAACGGAAATATAGGAATGGTGGTTGCAGATGTTTCGGGGCACGGAACTGCCGCCGCAATGATGATGAGTATGTTTAAGATGCTCCTCAAAACTTCACCGTTAAATTCCATAAATCCGTCATTGTGCCTGCGGGAGATAAACAAAGTTATAGTTAAGGAAATGGACAGCGAAAAATTCATTACGGTTTTTTATGCCATATTTAACCCGATGACCCGCACGCTTGAATACACAAATGCGGGGCACATTGCAATTCCTCTTCTTAATAAAAAAACAGGTGAAATAGAATTGCTGAATACATCGGGATTGTTTATTGGAATGCTGCCGGAACTTTCGTTAAAAAATACCATTATGCAATTAGAAGAACCCCACCGCCTGTTGCTCTACACCGACGGCTTAAACGAGGCGAATAACCACGAAAAAGAGCAATACGGACACGAGAATGTGTATAAAATTTTGAAGGATACTTCGGATAAAAAATGCCAAGAAGTTATTGACAATTTAGCAAACGGCGTTGAGAAATTTCAAAACGGCAAAGAGTTTTTTGACGACATAACCATATTTGCATGCGATTTATAGCGGGGGAGTGCCCACCCTGTGCCCCTTGTTTTATGAGGTAAAATTTTTGGGGAGTTCTTCGGAGATTACTATAGGATATAAGATATCGATATATCCTACTCATAATGTCCTTTGCAAGCGTAAATCTCTATCGCATTATTTTCGAGCAACCGATATATTAGCCTATTTTTTTCATCAATTCGTCGACTCCAATAACCAATCAAATCGCCAATTAAAGGTTCAGGTTTTCCGATTCCAATATTTCCGTTGCGTGCAATATCTTGAATCAGCAAGTTGATTCTTTTCAGAGTCTTCTTATCTTGAGTTTGCCAGTAGAGGTAATCTTCCCAGCCATTTTCAGTAAAACTAGGCATCGGCTATTGCTTTGAGTTCTTCCATTGTTTTAGTTATCCAATGACCTTGCTTACCCTGCTCTATGGACTCTTTTACCCAAGCAACATTCTTAGGACTATAAAATAGTTTTTCTTCTGAAGTTTCATCAAATTCTTCGGTTTTTGCCGTTATCTTAAAGGGAATTTCTCGGTGTAAAATGGATTGGCGCAAAAACAAGATAATTGCAGAGGACATTGTAAGTCCTACAGTATCGAACAAGCGTTCTGCCTGTTCTTTAACCTTGTCATCGACTTGAACATTAATTTGTGCCATAATAGTACCTTCATATACTAAACTTTTTTATCGGGGTAGCCGGATTCGAACCGACGACATTCTGCTCCCAAAGCAGACGCTCTACCAGACTGAGCCACACCCCGTGTAACAAACTCCCCCCTTCCCCGTGTCAAGCATGAGGGCTTTGGCTATCTTACGCTCTTCCCAAAACTAACACGCTGTTATGCCCGCCAAAACCAAAGGAGTCGTTTAACGCATATTCAAAATTATGCGAAATTGCCCCGCCGGCACAACAGTCAAATTTAATTTCAGGGTCTTGGTTTTCCAAATTCAAAGTGCCATGCAGTTTTTGCTCCAAAAGCGACTTCACCACAACAATCGCCTCCATACCCGATGCCGCACCGAGCATGTGACCTGTCATAGATTTTGTGCTGTTAATTTTCACATTGTCGATTTTACCGCCAAAGGCTTTGAAAATCGCCGCACATTCCGCAACATCGCCGCGAGGTGTGCTTGTGCCGTGTGTATTGACATAGCCGACCTGTTCGGTTGTTATTCCCGCATCTTTCAGTGCCAAATCTATTGCGAGTGAAACGCCTTCACCATCTTCACGGGGGGCACTCATGTGATAAGCATCTCCGCTGGCTCCATAACCCGCCAATCGAGCCAAAATTTTTGCTCCGCGTTTTTTTGCGTGGCTTAGCGACTCAAGCACCAAAACGCCTGCTCCTTCCGAGAGAACAAAACCGTTGCGACCAACATCGAAAGGACGACTGGCTTTTTGCGGTTCATCGTTGCGAGTTGAAAGTGCCTTCATAGATGCAAACCCAGCAAGACCAATGGGGCAAACTGCCTCTTCTGTTCCGCCTGCCAAAACTATGTCTGCCCGACCGAGTTTAATTTGATCTGCCGCGCTGATAATTGAATGATTGGAAGTTGCACACGCCGAGACGGGACTCCAGTTTGGTCCCATCCATCCTGTGCGAATCGCTATTTCTCCCGCAACCATATTTGCTATTGCCTGCGGCACAAAAAACGGCGACACTCCGCGAGGTCCCTTTGTGGCGAGATTAACGGAACTTTCGTAATAAATTTCCATTCC
>BNUP01000160.1 GCA_025997455.1 Fibrobacterales bacterium | reverse complement strand
CAAAACCGATTCCTTTTTCTGTAATATATGTGGCAGTGTATGTATCTCTGCGAACATCAATAGCAGCAGAAAAACCGCTTTTATTCTTTATTTCAATAACTAAATTAGGTCTAAAACAGTAAATAAACAAACAAGCAAGAGTTATTAGCACTGATACCAAAACGAGCGGATAAAATATTGCGTTCCCCGCTATCGATGATAACATAAATCCAAAAATGCTAAAATTGAGAATAAATAGTTTTAATCCAAACTTTTTGTAAAACAAAAAGAATGGTGCTAAAGCTCCAAAGCCTAATGCTAAACCAAATATAACTATAAATGCCTTCCAAAAGTTTCCAACGCTTTCATAGTTTTTTATCGATTTATTTTCAATTTCTCTTGCCTCTTGAATTTTTTTATCAAAAGTGGGCAATTCATTTTCTGCCTTTTGCAAGTCTTTTTCTAATGTTGTTCTATTTATAACTGCAATGTTTAATTTCTCTTTTGCTTCTGTTATGCCTTCTGAAGTTGTATCTCTGTAAGTTACAGTTCTATACTGAGTTTCTCCCCACCAGTTTGTACCGTTCGCTACTTTTCTGCTTTTTAAGATTCCATCCAGAGTGTCTTTTATAGCCTTTAACTCTAATTCTTTAGCAGATGCAATTTTTTTACGAATATTTTGAATATTTGGTTCTGCATTTTCTTTCTGTCTTTCTGCATCTACTCTTTTTGATCTAGCCGAGCTTAATTTATTCACTGCCTCAATTTTTGACCTTTGTATATGTTCCGGATTTATCATACCATCTATACGATATGTATATAGACCAATATTTGACAATCTTTCAGGACTACCGCTTATTATTAAATTTGCAAAAAATATAATAATAATACCAAATATTAGGAATAAAAAACTGAATTTATAATTTTGCCTTGTCTCAATGCCTGCAATTTCATCTATTGCAAATTCATTTTGCAAAGTTGTTCTGCCTCTAACAGAACTTCCCGCCGCTCTAAAAATTACTCTCTTATTAGTTATTTGTATTCGTCCTTCCGCTCGTTCAAATTTGAGAAGATTTCGCAAGATAGCAATATTGTATTGCTTAACCGGAATTTCTTTTTCGTTTGCTCTAATGCAATCGGGAACGATTTTCATTCCCCGCTCATATTTATCTGAATTGTTTCGCTCCGGATCTCCGATGCCCATTCTATTTTTCATTTTTGCCCATAAGCCGACTTCAGAATCTAATAGTGCACAGTCGCAAACTTGCCCTTCTCCAACTTCCTTTCCGCAATTTTCACAAAATGCCATTATTTTATCCTCTTGGTTATAACTTTAATCCTTGATACAACGAACGGAAAAACCATCCTCTACACTAAGCTCGTTATATGGTTGCATATTTCTACCGTCATGTTTTTTATAAAGAACATAAAATCCTGAATAATCCTCTGTAGCAAACCACCAAAAACCGAAATCATTTATATCATAAAAACTACCAGAATCTCTATAACCGCCAAATTTCTCATAAATCTGATGCTTCAATATCTGATGCGGCAAACTCCAACCTTTGGGACAAGCGTTCTTTGCACTTTTAATATTGTATAAACGACCATATTTACTACAATTGAACGATTGGTTATCGTAGCACCAAGAATTGCCTTCAGTCGTAATATAGTTTAGATTCTCCGCCATTAAAATTTGATTGTTTACTTCAACGGTTTTGTATTCTTTTCCGTCTCTATCATCCATCATTGTTGATTGTTGTATGCTATCAACGGAATATCCCGGTGGTAGTACACAAGAATATAGAAATAAGATGACACTATAAGCAACGATTGTAACAAAATATCTATTATTCATTTCAATTTCTCCTTCTAATATGTTTCACAAATGCAATTTCCAAATCTATCGAATTTAACTATTAAATCGTCAGTACATTCTTCATCTTTTTCTGCTACTTCCCTGCATCCTTGCAAAGACAATAGTTTTCTACCCGAGTCAAGTCCTTCTTGTATTACTTTTTGGACTTCTTTTCGTAATTCAGGTTTTCTATTTAACTTTTCTAAAGATTTTTTTTGTATACATCTATTTATTATCACATGAATTGGTTCTGCTGAAATCACAAAACCACCGCCACTCTGCTTAGATATTTCTGCATTACATTCCTCTGTCGCTTTATTTTTTGCAAAATTTTTTAACATTTCATCCGTTACAGTAGCATTTTCATAAAGTTCCATTTCTTCTTTCGCACCTTTTGTTTCGTAAAGTTTTTTAACTTTACTCCTTTCCGTTGTTTGTGCAAATGTTATAGCGACGAAAAGTGCTATCCAAATTATGGGTTTAATAAACCTCATCATTTTTACCTCATAGTTATCACTCTGCGGAATTGCAAAATGAAGTGTTGTTGCAATTATTTTTCTCATTTCATTACCCATTTTCTTTGGTACTGACATTTTCCAATTCTTTTTGCTCCAAAAGAGCATTCCTAACTTCTCTGGCATTTATTGCATAAATTTTATGGTCTGCATTTACCGTATGTATAATCAACGCATTTCTGTTGATTATATCCACCGATGATACCTCTTCATATTTCAAACGAAACTCCGATAGTTGAAGCGAGGAAATAGCACCGTAAAACATAAAAGACAACGGAAATTTAGGTACAACGCCTATGCCTTCCACTCCCTTTTCACAAATGGAAATGTATGTTCTCGATATACGAGATTGGCAAAGATAACCACAAATAAGGCAAAGAATACCGCAAATCACACCTATAGCAATTGAAATGTTGTAGAAATCGTTTTTGATCAATGAAGTTGTAGTTATTTTTACCATAAAACCATACGGATGGTCTATTGTCTTCACATATCCAAATTTATTGGCTGCCCAATATAAAATTAGTACGCATGCAATCGCACTAATCACTTCAACAATCCACCAAAAGGCAATGTCGCCATGCTCTTTTCCACTTGCATAAATTAACTCTTTTCCCATTTGTACCTTTTCCTTACCTATACGAGATCTAATGGAGACTTTGTGAGAATTTGAATTTGACCCTCTTTTTCTCGATACTTTTTTAATTCATCATTTACTCCACCGTTGGATTCACCGCCATTCAATTCTACAAGTGTCTCAAGATTTTTGTTAATCCGTAAAAACACCGCGATAAGACCACCAATAAAAATATTTTCTAATAAACCACAAATAAGACCGAGAATAAAACCAATAAAAACATGGCTCCCAAAGCCGAAAAGTGGGGAGAAGATATTAACATCACCCTTTCCAAGATATGCACAAAAAAGTGCAGTACCTATTAAGTTTATCCACAATACAACTCCAAAATAATGTGTGTATGCCTTTGCACAAAAATTTGTCATGATAACTCCCTGCGAAGATTTTTTCGCATTAGGCTATTCGGGGTGAATGAACATAACGACTTGCGAATAGCAAACAAGCCACTAGGTTTTACCTTTTGATAATTTCCTATAAAAAAATTTTGATAAAGAAAAAAACTGTTACGCTTAATAACTAATTTTGCGGGGGGGGGGGGGGTAGACTCTCACTCAGGGCACCCTCACGCACGCACGAGGAACGTTGCCTATTCTTCGCCTAAACCTATAACGCCACAAACGCCTCTAGGATTTTTAGGTATAAGCTATATATAATCAACTTACAAAGTTTGTTAAAAGTCTAAAACATTCAAATAGGAAATTATGAAAAAAATTTTTGTGTTTGTAAGGGGCAAAGGCAAATTTT
>BNUP01000159.1 GCA_025997455.1 Fibrobacterales bacterium | reverse complement strand
GTAATTCTGATAGCACCTTTGCGGGGTTAATGTAGGTAACCTCTATTAACCTCCTAAGAGGTTGGTAGAGGTTACCAAGCGACATGGGCGAACTGCGTTTTTTATGGTGATAATGTAGTCCTGCGGCGAATGCTCGCAGTATCGCCGTCGTCTCTAAAAACTCAAATCTATGGAATTGTGTTACAAAGAGAGTTTTTAGAGGTTTCCTATAGCAGTCGGTGGTTGCAGGTATTTGGGTCATTAGAGGGAAGGTAGAAAATGGTGGGGTATAGGGTGTAGGGTGTGGGGTATGGGAAACTCGGGCAGTGCAGGAGTTGAAAGTGGAAAGTGAAAAGTGGGGTGTGAAAATTGCTTCGCCTAAGGCTCGCTGGTGACGGAACACACCAAAATATCCCTCTTAAATAATCCTCACTTCTTTCACCGATTCTCTTCCGAGCAACAAATTACACTTTGCCAAAACGGTCGGTTTTATAGCCGCTAATTCCGCCCTCCACACCGATGACTTACTCTTCAAAAAAAGAATGCCGTTTCGCAATGTGTCAAAGGTAACTTTTTCCTGCATTTTTTTCGGTAAAATTTGCACTTTATTTTCATCGAGAAAAAGCAAGTCCTTTTGCTCTCCGCTTATCAATTTGTCCAAAACGGAATCGAAAAAATTCCCGACCATTGTCGCATCGCTTTTCCGAATTTCATCGGTCTTCATCAATAACTTATCTCTTTGTTATACCTTCCCGTTTTTCCGCCGTAAAGCCCTATGTCGCCTTGCGAGCCATCGTTATTTTTGAAAAAATCGGTATTTGGAGCCGCATTCAATGCGGGGGAATATTTGGAAAGCGAAAACGGCAGTGCGGAAGTTGCTTGGACTATTGTTTTTGCGGTATCTCCAATTGCATCGGTGTATATTTTATGTATAACCGTATCTTTTATGTTTTTGGCGGGAGTTGGCAGCGAAGGGTCTTTTTTGATAAGTGCTTTTTCTGTTGCACTTCCCGAAAAAATCGGGTCTTTGAAAATGTTTTGTTTATTCGTCCCCACGGGGCAAAATCTGCAGTCGGTATCTGAGTTACCAAAAAATATATTGCTGTTTATCTTTGGGCTAAGCCTTGAATCCGACAAAATTCCAAATGTCGAATTTTTGTAAAAAATGTTCGCCACCGCCTGCACTCGCGAATCTTTAATGTAAATTCCCGCACTCAAATTTTCAGTAAAAATGCAGTTATACACCGATAAATTCGCCTCCGGCTCCGCCCAAATTCCCGTTCCGTTTCCGATAAAAAGCGAGTTCCCCACATTAAATTTTCCGTAAGATGCGTTTATCGCCTTGTTCGCACCGCTTATATGCAAAAATTCAATTTGCACCGCCGCCTTATCTTTGAACGGCAGGCGAATCCCGTCCCACTGCACCTTTCCCGCAATCGGGTTTTCAGGAGAAAATTTGACTGGCTCCTTTGCGGTTCCTTTTATGACCAAAGGTCCAAATGCTTTTATGCTTATGTAATTTGAATCCGACCAATCAATTTGCTTGGTTTCTCCACACGCCTCACCCGTTGCAACCAGCACCTCAACTCCCGCCTCAATGGTAAGCCGCGCCGCCGCCGCAATTTGAACATCTCCCGTTATGCGGTACGGAGAATGCTCCTTAGTCCAAGTAGTAGGCAGGTCGATAATTCCGCAAACATCTTCTGCTACCGTTAATGCGGTAAAGAGCAAAATGAACTTTGGAAAAGACAACATTGAGGGGAAGGTAGAAAATGTGGCGTGTAGGGTGTGGCGTGTAGGGTGTGGCGTGTAGGGTGTGGGGTGTGGAGAGTTGAAAGTGTAAAGTTGAGAAGGGAGAAGGTGGATGTAGGGGCGGGTTTTAATAAGTATATCTGCCCTATTAAAAAGAAACCTGAGATAATCTGTATATACAATGGCAGAAAACCCGTCCGTATCATTGTAGGGGCGTGGTTTTATAAAAAATCGCCTTTTTTTCCTAAAAAAATATATATTATATAGTTGAGGCATATACTTTGAAAAAATTTCTAACATATTTTGGTGCGCTCGGCACACACCGCGTTCACAACAAAACCGCCCATCCCCAAAGAGGAACTGCAGACTTTGGTTTAAAAAGAACTGACGGCTTTGGCTTAATAGAAGTCCTCTGTGCAGCAGTTGTTCTCGGTTTTATGTTAGTCGGCTTGGCAGTTTTGCAAAAAGGCAACCGCGAAGGAATAATAAGAGTGCGGGCAAGGGACTCCGCAAATTTTGTAGCACATCACATTTTAGATTCATTGAGCGGAGTGGGGTTAAATTCTCTTGTTCCTGCATCCGGAGAGAGATGTCCGCCGGCAATCGGAGAACTCGTAAATGCCGTATACAAAAATTGCGAATACATCTACACCTTTGAAGGTCATCCGCAACGGGATAAAAGCGGAAAAGGCATAACATCCGAAATTAAATATAGTGTGGAAGTGTCAATTTTGCCCAGCGATGAGTTGTTGCACCCAACCGAAAAGCAAGTTATCGACAGCACTCTTTTCACAAAAGCCAACAGGTCAAGCGGTTCGTCAAGCCCAAGTGCGAGCGAAAAAAACACCTACTCCAAAAGTCTAAACGCAACAGTATCTTGGGAATTTAAAAAATCAACACAGTCCATCCATATAGCCAAGGTGGTAAGGTAGTTATGAGTACTTTTCAACATTCAACGCTTGGGTATAGGGTGTGGCGTGTAGGGTATAGGGGGGAAAAAACCGCAATTGCACATTCGCCCCACACCCTAAAAGCTGGCTTTACCCTAATCGAACTCCTCGTCTATATCGCCATACTCGGTTTTATAATTGTAGTTGCGGGGCGAGCCTTTGGCGATGCAGGAATAATGAGAATTCGTTCCACAAGTATGCTAAAAACCGCCGAAGTTGTCGGGCGAGTTTCAGGACTGCTTAAAGAAGACATTTCGCAAATGGGTGCAAAAGAGTGGGGAGATGCAACTTGTTCTGACAATTATTGCGTTGAAAAGGTTGATTATAAGGTTTATATGAGTGTAAGTTCAACCGCCCCAACCCCTCCAGTCGAAACAGACGACATTTCCTCATACACCCTCACAACCCCCACTTCCACTGATCCATTCGATAAACTTGTATTTCGCAAAGCCGCACTTGATGACGAGGGTATATATCTCGGTATAAGGGAAATAGTGTGGGAGGCAAGAAACATTAAACCTCCAGAAGATAAACCTGTAGCCAATCTATACCGCAGTTGCAGAACACTTGCACCTACAGATGCAAGTGATGGAACCTGCCCCAACGGCAATGCTCTCGAAGTTCTTGTTGCACAAAATGTAACAAAATTCACTCTCGTACCCTCAATTCCCGGAGTAGCACATAGTTCAAGTTCAGGTGAGTCCGACGAACTTTTTTCATATAGCAGTAGTGGCGGATTTACTTTTGTAAATTTAAACAATGCGACTATATCTGCCCCATCAACAGTTGCAATAAATGCAGGTAAAAATGACCTTGACGAAAATGAAAAATTTGCAATGGTATATTTGGCTAATGGTTCAGAATCAAATTGCAAAGAAATCACTCTAAAAAAAGGCGAAACTTACGCAATTGAATTCAAAATGATTCAAAGCAATTGCGACGAAGACAAAAATTGCTATAACGCAACTCAATTTCAACCCGGCATAGATCATATTGCAGTTGGCTTACGAAAACCCGATGAGGCTCCATGTGATAAAGATAATCCAGATGTTTGTAAAATTCCCGGTGCTCCAAATGACATTC
>BNUP01000158.1 GCA_025997455.1 Fibrobacterales bacterium | reverse complement strand
TCTTCTATGATTTCGGGCGAGCATTCATTTTATCTCGTGCCGTCGAGTGAAAGTTTTGTTCCTTTTTTCGATAATTTTGAGGTGAAGAGCGGAGGTTCATTTGGAATTCGTCATCGATTTTTGCGGCGAAATCAGGCAGTTGGTGCGGTGTCGCTATCGCCTGCATTTTTAGATTTTGAGGCGGAGGCAACGGCTTCTTACTCCCGTGCTTGGTCTGGCGGAACGGCGGTGGAAATGCCGCTGAATTTTAGATTTGGTTTGCCTTTGGGCTTGGGGATGAGGCTCGGTTTTCCCATTTCAAAAAACGGCGTTCGGCAAACGGCACTCGGCTTGCAATACACATATTTCCCTTTGCAAATCGGCATTGCGGCAGATTATGTAAATCCGCGTAGAGAAGGATTTTCCGTGCTCCGTTTAACAATGCTGACAATGCAGGATATATTCTTTTTGAACCTCCTCGCAAATGCTACCTACGAATTTCAAGTAGAGGAAAATGCGGAATTTTATTTGCGTTTGGGAGTTCCCGTTGCGCATATATTTTTGCCTTATTTGGCAGTTTCGGTGAAGGCAAAGCAAATTTCAAAAATGCCCTTGATTAAAACGGAATTGGGTGCGCTGTTGCAGGCGGGAAATTCCGTATCGCTTGCAGTTGGAACTCATCTGAATACTGCGGGAGATTTCGGAATATATTTGGGTATTCAAAAAGTTTTCTCATTTGAAAAAGAAAATTCGGTCAAATCGAGCGATGAGGTTTCGGGAGCAAGAGGCACGATTATCTGGGACATTAACGAGGTTAGCAATGCGGAATTTCGCAAATGGAAGGGCGAACGGTGGCAAAATGACGACTACCCTGCGGTCTCGGTTTCCCTGCAAGAGGCTATGGATTATGCGAGGTCTGTCGGAAAGCGATTGCCAACTGTTGAGGAATGGAAAAGGGAAGTTTCGGCTATGGCAGTTGAAAATTATGGGGGTGAATGTGCAACACCAAACTTAACAAAAGTTTATGAAGGAAAAATTGTGAACGGTCTCAGAAATTTTTCGGGCAATGTGGCGGAATGGCTTTTACCTTCGGCGGAAACTTCGCCCGTATCGAGTGTGGCTTATTTCGGCGGCGTGAGTTATGGCGATACTGAGGCGGCTTGTTCGCGAAAAAGAAACTCTGTGGATGTATCTTCTTCAAAGGGCAGTGCGTTTATAGGATTCCGTCTGGTGAAGGATTTGTAAATTGCTATAATAAGTCTCTAAAAACTCAAATCTGTGGAATTGTGTTACAAAGAGAGTTTTTAGAGGTTTCCTGAAGTTAATCGGAATTTACTATATTCCTAAAACAAACGGAATATAGCTCAGTCTGGTAGAGCGTCTGCTTCGGGAGCAGAAGGTCGTGAGTTCGAATCTCGCTATTCCGAGTTATGGTAACCACTATTAACCTCATAAGAGGTTGGTAGAGGTTACCAAGCGACATGGGCAAACTGCGTTTTTTATGCAAATTTGAGTAGTTCGCCGTCGTCTCTAAAAACTCAAATCTGTGGAATTGTGTTACAAAGAGAGTTTTTAGAGGTTTCCTTATTCTTATTCAAAAGTTTTTCAAGTTCGGCAATGCGGGCTTGTTGTGCTTGCAATGAAAGGTCTTTTTCTTGTTGCTCTTTTTTTAACGCATCTAATGCAAAATTTTTCTCCGCAATCGCCGCAGTCGCCTAACGGCTTGGTGTATCGGGTCAAGTACGAGTACGACAATGTAGCATTGCACGCTGTAAAAATGGACAAAATTACAATCGCATGGTGAAATGCTTTTTCAATTTGGGATTTTTGTCGGGGTAGTCTAATAGGCATTGCAAACCCCGCGACTCTTTGCGCAGGAGGGCACTTTTAATTATAAGAATCGCACTTTCGGCGAAGTTGCAAAATTCTATGGCAACGAAATTCGATTTTTCATTTTTGCAGGAATCTAAAATCTCCGTCAGTTTTTCGAGACCTTGTTTTAAGCCGTTTGTTGAGCGGACTATTCCGCAATGCTCCCACATTGTCGTTTGGACTTGCTTTTTTAGAGAGGTAATTTTATTGTAATCCACTCCATTTTTTACAGCGGGGGCGTCCCCCCTGCACCCCTGCCTAAGGGGATACCCCTTAAAAACCCCATCTGTTTTATACCCCCCCCTTGCTATGTTCTGCCTTAACGGCAGAACATCTGCCTCCCCCCGTCTCAATCGCCCGGAGATCTGACGGGGGGAAGAATAATCCTCATTATAGCCCCCACTTCTCCCAATATCCTCACACGCTCTTAGTGCAAAAACAACGCTTTCCAAAAGCGAATTAGATGCAAGGCGGTTTGCTCCGTGCACACCGGTTGCGGAAACTTCACCGCAGGCGTATAAACCCTTTATTGTGGTGCGTGACCACGAATCTACCAGAACTCCGCCACACATATAATGTGCGGCAGGAACAACGGGAATATAATCCTTTGCAATATCTATTTTGCATTCCAAACATTTAGCGTAAATATTCGGGAAATGTGTTTTAATGTCTTTTGCTTTGCGGTGCGTAACATCCAAATACATATAATTTTTGTTTGTGCGTTGCATTTCGCGGAGAATTGCACGGGCTACTATATCGCGGGGTGCAAGGGAACGCAATGGATGAACTCCGTTCATAAACTCTTCACCTTTGTGATTTTTTAGAATACCGCCAAAACCGCGCAACGCCTCGGAAATTAAGAATGTTTTTTTCAGTTGTGGTGCATAAAGCGAAGTCGGGTGAAATTGCATAAATTCCAAGTCCTGCAAAGATGCACCTGCCCTGTATGCAATTGAAATTCCCTCTCCGCAAGCATCGTGCGGATTTGTTGAATGCAACCATAAACGACCCGCACCGCCCGTGGCGAGCACAACTGCACTTGCATAAATTGTGCGAGTTTCTTTTGTATTTTGGTCGGCAATAAGTGCACCGATACAGCAATCCGATTTATCTTTTATCAAATCCAAAACCGTGCTATTATCTAAAATTTGGCAAAATTCGGGAGAATTTTTTGTTCTTTTGTGCAATTCTGCGAGCAGGGCGCGCATTATCTCCTTTCCCGTTAAATCTGCTGCGTGATATATACGGCGGTGGCTGTGTCCTCCTTCCAAATGCAAGTCGAAATTTGAGCCTGTTTCCGTGAAATTAACACCCCATTCCAACAACTGATTTATCGATTTGGGGGCATTTTTTGTTAAAATTTCAACTTGTTTTTTTTTGCATAAACCGTCACCCGCATCCAGCGTATCGGCTATGTGTGATTCAAATGAGTCTTCGGGCGAACTTACAGAGGCAATTCCGCCTTGTGCATAATTTGTTGAACCGTCGGGTCTTGCTCCTTTTGTTAAAAGGGTAACTGAATATCCCATTGACGATGCCTTGAGGGCTACAGTCAGTCCGGCGATTCCCGCCCCGATTATTAGAATATCGTGCATAACATTCTCATAGGAGAATGTAGTAATTTCTCAAAAAATAAACTAACTTTTTGAACTCCATAAATCGGCAGTCATTTCTTTTGCCCATTCTAATTCTTATTGTTCGGAGATGAACGGATAATACATAACTCCATTCTTAGCAATCAGTACCTATTGTTCTGTCCAAAACATATTGACGGGAAATGAATAAATTTCTAAATTTGTTATAATGAGACAAGGAATAATCCCCAATTTAAGTTTGGAAGACAGGTCAGTCACTCGAAACACTCCTTCGGTCGGGAAAGTTATTGCACCGCTTTGCCATCCGGTTACAAGTGGTCATCAACCGTTTTGATGGTCTGTCCGTGCAGGAAACGGCAAAGACACTCCGCACAAGCGAGGCTTCTG
>BNUP01000157.1 GCA_025997455.1 Fibrobacterales bacterium | reverse complement strand
GCCTAAACTCTCTTTTTCTTGGCCAGCGGCTAACGCTACCTTGCCTTTGAACTCTGCCGTGTGCTTTTTTCTGCTGTTATTGCCCATTTTGGACTCCTTTGATTTTGCATAATTTACACTTAAATACTTGTCCAAATTTTAGGAAGCACTATACACCGTAAAGCAGAGTGTAAATTGTGAACGCGGTATGGATAGAACGCCACAAAAAAGTTGAAAGTGTAAAGAGTGCAGTGTAAAGAGTATAGAGTAGAGTGTAAAGTTGAAGGTTAAAAGTTGAAAAGAATAATTCGTTGAATAAGTATAGCCGCCCAATTAAAAAGAAATAGTGATAATCTGTATAAACAATGGCGGCAATAATAACTTTCAACTTTTCACTTTCAACTCCTGCACCGCAAAGGAATTTTCTACATTCCCCTTTGCACAAAATAAAATGAGGTTTCACAAATGAATTACTTTAATACTTTGCCGCTGAGAGTTCAGTTGCAGGAACTCGGCAAGTGTAGGTTTATGGATGCGGCGGAGTTCGCACGCGGAGTTGATGCGCTTAAAGGCAAAAAAATTGTTATTATCGGAGCGGGTGCGCAAGGTTTGCATCAGGGATTGAACTTGAGGGATTCGGGTTTGGATGTGTCTTTTGCACTCAGGCAATCGGCAATTGACGAGAAACGAGCGAGTTTTACCAATGCAACGGAAAACGGTTTTAAGGTGGGGACTTATAAAGATTTGATTCCGACGGCGGATTTGGTTTGCAATTTAACACCCGATAAACAGCATTCCAAAGTGGTGAGTGAAATTATGCAGCAGATGAAAAAGGGTGCGGCTCTGTTATATAGCCACGGATTTAATATAGTTGAAGAGGGTATGCAAATTCGCGAAGATATTACCGTAATTATGGTTGCACCTAAGGGTCCGGGTTCGGAAGTGCGTGCCGAATATGTGCGCGGTTTTGGTATGCCCGCACTTGTGGCGGTGAAAGGGGAAAACGATCCGGAAGGAAAAGGTTTTGATTATGTGAAGGCTTATGCCGTTGGTCTCGGCAGCGACCGTGCGGGCGTGCTCGAAAGTTCATTTATCGCGGAAGTAAAAAGCGATCTTATGGGCGAGCAGACAATTCTCTGCGGTATGCTCCAAACGGGCACACTTCTCTGTTTTGACAGAATGGTTGCACTCGGTGTTGAACCCGCTTATGCATCAAAACTTTTGCAATACGGTTGGGAAACAATTTCTGAGGCTCTCAAACAAGGCGGAATAACCAATATGCTTGACAGGCTTTCTAACCCTGCAAAAATTCGTGCTCACGAACTCTCCGAAGAATTGAAAAAAATAATGAAACCGCTTTACCAAAAGCACCAAGACGATATTATTTCGGGCGAGTTTTCCTCTACTATGATGAAGGATTGGGCAGACGGAGATAAAAAACTTTTGGCGTGGCGTGAGGCTACGGGAAAATCGGCATTTGAACGCACTGCACCGACCGAAACGCAAATAACCGAGCAGGAATATTTTGACCGCGGCGTGCTGTTGGTTGCAATGGTGAAAGCCGGTGTTGAACTCGCATTTGAAACAATGGTTTCGGCAGGAATGAAACCCGCATCGGCTTATTACGAGTCCTTGCACGAGACTCCGTTAATCGCAAATTTAATAGCACGCAAAAAACTTTACGAGATGAATAGAGTTATCAGCGACACGGCAGAATACGGCTGCTATCTCTTTGCGAACAGTTGCGTTCCTCTGCTTGAAAATTTTATGCAGGCTCAAGGTCGCGAAGTTATAGGTTCGGTGTTCAACGATGCAAAGAGTATGCGGGTCGATAATCGTCGTTTAATAGAGGTAAATTCTGCGATTAGAAATCACCCTGTTGAAGAAATCGGTGCGTGGTTGAGGAGCAAAATGAGAGGGATGAAACAACTGTAATGCAGTCACCTTCGCAAGATAATCCGCAATATTCGAGTGTTAATTCAAAAAAAATTATTGCGGTTTTATTTGAAATTGCAAGTGTTGTTTATGGGTTATCACCGATAGATGCCGCACCGGATGCTGTTCCGATTGTCGGTTGGTTAGACGACATAAGCCTCAACATAGCCGCGTTGCTAAATTTGTATCAGGCGTTTTCTAGTAATCAAAACTCCTTGGCAATGAAAATTGCAAAATATGCAAAGTGGATTTTGTTGCTCCTCGCTGTTGCAGTTGCGTTAATTTTTGGCGGATTGATTGCGATTATTGTGGCGATTGTAATTAAATGAGGATTGCCGTTTTATGCTAAAACTCGGAATTTCCACTTGTCCAAACGATACATTTATTTATGAAAATTTAATTGTGGGTAACGCAAAATTATCACGCGAAATTTCCGTTGAATATGCCGATGTGCAAACTTTGAACGAGAAGGTTTTGGCAGGAGAACTCGACATTGCAAAAATCAGTTGTGCGGTGTTTCCATCGGTTGCGGATAAATATACGCTTTTGAAAAGCGGGGGTGCGGCAGGTTTTGGTTGCGGACCGCTTTTGCTGTCTGGAATAAGTGAAATTTTTAATCCGAGTGAAATAACCTATTTACCCGGAAAAAACACCACCGCCGCGATGTTGTTTAAGTTTTGGTTGTTTAAGTTTCTACAAAAAAAAGAAATAAATGCGGATTACCTCCGCTTTGACGACCTTTACCGCAAACTTTGCGAAAAAAAAATTACGCAAGGCGTAACCATACACGAACACAGATTTACATATAAAAGAGACAATTTGCATTTGGTCGCCGACTTGGGCGAATTTTGGGAAAAGGAAACTCACTCTGCAATTCCTCTCGGCTGTTCGGTTGTGAAAAAAGAACTCGGTGCAGACTTTGCGGAAGAAGTAGATTTATGCATTCAAAAAAGTTTAACACTCGCTTGGGAACGCAAAAATCCCGTCACCGACTTTATACGGGGAATCGCACAAATAGACGATGACAATATAATATTATCGCATATAAAAATGTTCGTAAATGAATTTTCATTTGATAACAAAGGCGTTAAAATGCCATCAATGAAGGATGAAATTTCTATCTTCACAATTATGCAAACAGAGTAGAGAGTAGAGAGTAAAGTTAATACATTGCAAATTTGGAAAATAGGAGAATGGTTCGTCATTGCGAGGCACGAAGCAAGCCAAAAGAATGCAATGATACATAAACTACACTCTCTACTCTTTTCATTATTGTGATTAGCCTTGACGAAAAATCGGTATATAAGCACTATCCCGCCAAACATGCTTTGTAAAAACTAGAAACGGGAAAACGATGCGAACAATCAAGAGCACATATAGGTATAATAATTTTTTTAGGTAAATTCTTACTTTCTGTAGTAATAATGTGTATATTTTTATCTGCTCTTTTTAGAGATTTCCTATATTTGCAAGATGCATTTTTTATTTTTTATTTTTCTATTCCTCTTTTCTTGTTCCGGCGATTTGCCCCGCACACCAACAAAAACACAACCTGAACATATTGCAATCCACTTTTCAATAGACAGCGTTTCAATCAGCGGCAATCTGCCAAAGCGGCAAAAAACTCTCAGCATAAACGAAGCGTGGAACGGCGATAAAGGCAGGCGCGAGTGGAAAATTCCGCAAAAACCGATAAAAAATGCAATTGTTCTCTCCACAACGGCAATAGCCTTTATGGAGCAACTCGGCGTGTTAGATAGAATTATAGCAGTGGAAAACCGCAACCTTATTTACAGCGAAAAAATGCAGAGGTTAATTGACTCGTTGAATATAGAAGAAGTCGGAAGCGGAAATACGCTCGATATTGAAACAATTTTAATGTTAAAGCCCGATATTGTTTTAACATTTGGCACAGGGTCAGCTGTTTAT
>BNUP01000156.1 GCA_025997455.1 Fibrobacterales bacterium | reverse complement strand
AGTAGAGCCGCCGTAATTTGTTACGAATGATTTTATAAGTGTTTTTAATTGGCGGACACCACGAACGGAGTGAGTAGAGCCGCCGTAATTTGTTACGAATGATTTTATAAGTGTTTTTAATTGGCGGACACCACGAACGGAGTGAGTAGAGCCGCCGTAATTTGTTACGAATGATTTTATAAGTGTTTTTAATTGGCGGCAATCCTCTCCCTCTTTTGGGTTTGCATTTTTGCGTGGAGAGGGATTTACGAACCCGAGTAGAGGGTTCGACCGCGAACGGAGTGAAGTAGAGCCGCCGCTGCCGACTATCGGCTTGGTGTCCCGCCTGCGCGGGAATGACGAGAAATGTTTTCCTTCTCCCCGCGTGCACTGCCGAGTGAAAATTGTGAACGCGGTGTGGATAGAGTGCACCAAAAAAAGTTGAAAGTAAACTGCAATGCGTAGGAAAATGCACGCAAATATCACACAAAACCTGCAAAAGCAAAAAGCACGCCGCACAATTATCTAACACGCTTATCAAACAATGTTTGACAAATTCTAAAAAAATTGTACTCCCTTTTGCTACCACTATTTATACAGATTATCTCTATCTCTTTTTAATTGGGTAGCGATACTTATTGCAATTTCCGCACTTGCAAAAAAAGTTGCAAACAAAAGTGCGGGCAAAAGGTAGCCCTTCGGGTTATCCTTCGGATATTAAAAAAATCCTATCAATATCCTTGACGGATACGGATTTTTTTTCTATCTTTGTATAAACAAAAGAGGAGATTGTTATGGCTAAAGTTAGCACAAACAATGCAAAGACGGTCGCAAAGTCCGCCGAAAAGCCCGTAAAAAAAGTTGCTGCTGCAAAAGTTGCAACTCCAAAAGCAGTCGCACCAAAAGCAACTGCTCCCAAAGAGGTCGCACCTAAATCTGTTGCACCCAAAGCAGTAAAAGCAAAAGAAGTTGAGACCGAATTTAAGGTTTTCGCTCCTGGTAGCGGAACCGTTGAAGTTGCAGGTGATTTCAATAGTTGGAAACGCGTTGCTCTCAAAAAAGGCAAAGATGGAAATTGGTCTGTAAAAATTAAACTCGCTCCCGGTACATACCAGTACAAAGTTATTTTTGACGGTACCTCATGGGAACTTGACCATGCAAATCCCGAACGCGTTCCCAGTGGGAATGGTAGCGAAAACAGCGTTAAGCATGTTTAAGTAAATTAAGCGTGTTTGATGATTGTGCAATAAGCGAGGCGGTGCGCTGTTTTGGTACTCCGCTTTGGCTTTATGACTTTGAAATTATAAAAAAGCGAGTTGCGGAACTGTGCTCTTTTGATGTCGTTCGTTACGCACAAAAGGCGTGTCCTAATTTATCCTTGCTCTCAAAAATGCGTTCTCTCGGCGTAGAGGTCGATGCCGTGAGTGCGGGAGAAATTGTTCGGGCTTTAAAAGCGGGTTTTTCCCCAAATCAAATTCGTTACACTGCGGATATTTTTGATAATAACTCGCTTGCATTAGTAAAAGAACATTCCATTCCCGTGAATATCGGCAGTGCAGATATGCTCTTGCAACTCGCAAATGCAGGTGTTAAAGTCCCTCTTGCAATTCGAGTTAATCCGGGATTCGGGCACGGGCATTCAAGCAAAGTGAATACGGGCGGCGACCTTTCCAAACACGGAATTTGGCACTCGCAACTTCCCGAAATTGCAAAGTTGGCAAAAGAAAAAGGTTTTGCTCTTGAATGCCTGCACATTCACATAGGTTCGGGCACGGATTTTGAACACTTATCGCAGGTTGCGAATTCAATGGAAAAAGCGATTGAAGCGGCAGGAAGCAGTGTAAAAATTATCAGTGCAGGCGGCGGTTTGCCGATAGATTACAAGGGTTCGTCATCATTTGATACTTCCGCATATTACAATATTTGGAATGCAACCAGAAAAAAATTAGAAACCGAACTCGGTCATTCCATAACGCTTGAAGTTGAACCTGGTCGCTATTTAGTCGCAGAAAGTTGCGTGTTGGTCGCAGAAATTCGCGCCGTAAAAAAACAGGGTGAAAATTTATTTTATTTGGTCGATTCGGGTTTCACGGATTTAGTCCGCCCCGCGTTCTACGGTGCATATCACCACATTTCCATCCTTTCTGCAACTACAAAAAAACTTGCTAACACACCGTTAGTCGATGCGATAGTTGCAGGTCCGCTTTGTGAAAGCGGCGATGTATTCACGCAGGAAGAAGGCGGTTTTGTAGTCAGTCGAAAACTTCCGCTTGCAAGTGTCGGCGATTTATTACTTCTGCACAACGCCGGTGCTTATGGTTCCGCAATGAGCAGCAATTATAATTCACGACTTTTGGCTCCTGAAATTTTATCGGAAAACGGCGAATTAAAAATTATTAGAAAACGACAAACTTATGAACAATTATTGGAAAATGAAATTTTTTAGCATAATTCTTTTCCTACTTTCATTTGCTGTTGCCCAAACCCAAACTGTTCCCTCGCTTGAAAGTTCGGCTGACTCAGACACTGCAAATACCACGGTGAATACCGACACTGCACGCACATTTTACCCCGAACGACTTGCAGTTGTGGGCGGTTCAATTGTCCTTGGCTACACTGCCGCTTGGTATTATCTCTTTCGCGACGGATGGTGGGATCAATCGGTTGCGTTAAATATGGAAGGGCAATATCACGATTTTCACTATGCCACCAATTTGGATAAGTTCGGGCATTTTTATACCGGTGTCCTGTTTGGGGAAGTATTCACTCAAGCCTACGATTGGGTTGGCTTAACTCCGTTTCAGTCGGTACTTTGGGCAGGAATTACACTCGGCGCCACGCAAATTATCGTGGAACTAAAAGACGGATTTTCACCTTACGGCTATTCAATTTACGATGCGGCGGCAGGCACTCTCGGCGGTTTTTACGCAATGGGAAAACGCTACATTCCTGCAATGAAATATGTGGATTATAAATTTGCATATTGGCGAAATTCGGAGGCGTATTGGGATTTGGGCGATGGAACCAGCAACCATCTTTTCACGGACGATTATCCTAATCAAACTCATTGGCTTTCCTTTAAAATCGCAAAAATGCTCCCTTCTAATGTTGCACAACATTACCCCGATTGGCTCGCTTTTGCCTTCGGTTGGGGAATAACCGCCGAGCGATATACCTATGATGATTTTGATAAAGGTCGCTACGAATTTTATTTATCAATTGACTACGACTTAGAAGGACTTTTTAAGCCAAAGCAAACTTGGGCAAAAAACATAGTAACCATCTTAAATCACATAAAACTCCCCGCACCGGCAGTCCGCTTGTGCCCCAATGCAAAATTCTATCCCATAATGCCAATTCACGCATTCAGCGTGTCGTTTTAAGAAAGGCGTAAGGGCGGGGAAAGTCTCCCCCTCGCTACAACCGCCTTACGATTCACAATGGGCGGGATTTCCACAAAGGCGGGCAGACTCACCCCTACATGCTCCATAAAACTCTGCACTTACGAGTGCTAAAGCACTCTCTCTCCAAAAGCCAATACTTTGGCTTTTAGCCCCCTCATTCCCTGTGTGCAATAGTGGAAGGGCGGGTTAAAACCCGCCCTAACCGTCATTCCCGTGCAGGCGGGGCACCAAGCCGATAGGCGACTGCAGCTCAACTCTTGCACCGCCGAGTGCAATTTACTACCTTCCCCTTATGTCCGCTAAAGCCAGCACAATCCACAAGAGTAGCGTTTTTACCTCGTTATTCAGCGACAAGAGTCGTTTGTTGGAATTATATAATGCAATTGAAGGGACAAATTATACAGATGCATCCATAATAGACATAAACACATTGGAAGGCGTTTTGTTTAGGGGAAGGATGAATGATGTGTCTTTTACGATAGATAATAGGTTCGTTGTGC
>BNUP01000155.1 GCA_025997455.1 Fibrobacterales bacterium | reverse complement strand
GAAAGTATGCAAATAGATTCGCAACCAATTGGCGAAATTCACAAAGGACAGGAGGCGGGAATTAAACTTCCCAAGTGCCGCGTTAATGACGAGGTATATTTGATTGCGGGTAGAGGCGAGTTCTAAATCCGGCTACTTCTCATTTTAAGTGGGTTTAAAGTTAGGATTAACCATAGAGAAATCTAATCACCGTTGCATACAACTTCTTTTGTGTTTTGTCTTTGCATAACGGTAAATATAGATTTTTTTATTGAAATGCGTTCAATAAAAAGCAGTTTTGTATTAAAAATGTGTTTTTATGTGATGTTTGGAGAGGAAAATCACTCGGCACCGCAGAGTTCTCCATTCAATTCCATTTGACAAAATCGGTATATTTTTCTATATTTATGTTCAATGGGAAGGTGACCGAGCCTGGCCGAAGGTGCGTCCCTGCTAAGGACGTGAGGGCTTTAAAACCCTCCGCGAGTTCGAATCTCGCCCTTCCCGTTTTTTCATTCTCTACACACGCGTGCAATACTGAAAGCCAAGAGTTTGGCTTTCAGAGAGAGAGTGCTTTAGCACTCGTAAGTTAGAGTATTGGGTAAAAATTGTGAACGCGGTGTGGATAGAGTGCCCCAGAAAAATTTGCAATGCCGTATTTTCCACACCCTACACCCAACACCCCATACCCTATTTTTGCAATGCTAAATTTACCATCTCCACTCTTTACACTTTCAACTTTTTCTACCTTCCCCCTCTATGTTTTCTACCTATCTTAATCAGTCGGCTCTCAAAGGCTCGGTAAAGGAATTGATGACACCGGGCTTAGCAGTGGAGTTTATTCAACCTTGGTACACCCCGCTAACAACAACACCCGCAACCACGGGAATTGCAGTCGGCGGCATTGGGAGTGCATTCACCGTTACGCCTGCGGGAACAACTCCGGTTATACATTTTTTACCCGGCGTGCAAGTTCGGGGAGAACGCCCGCAAGACATTCGGTTAAACGATTTTTATTTCAAAGAATCAATTCAAGGTGCGGCGTTAAAAGTGGAAAATATCGCACAAATTTATGAGCAATTATCATTTTTTCCGCTTATCGACTTAAAAGGAAACCCGCTCCTCCCGCAAGGTCTCGGTGCAAGTGAAATTGCAAAAATGTTAGACAACGCCGCAAAAAAAGGCGACCTCTACGCGGCAAACGAGTTGTCATTAAAAAAATGGCACATCGAATGGAGCAAACGCACGGAATCACTTCTATCAAGCGGTGATAGGTCGGCGAGATTTCAACGGTTGTGGCTCATCGACTTTTTTGACGGACTCGTGGGCGAAACTCCCGAACGGCAAGGGTCGCTAACGGCGGCACTCGGCGAAACAGAAATAAACGGACAGCAGGGATACGACCCCGAACTTATGCAATACTCCGCGTTATATCCCGTTTCCGCAACCGAATACGAGAGCAAAAAAACGGTGAAAATCCGCAAAGTACAGTGGTCTGCGGTGCTCCCCGGAAACGAAAGAGTGAGTGCATTGCCCGTAAGTGCAACGGTTTTTGAACTTGAAAATCCCACAAATAAAACTCGCGAAATTACGCTTATTCAAATGCAAGATAATCTCTGCGGCTACAACGCGATAAAGGACAGGCAGGGAGTTCAGGATTCCTCATTTGTTCTTGTGCCGAACGCGAGATTTCCGCTTGCGGAGAGTTTCGGGCAGGTTCAAACCGATGGTCGCCACACAATAGGCGTGGAATTTTACACAAAAAAGTTTTTGAATGAATCCGACCTCGCGGGACGAATGGCAATATCTGCATCTTGGAACCCCGGTGCGGTTGTTCAGGCGAGCACAAAACCGATGTTCTATAAGCAAGATGCGGCGGGCGTTTTGAGCGGTGCGCAGCTTTCGGGTCGTTTGAGCAAAAATTGGGTTAAAAATGTTTATAGCGGCAGAGAAACAATGGCAGGTGCGTTGTGCGTGACTGTTGAACTTCCCCCAAATACAAGCGTTCGAGTGCAATTCTCACTCGCTCTCGATTTTCCGTTGATCAGGTTAAACGGCTTGAACAGCGTAAAAAAATACACCGAATTTTACCCCGACCCCGACAAAAGAATAAAGCCTATGTTGGGCGAGTTTATAGAGGCATCTCCGAGAATAGAAAATGCCATTCCCGTAAATTACAACCGCACGGTTCCCGCACACGCACACAAGAATTTTCGCACTTTGGCGATTAACACATTTAGTTTTTTGGCGGAGGCAACCGTTTGGGACAAAGACGACAGATTTTTGGTGAGAGAATGCGCCGATTATCCCTTCTTCAACAGTTTAGATGTTTATTTCTACGGAAGTTTCAGTTTGCTTTCACTCCTGCCGCGTTTGGACGGCTGTGTTATGCGGCGATTCTCGGATGCGGTGCTCGCGGTAAATCCTCAAATTCGCAGGCATCACTCTTGGGTGAATATGCCGTTTGCCGATTTGCCCGACCCGAAATTAGAAGGAGAGCGCGGAGTTCGCGGAGCGGTGATTCACGATTTAGGCAGTCCCTTTGATGCCTCTCCCGATGCTTACGATTGGCACAATGTAAAAGAGTGGAAAGACCTCGCTCCGAAATTCGTTCTTTTGGTAATTCGCCATTATCAAATTACTGGCGATATTTCAGTGCTCACGGATTGCAGAGATGCGGTTTATGCCGCAATGGAATATTTGGAAAAATTGGTTGAACCCGGTTCGGTATTTCCGCTCACGCACGGAACAGACGATACTTTCGATAATTTGGCGAGTCACGGGATTTCGGTTTATTGCGGGTCGCTGTGGATTGCAGGGTTGCGCGGTGCCGCAAAAATTGCAGAGACACTCGGTGACGGCAGTCGGGCGGCTCACTGGAACAATTGGGCAAAAGATGCGCAAAAGGTTTTCCACGAAACATTGTGGGATGAAAGCGAAGGTTATTTCAAATTTTTTGTCTCAACGAAAGTCGGGACAAATGATGATGTTTTTGCAGATGCACTTTTAGCGGATACTTATTTGCGTTTGTTAAATTTAGAACCGATAGTGGATTCTGCCAAAGCAAAACGGGCACTCACAAAAATCTACAACACCAATTACAAAAAGAACAGCCCTCTAATCGGTGCGGCGAATTTGGTGCATAAAGACGGCTCTCCGCTTGACGAATTTAATTTTCAAGCACACGATGTTTGGATAGGTATTCAGTATAGCATTGCAACTGCAATGTTAATTCACGGAATGAAAAAAGAGGCAGATGACATTTTAGATGCCACTTTTCGCAATCTCTACAAAGAGTCAAAAATTCCGTTCGCGGCACCTGAAGGTTTTAACGGAAGTTGCCGTTTGCATACGGGAGGTTTAATTACGGATGCACTCCTCAATGACCTTTTGAAAAAGAAGGCGTTATTACCCGACCACCGCATTTCGCCCGACCTTCCACGCGACCTTGCAAAATTTGAGAACGAATATAAAACTCTCTGCTCCAAGCACAAGGTAAAGCCTGTTGAGTTATTCGCCCTACTTCATAACACTGCATTAAAATACACAGCGGGAAAATATTTCCGTCCGGGTATGGTGTTTGCGGTAGCGAGAGTATTGTGAACCAATACATAGCAAAATTAGAGAAAATCCCCGTTGCTAGTTTTAACGCCGAGCAAAAGCAAATTGCCAAATCTATTTTGGAAAACACACCCGAAAAAGATTTGGACAAAGTGTATGGACTAATCACGCAAAGGGTGAAAACCGGTTTTGTGTTTGATGCCGCGCCTGAAGTAAACCACAACTGCGTGGCTTTGGCGGAGGAAAACCCCGACCTCAATATCAACATAAACAAGATTTTAACCAATCAAGCCGAACATAAATTGATTATCGGAGAAAACTACGACGCTCTGAAAAATCTCTGCGCCACCTACATAGACAAGAACGGCAACGGCTTAATTGATGTTATTTACATTGACCCGCCTTACAACACCGAAAAAACCAAAGAAGAGGGCAACGACTACAAAACCGAGGTAGAGGCAAGCAAGTTTGTGTATCGTGATAAATTTACCCGCGATGGCTGGCTAAATATGATGAATGAGAGATTGAAACTTGCCCGCCGCC
>BNUP01000154.1 GCA_025997455.1 Fibrobacterales bacterium | reverse complement strand
CTAAATCCTTACTCGATTTGTCTTGGCTGTCCGCTCCGCTTGGACAGCCTTGCCAAATCTCGTTTTTTTTACACGGGGCAAAGAATGGCACATAGTAAACTAAGGAAGAACAAGGCGGAAGCCCAAAGCGTTGCCGCTATTGCCGGGACCACTGTTGCCCCGGTAGGCAACGCGGGCGCCAGTCGCGTCAGAGTACCAACTCCCGCCGCGAAGCACACGGTTGGAGCCACTACCGGCACCTGTAGGATTTTCGCTAGGGCTACGCATGTAATAGTCACCCGCATACCAGTCAGAACACCACTCCCAGACATTGCCACTCATATCGTAAATACCAAGTTCGTTGGATGCTTTTGTACCTACCCTATGCGTTTGCCTGCCACTATTATCAACATACCAAGCAACATCGCCAATATTGTTACTCCCGCTGTAGCGGTATCCCTTGCTTACACTGCCCCCGCGGGCTGCGTATTCCCATTCTGCTTCAGTAGGCAAACGATAGTTCTTACCTGTGCGGGCGTTAAGGTTTGAGATAAAAGTTTGAACATCATTCCAACTCACTTTTTCAACAGGCAAATAGTCGCCCTTAAAGTTCGAGGGATTGCTACCACCCATGTACTCTTTCCAAAGCCCTTGGGTAACCTCGTATTTGCTGATGCTAAAACTGCCGACGGTCACACTATGAGCGGGGCGTTCATCATCCTGTCCCTCGTTATACCAGTCACCCATGCGAAACGAACCACCCTCTACGAAAACTAATTCTATGCCATCGGGGTTGTAGGAATAACCATTTTTTTTGCCGCTTGCCGCAACCTTTGCAGGCGAACTAACGCGTTGGGTATTGCCGCCACCTGATGATGAACCGACCAATTGCACCGCAACCTCGTCCGCAGCCTCCAACAACACTTTGGAACTCGACATATTAACAAGCACATTTCCCGTATTTTCAACCAAGGCGGTCTCAACATCAATAAGTTTTGCCTCCAAATAACTGTCTCCCATCACCTCGGTTATCTCGGCTATGCACAGATATTTTACGCCCAACTGAGAACCTAACTTTTTGATTTGGTCATCGCTCACTGCTCCGCTCCGTTGATAACCGTGCTCTTTTTTGAGTTGTTGAAGAATGGCATCGGTTCTATCTACCGCACTATAATCACCGCTTTTGGTGATGGCTTTTGTGATTTGACCGCCAAGAACCTTATACACACCTTTTTTAGGTTCTGTGCCTGCCATATATACGGCAACTTTTTGTCTATCCTGTGCAAATGCTATACTTGCAAACAAGGCGAGTAGCAAAACTAATATTTTTTTCATTTCATCTCCTTTTACAATTCTCCATTACCTACCCGCCGCAACCCACTTTTTTCTCAACACTTTCCCACACAGCCTCTGCCGCTTTGGCAAGTGCTTTTTCGCAGGCGGTAGCCTTGTCTGTCCAACCAACCTTAGACCCCGTAATGTTGATTTTGGTGCTTTTGGCATCGTCATTGTTATATAAATCGCCCTTTACCAAGCCATAACAATGAGCCTCGTCGCCCTCAGTTGCCTTAATTTCACTTACCTTAGTTTCACTCACCTTTAATCGCAACTGCCAAGTGCCCTCATTTGCCTTTTCGGCAACGGAACAACCCTTACTCTGCAATAAATTTTGCAATGCATCAGTGAATGCATCGCTTGCCTGCCCAAACAATGTTTCGTCTATTTTTAGGAACACTGCATTCTCGTCATCGCCTTCACTTGCCGTGTTGCTTGAACGCACGCCTGCCCCTCCCCCGTCAAATAACTGCTCCTTAATTTCATCAGCCGCTTTTTTAATAGCCTTGTTGTTTGCCAAACGACTATTCGCATTGCCAAGTGCAGGAACTTCGGAACTTTCAATATCCACCAACTTTGCCTCTAAAAAATACTCGCCGTCGGTATCGGTTATCTCAATTAAGCAAAGCAACTGCTCGCCGAATTGTGCACCTAACTTTTTAATTTGGTCATCGCTAACCGCCCCGCCCCGTTGGTAGCCGTGTGCTTTTTTAAGAGACTTGAGTGCCGCATCGGTTCTATCTACCGCTTTGTAATCGCCGCTTTGAATTATGCCCTGCGTGATGTAAGAGGCAAGTTGCTTGTGAGTGCCCTTTTTGGGTTCATCGCCAACAATTACTATGGCAACGGTTTGTTTGCCCTGTGCCATTGCAAAAGCACAAAGAGCGAGAAGAATGAGAATGAACTTTTTCATTGGACTGTTTCCTTTGGGAGATGTGGTTGAATAGTTTCAAAAATTTTCGATACGGATTTTTCTAACGCCTTTTGACAAGCCTCGCCTTCGCTAATACCATCGGCTTTTTGACTCTCAAAAGAATCAGAAACAGAGGGTTTGCCCGTGAAATTGTCGTAAAGTTCTATTTGAATCTTTTCATAACAATAAAAAAACGGTTCATCGTTTAATACTTTGCTTGGGGTTGCATTTACTTTTAGAACCCATTTTGCGGTTAGAGTGTCTTGGTTTATAGGGTTTCCTGCATTTGCAACTTTCTTTTGCAGTTGGAGTGCAATATCTTTGTTTTGCGGTTCAATAATAACAGCAATACCGTTGCTGACTGCCGCTCTTTGCTTGGCAAAATCCTGTTGCATTGACTTATAGTCTTTGTTATAGGTGTCTATGTCTGTTTTTTGTTCTTTTGAGAGAGTATCGAGAGTTGTGGCAATATGCTCCAAAATGGTCATTTGGGAATATAAGCCCTCGGCGATTTGTAAAATGCTGTCTTTTTTGGCAAAGTCCTTTTGCAGTTTTATGTTTTGCATCTCCCGCAAAAGTTTGGGTTTGAGGTCGTTGAATAATTTGTGCTTTACAGAAAACGCCGCCTTAACCTTACTAATCTTTGCGTTTGCAATGTATTCCAAGTGCGTATTTGATTCTCCCCTACCCTCTGTGTTTTGCGATTCACCGCGACCGACCTCGCATTGAATGTCTTGGTAATTGGATATTTCGCCAAAGGCAATTTTGACAACGCTTTCTGCACTTATATTGGTTTTGAGATTAACAACCTCTATTTTTTTCGTGGAATAACCGCTTGCATAAGATTGGATGCTTTTTAACACCTCTTGTTTGGCTTGCTCGCAAGTTTCTTTTTCGGTGTTTCCTATGCCACTACCGCAAATATGGTCGGCGGGGCATTGCGAGGCGGCGGTTTGCAGGGGTGTTGCGTGTATGGGTGCTATTAGTGCCGCCAATATGAGGAACAAAATGGAGGATAGGGTCAGTGAGTGTAGTCGAACTATCATGGCAATAACTCCTTTATTACCGTTACCACCATATCTAAGGCATTCGCCTTTAACGACTCCCATTTGGATTTTAATTTGCCGAAAATGCCAGACGGGGTTTTGGGAAGGGCGTTTGCGATTTGTTGTGTTGGGGTCAGAGTCGTAGGGGCGGGTTTGAAACCCGCCCGTATATTAGTGTCGGGTTGTTGTTGTGTTGTATCGGGTGCCGGTTGTGTTACGGCGGGCGTGGCAGTTTCTTCTACCAACAATTTTTGCCCTTGTTTGTATAAATCGGCGTTTAACGCTATCAATGTGGCATAACGGTAATATGATATATTTTGTGCGGCATCAAAAAATAATCCATACATCTCACCAACCACAGCGGAACCTGCTACAGAAACTTCACTGATTTTGGTGGTGCTCACGGAAGAGGCTTTTATTTGACTTACCCTGTTTTGCACTTCTTTAGATGAACTTGCATCGTAACTGATGAACGCCTCTATATTTTTCGCTAATTGTACCCGTGCATCGTCAATAGAAAATTCCCTCGCAACAGGAAGTCGGTCTGCCTCGAACACTCCGATTGCACAAGGAACAGCATCCTTTATTTTGTTGCATTCATTTTGCAATTCATTAAATTTTTCTGAGTATTCTGTTTCGCTGTTGAACTGAATTGGAGGCGAGGTTGTCTCGGCAAATGCAAGACTACTAAATATGACAAGTAAAACTACTGAACAAAAGTTCAGTGCTGGGGGGGGGGGGGGAAAAAAAAGGGCATATAGGAATTGTTTTTAAGCCCTTTAAAAGCCCCTTTAAGGGTTTTTGGGGGGGGGGATTGCCCCCCCCCCCGGGGGGGGGGGGGGGGGGGTTAAAAGGGGGGTTTTTTGATTCTCCCGCTTTGCCAGAGAAACCAAAACGTGTGGGGGCTGGGGATGACACTCTTTTTTTT
>BNUP01000153.1 GCA_025997455.1 Fibrobacterales bacterium | reverse complement strand
AACAACATTCAGTAATATTTGATGAGAATTTTGTCGTTGGAAATGATAGTTTGTTTGTTGCGGATTACTTGAAATATTGCAACTATGTATTTGATATATTTGACCCGGTTTATGTTTATTACAAATAGAAAAAAGTTCAAAAATGGAAATACTGGAATATCGTTCCGGATTTATTCCGAAAGGTTTTTTTGAACTTTGCAGACGGTGCAGTGAAATGCACGGAAAAGCATCCGTACATATTCCGGTAGCTGAACAACTGACAAAGGAGACAAAATAATGAGGAGTGGCATTCCGATAATTTGTTATGGCGCAGGAAAATGGGCAAGTGATAATAAAAATTTACTGCCGTCAGATACTATGTGTTTTTGCGACAAAGACCAAACAAAGCATGGAACTTCTTTGTATAACTATCCTATATACTCATTACAACAAGGTTTTGAACTTTATCCTGATGCAAAAATCTTTCTTTCAGTGGGGACAAAATTTATAAACGAAATACTGCAGTATTTATGTGCCATCGGTATTGAAAGAGAACGCATACTCTTGAATGACGATACAGAGCAGCATGCAGGGTGTGTTTACTTAGAAAGAATCCCTTGGATAACCATCGGGGGAGCGAAAATAAAAGTTGTAAGTGAGTATATTGGAGAATTGTCAATTAACAGAGTCGGGGATTTACAACAGGATTTTGAAAAAATAGAACGAAACAGACAGAATTGCCGCAAAAAAAGTTTTTTGCAATCTGATTTCAATTGCAATGATTGCTTTGTTAATGCGTTTGATTTTTACCCAAGCAAAGTTCGTAATGTTGATTATAATATAGTCTTTGAAAGTAACTATAAAGATACCGTCTGTAATGCGAGATGCGTTTATTGTACTGCATATGATGAACGCAGGTATGCTCAAAATGTAAAAAGTGAGAACAAAGGACCTGCTTTCATTGATGACTGGCGGAAAATAAAATCTATGTTTGTCGGAAAGAAATTATTTATAGGAATGGCAAATGGAGAAATGACGATATCTCCGTGGAAAGACGAAGTTATCAAAGACATTAACGAAAGCAAGTGGGAAATATTAGTCCCGACGAACTGCTTTATTTATAATAATGAGTTGGCAAAAATTGCTGCGGACGGCAGAGCAATTTTTATATTTTCATTAGATGCCGGAACACCTGAAACATTTAAGAGAATAAAAGGATTTGACAAATTTAACCGCTGTATTTCCAATATAAAAGAATATTTATCTAAGTGTAAATCATCTGATTATCATTGTTTAAAATATCTTCTTCTTGAAAACATAAATGATAATCAAGAAAATTTTGATGGTTTCATTGATGTTGCCAAAAAATTGTGTTGCCCTGTAATGATTTCAAATGATAACTTTACGCTACCTAACAGAATGAGCATCACATTGAAGGAAAAACTTTTACTTTTTATAGATAAGTTAAGAACTGCGGGAATCTGGTTTGATTTTGGCAGAGCGACATTTCAATCTGATGACTATATGGAATTGCGTCAAGAGGTTAAAAAGTGAGAGAAAAAGTTTCGATTATTGTGCCAATATACAACACTTCACGCTATCTTAGCAGATGTATAGATTCATTGCTTTCGCAATCGTATACAAATATCGAAGTATTGCTCATTGACGATGGCTCTACTGACGGCTCTGAAAATATTTGTGATAAATACGCAAAGACTGACAATAGAGTAAAAGTTATTCATAAAGAAAACGGTGGCGAAGCATCGGCTCGTAATGCCGGATTAGTTTATATCACTGGTGAGTATTTTATGTTTTGTGACAGCGATGATGAATATTTACCCGGAAGCATTGAAAAGTTGGAAAAAGCAATGCAAATTATCGGCATTGACTTAGCGGTCGGAGCGAATTTGGAAAAAACAGGTGAAATTACAAGACTAGCCTGTACAATGCAACAAAGATATACAAGAAACGAAATAGTTAATAAAATTCTTACTGACCCAAATCCTTATAGTACAAAATATATAATGAGTACAGTAAACGGAACTTTATTTAAGACAAGCATAAAAAAACAACATTCAGTAATATTTGATGAGAATTTTGTCGTTGGAAATGATAGTTTGTTTGTTGCGGATTACTTGAAATATTGCAACTATGTATTTGATATATTTGACCCGGTTTATGTTTATTACAAATATGACGAAACCGAACGAATTCAAGGAATGAGTTTTGTTTATCCAGATGAATATAAATTTACAGTTATGCATTATACAAAACTGTTATCAATATTGACTGCAAACGAAAATAAAATTACTTATAAACAATTGCTTTTTGATACAATTATCCGCAAACTTGTTTGTGCAATGATTTATAAAGAGTACTTTCCAGATGGTTTGTACTCAGAACTTGAAAAACTGACTAATACTGTAATTTTAGAAGAGTCGGCAAATGTTTATAAAAGAGTAAGAATATCGGATAGTGAAGAAATTCCGCTGTATTTTAAGAACAAGGACATTACTTCTTTATATAATGCACTTGAAAGTAGAGCGAATCTAATATTGCAAAACTTCAGCAAAAGCACCCGCGTGCGTCTAATTTACAAAAACAAGGAGAAGTAAAATGAAAATTGCTTTATATGGTACAGGCAAGTGTGCTTATACCACAATTGTGAAATTGTATGGGCAAGGTTTATCTCCAGCACATATTTATGACAGTGATAAAAATAAACAGGGAACGCAAATATTTGGTTTTGAAGTGCAATCTCCTGAAACATTGAGAAACAATCCTAACGGTATCTTGATCATAATCGCAGTCATTAAACAGCAATTTATAAATGAAATAACTGACAATTTGTTGAAATTGGGCTTTACAAACGGGAAAGACTTTATGACTTCCAACGAGTTTTTTGGAGAAAGCATAGAAGGTTATCTTGATACTTGGGGAAGAAATTCCGGTCTTCCGGTTTCATTTACTGATGAATGGGGTAATGTATTTACAAGAACACGAGGCGTAAATAATGCTCGTATTTTAATAAGCAAAAAATCTAAAATAGTACTTAGAGTGTGCAAGAATTCTTACAAGGTAATAATGGAAGATGTGGTTCTTAAATTACAATCAAGCGGTTTGCTTGGAAAAGAAATTGTCGGTACTTATTTTGATAATCGTAAGTTTGTTGATAATCCGATAGAATTGAAAGATTCATTGCTTCTAAAACACGATTTTCAATCCCCATTAATATTCGGATATGAGTTTTCACAATTTATGTTTTTTAATTCCGCAAAGTTTATTATAAACTTAACAAAAAAACTTGATAGATTAGGACTTGGAATAGTAGATGTAAGTTATGCAAACATTATTTTCTCTCACGGAGAATTTATGTTGCTTGATTTTGGCGGGATAACTAACTATAAAACACCATTTAATGTTTTCGAACAATTTCTGTCGGGATATGTTATACCACTTTTACTTATGAACTATGGTCAAAGTGATAAGGCGTATATGTATTTGAGAGTATCTCAACCGAAAGTAACTTTTAATGATATAAAAGGTTATATGAGTGAAACACAAGTAAAACAATTTACGACAATGTGTGAACATTGCAAACAATTCATAAACATTGGTGATGTCAGTTCTTTTTGTGACACTTTGCTTGAATATATAAGTAACATATCTATTTTGCCCAAAGAACTGTCGCCTAATGGAGCACAATTAAACTTAATTGATAATTTTAATAAAAAAGAAAATTGGGAAGAAAAAGCCCGTATCATATATGACTGGACAACAAATCTCAAAATAAAGACCTGTTGTGACCTCACGGCGAATTTAGGATTTTACGCTCTTATGCTTGCTGAAAAATTAGATTATGTAGTGGCAGGAGATTTTATAAATGATTTTATAGACGATTTATTTATCAGAATAAAAAAATTTAAGATAAAGAATGTTTACCCTGTTTATATGAATTTTATTGCGCCAACTCTACCGAAACATCGTGCTTTGTCCATTGACGGAAACAATATAAAAGCGTGGATTGAGGGGGGGGGGGCAGATTCAGATGCGACCTGATTATATCGTGTGCAACTATGCATCATCTGATTTTTAAGGAAAGTCTTGATTTTGAGGATATATTGAGGCAATGTGCGTTCTTTACCACAAAATATTTAATTATCGAGTATATACAAAAATATGATTATAAACTACCTTTATCTGACGATTTTTACTGGTATACACAAGAGAATTTTGAATCAGAACTCGAAAAACAAGGT
>BNUP01000152.1 GCA_025997455.1 Fibrobacterales bacterium | reverse complement strand
TGCCCAAACCACTCGTGACTCTGCGGGCAATGCACCAATGCAATATTATTTTTTGACATATAAGTTAAATCTTTTTCGGTCAAAAAATTTCCGTGAATAACAAAGCCGTTTTTCACGCCTTCAAAACCGTTCTGCCCTTTTTCATTTTCAAATATTTTCAAAAAGTCCGAGAATTTATCTCGCTCATCAAATTCCGCCAAATGAATACTCCACACAATTTCCGCTTTAATACAACGCAAAATCGAATCTTTAACGAGTTCCGTTGGAGTTGCATAAATTGAATGAGGAACGCAAGGAAAAGGCAACGGCAGTTTTATAACCTCATTCATTGCAAATAATTTTATATCGTTAGCCGCCGATGAGGGGGGAGTTTGTGTTTCAACCTGTTGATTTCCCACATCGTATATAACGGCAGTTCCCGCTTTTTTTGCCAAATCCAAGCCCGCTCGATAACTCGCCCGATAATCCTCTTTTGTCCAATCTGCAACTAATTTCCGCATTTCCGCAAGCCAATCAAAAAACGGCAACCCTACTCTCCCGATGCTTTTTGGCAAAAGTCCCGCTAAATTTGAAAGTTCCAAATGACAATGAGCATTTACAAATTCAGGCAACCAATATTCATTGGGGAACTCACATTCTCCTTTTGCCTTTAACTCAACAATAACTCCGTTTTCCACCGAAACTTCCACGCTTTCGCTGTGGTGTCTAAAGCCGTCAAAGTGGTTTTGCATTACAAATTTTTGGAGCATTACGGATGGAAAAGTAGAAAATCACTCGGCGGTGCAAATATGGGGTGTGGGGTGTAGGGTGTAAAGAGTAGAGAGTAGAGAGTAGAGAAGGGAGAGGGGGTTTGTCATTCCCGTGCAGGCGGGACACCAAGTCGTTAGGCGACTGGACAGACTAACTAACTTATTTATTTCTTTTCTGTCAATCCGGGATGACTTGAAAGATTCTTCTTCCATCTCCCCTATTTGCACCGCCGCGTTCCCCACACCCCACACCCCACACCCTATACCCCAATTTTTCTACCTTCCCGCAAATGAAATTCCTGATTGTAGATGACGAACCGCTCGCAAGAGTTCGTATGAGAAAATTGCTTGCCGAGGCAAAAGAAAATGCAGAAATTGATGATGCCGACTGCGCAGATGAAGCATTGAAAAAAATTTTAGAAGATAAACCATTCGCCGTATTTTTGGATATACAAATGCCGGGAAAAGGCGGCTTTGAAATTGTGGAAGAAATTGCCGACAATTCTGAAAAATATAAACATAAACCGTTTGTAGTGTTTGTTACCGCTTTTGACGACTACGCAATAAAAGCATTTGAAAAAAATGCCGTTGATTACCTGCTAAAACCCGTTGATACCGAACGCCTCGCCAAAACCATAGAAAAATTAGAATACATACAAAAAACAAGAGAACCAAGCGATATTCTTTACGAAAAATTGCGAAATTTAGTAGAAAATAGGCAGCAAGTCGATTATCTGCAACGAATACAGGTTCGTGTAGGCGACAGAACTCTGTTAATTCCCGTAGGCGAGATAGTCCGCTTTGAAAGCGATGAAAAATATACCGCAGTATATACCACCGATAACCGCTACATAATAGATGCCACAATCTCATATTTGGAAGAAAAATTAGATCCCTCAAAATTCGTGCGAATTCAACGAGCAAACTTGGTAGCGATAAACCAAATAGCCGAGATTCGCCGCTCATTTCCTGGCAGAGTGAGTGTAATACTCAAAGATACCGCCAAAACTGCAGTTCCCGTTGGAAGGAACTATATGGACAAGTTGAAAAATTTGTAGTACTTGCTCTACTACCGTCTTTGCACTCGGCTATGCGGTATGACTTTGCAAAGGTATCTTTGATACTCACTTAAGAAAACCTCTAAAAACTCTCTTTGTAACACAATTCCACAGATTTGAGTTTTTAGAGACGACGGCGAACTACTCAAATTTGCATAAAAAACGCAGTTCGCCCATGTCGCTTAGTAGGCTCTGACGACCTCTTAACGAGTTCTTCAGAGCCTACTTAAGAAAACCTCTAAAAACTCTCTTTGTAACACAATTCCACAGATTTGAGTTTTTAGAGACGACGGCGAACCTGCAAAAAATAAACATTCTCATAGTCGCCAATGTCGCTTAGAGAACCTCTATCAACCACTTATGAGGTTAATAGAGGTTCTCTTAATTGACTTGAAAAAATCCCACTGGGCAGAAGTCATTTTTTCGAGGGTAAAGTCTTTGCTCCGTTCAACTGCGGCGAGTCGAAGGGATTGGTATGCGGGAGTGGGGTAAATTTCCACACAGTTTTTTAAGCCGGCGAGCCACTCTTCTAAGTTTTCAAATGGTAAAATTTTTCCGCAATTTTGAATTATGTCTTGAGGTCCGCCCTTGTCGCTTACCAATACGGGAGTTCCGCTCGCAAGAGATTCAACTACCACATTTCCAAAAGTATCTGTTCCGCTTGGGAATAAAAAGAAATCTGCATTTGCATATATTGTTGCCAATTCCTTTCCCGTTTTTATGCCCGCAAATTTTGCACTCGGACAATTTTTCATATTTTCTTTTAATGTTTCCAAATACCAACCTCCGCCCACAAAAAGCAACTCGACATTTGAATTATTTTTGGAAAATTGTTTCCACAGAGTTTCCAAAAAGGGTATACTTTTTTCAACGGAAATTCTGCCGACATAGAGGAATTTTATGGTGGGGGTTGCGTGTAGGGGCGACCATTGGTCGCCCGCTATGTGTGGTTGCAATGAGGGGGGGTCATAAATCCCCTTGTCAGCCCTGCGGGCGTCTTGGACGGGGGGAGGAGTTGCCTCGCTGTGAAGTGAGGCAACACAAGGGGGGTCTTTTAAAAGGGGTTCTTTTGAAGGGGGGGCGTTGCGGGGGGATTCCCCCCCTGCCCTCAACAAAGGAGAAAAGTTTTCAAGCGGTATTCCTCTCGGAAGGATTTTTATTTGCGCGGGAGGAACTTTTATGTCGGTTTCGAGAATTTTTTTATATGCGCGGCAAGGGGAAATTACCGGTCTGAATATGCGGTAAAAAACTTGCATAAGCAAGAGGACATACCTGCGCATCCACGCTTGTTTGACGAGCGAATTTGTGTAACTCGGCACATCGGTGCGGTAGTTGCTGAGAACTTTAATGCCTATAATTTTTGCGGCAAAACCTATCATCCACGCTCCGGGGCTTGGGGTCTCCAATTCCAAGATGTTGGGCGGGCGGCGGCGGAGAATTTTTAAGATTGGGGCGAGGTGAGGAAAGGCGAGTTCGGAATCTGCATAGCCGAGTTGTTCCATACTTGCACGGCGGGGGAACAGCACAATGAAATGGTCTTCTATTACGCCGTTTGTTCGAGTGTGAAATGCACTTCCCCAGAGCCTTACATTTTTTCCCTGAGCCAGCATATATGCACAAGCGGAACGCAAACTGTTGGCTATTCCATTGACTTCGTCCAAGTTATCGGAATAAAATATTACGGAGAGTTCGGTGTTGTTTTTTTGAGATAACCACCGTTTATACTGCCGCCGCATTTTGAAGAGCGTTGGTAAATTTTTGATGACTTGCCAAAGCATTAAGGATATAAGCAGGGTGGTTTTTACATTACCGGGCTTAAAGTGTATGCCTTGTTTTTGTTTGCGTGAGTTTGGGAAGATCGCCGTTACCGTGCGACCTTTTATCGGCGGTCGGGTGTCGCCTCCGTTTTGTGGCTTGTTGTTTTGCATCTCTCGATTTGGGAATGTAGATATTTTTGGTAGCCCTGGCATTGCAATTTGGTTAGTGGGGAATTGGAAGTGAGGGAAGAGTATTCTACACTTACGAGTGATAAAGCACTCTCTCTACAAAAGCCAAACTCTTGGCTTTCGTTGTTCTATTCACACCACGCTCGCTTAAAGGTATAGTGCTTTCCTTTTATGAGATAAAGTTTACGGGAGTTTTTCTGAGATTACTATAGCCTCCATTGCTCTGATGATTTTGTCGATTCCGCTTTTGGGGTCTTGAGAGCGGCAGGGTTCAGATAGAATGGAGCGATATTTTCTCGCACCGGGAATTTCGGCAAATAAGCCCATAAGATGCTGCGTGATTATGCTTGGCGGAACGCCGAGTTTGAATTGTTGTTCGGCGTAGGGGAGGTAATTTATAAGTATTTCTTTGCGTTTTTTAGTGTCGTTTTGGTTGTTGTTTGAGGAATGATTGTTTTCATTTGCAGAGAATATAAAAGAATCTGCGTTTGCCAATACCCAAGGCGTTTCATAAGCCGCTCGTCCGAGCATAACGCTATCAACTTTTCCAAGCAATTCCGCTGACTCATCTAAATTTTTAACTCCGCCGTTCAATGCGATATTCCATTCGGGGTGAAGTTTTTTTAACCGAAAAGGAATGTTGTAATTCAGCGGCGGGATTGTGCGATTTTCTTTTGGGGAAAGTCCGTGCAGCAATGCTTTTCTGGC
>BNUP01000151.1 GCA_025997455.1 Fibrobacterales bacterium | reverse complement strand
CGGGTATGCGGACCAACTATGGGAACAGAAGTTTCGTTCCACACAGGAGCGGCACTGTCGCTAGCGTAACTACTATGCGTTTTATATTTGACAGACTTTTTTAGCGGCATAGGGGGAAATGTAGAAAAATTCAGTGCATTGTCCGTCTCTTTGTGCCAAGGCTCACATAAAATGTTTAACCCTTACTTTTACGGTAATTCTTTTTCCATCCAGTGGTCGTATAAGAAAATTCCTTCTGCAAAGGGAAACGGGTAATCTATGCTTTTTATGATTTTAAATCCGTGTTTTTTATAGACTTCTATTGCGATGTAATTTTTGCGATTGACATGGAGGTGGAGTTTTTTCTTATTGTTTTCTTTTGCGGAGTTTTCAAAAAAATTGAACATTTGGTGAGAGAATCCGTTGCCGCGAAATTCTTTTTTTAGATAAAATTTGCTGATAAACAATGCATTTGTTGTGTTTTTTGGTTCTTTCCACAATTCGTATGCTAAATAACCGATTGTTTTCGTTTCGGTTGCATTAGTAGGCTCTGAAGAACTCCTTATTTTATGAGATAAAGTTTGTGGGAGTTCTTCTGAGATTACATTAGAGCAGAGAATGGAAAAATATGCCGCTCCGTTTTCTATTTCTTTGATTATGTTATGAGGATTTTGCCAAGTTTTTAACATACAGTCGATTGTTTCTTCCCCGCAAATGGGAATAAAAACCTCTTCCCAAATTTCCTTAATTAACGGGAATAACGCCCTTGCCTCCGCAAGGGTTGATACGGGTTTAAAAATGAGTTTTTCGGACACGGCGGAGAAAGTAGTAAAATTGCTACTTTCTCATCAGAGATTACTTATGTAGGCACTGGAGAACTCGTTAAGAGGTCGTTAGTGCCTACTAAAGTTTTGGGGGAGTTCTTCGGAGATTACTTATGAATAAATTTCAAATCGTATGTTATGGAACATAATGAATTTTTTGATACAATGTCTTTATATGTTCTGTAACTTTGCAATGTTGTTCCGTTATCTCCTATAAATGGAGATCTAATATAACCACCCGACGGAGAAATGTCATCATCAAATAAGGCGTCTTTCTCTAACACTTTTGGCGAAATAATTAGAGAATCCGTTGCGGGATTGATTGAAATTGTGTCGCTTATTGAACCGCTCCAATAATCGATATCGTTTCTGTTTAAAAGTATTTTGCTTGCGGAGGTTGCGAGGGGAGTTCCGTTAGTAAATGTTTTTATGGAGAAACTTATAGTCGGGTCGCCTTTTGAACCTGTGCCGTCTAGCGATGAAAGTTCTTCGTATTCTTTTAATGTTATTATGACTGCATTTGGCGGCAACAGCGGAGTTATTGCAGATGATGAACTTGATGAAGACGGTTTGGAAGATGAACTTTGGGTAGATGATGAACTTGGTATTGAATATGAGCAAGGTTCAATAAACTTTCCTCCAAAAAATGACTCACAAGTATGAGACTCTAACACTTTAGTACAAATCTCATAACCAATGTCTTTATTATAATAAAGACAGTTGTCTCCATCGTAATATCCAGAACTATTATTCCCGGAATCGGCGGAGCACGCGAGTATTGTTAAGGCGATTGTTGAAACAGCGGCATAAAAAGCCGCTGTTGAAAAAGATTTGCGTATTTTCATACTTTGTTCTCCATAAAAAGTTTTTGAAAAAATACAATGCGATATGGACGAAAAGGTAAATTTGAAATTGACAATTTTGGGAAAAGAGATTTCTATAGGGAACCTCTAAAAACTCCCTTTGTGACACAATTCCTCAGATTTGAGTTTTTAGAGACGACGGCGAACCGCTTAAATTTGCATTAAAACACAGTTCGCCCGTGTCGCTTAGTAGGCTCTGACGACCTCTTAACGAGTTCTTCTCAACTTTACACTTCCCACTTTACTCGTTCAACTTCCCACTTTCAACTTTCAACTCTCCACACCCCATACCCCACACCCTACACGCCACATTTTCTACCTTCCCCCGATATGCGGTTTTACCAAAAACTAAAGCGGACTTTAAGTCCCTCGCCGTTCCTTATGGCTGAGTGGGGAGACTCACTTTCCTTTCCTTTCCTTTCCTTTCCTTTCCTTTCCTTTCCTTTCCTTTCCCTCTTCTTCTTTACAAGTCCGCATACCCGTGGCAGTTCCCACAAAAACCGCAAGAGGGCGTGCTATACGCATACCCGCGGCAACGGGAAACTCGTCATTCCCGCGAAGGCGGGACACCAAGCCCGCATACCCGTGGCAACGGGGCGACTTGGCGGCGGAAACAAGCACTGGGAAAAACAAACGGTGAAACAGGGAAAGCCTGCGGTAGAGGATACCCGTGTTGGAGTGCGAGTATGACAAAGTTGCTCTTCATTTTGTTAATGACCTCAGTGTTGTTTGCTGCGACACCCAAAATAAATTCATCAACAACAAATCAACAGGAAACAGACCCTGCCGCCATAAGCGATTTTAGACAAATTCCAAACATTACCGATAAAGAAATTGCGGCAATAGAGAAAGCCCTCGCCACACAAGACACATTCTCTTACGGAGTTATGACAGGGGTGGAGAATTATGTTAAACCAGATGGTTCAATAAACGGATTTAGCGTGTTTATGAGCGATTTGTTGAGCAAGTTATTTCACAAAAAATTTGTTGTGAAACTTTATGAATGGGACGAATTGTTAAACGGCTTAAAAGATAATTCAATTGATTTTACTCCAACCCTCACGCCAACCGCCGAAAGAAAAGCAAGTTCCTATATGACAGACCCTTTTGCAAGGCGAACAATAAGTATGTTTAGACCATTCGCCGTCCGGTCAATTCAGGAAATAGCAGAAGAGCGTGCACCGATTGTAGCCTTTTTGGCAGGCAGCACTTCATACGGATTAACGCGGGATCATTTGCGAAATGCCGACTATAGAATTGTCTTTTTAAATTCGCTCAAAGAAGTTACGGAGGCGTTTGAAAATAATCAAATAGATGCTTTTGTAGAGGAGACTGTAGATGTTGCTTATTTTGACGGAACTATAAATATGGTTGCAAGGGAATTGTCGCAGGCGGCACTGAGTCCGGTTGCAATTTCCACACAGAACGCAAAGTTTTTACCGATAATCACGGCACTCGATAAATTTTTTACGGAGAATAATTTGAAATATATTACCCAAATTTATAATCAAAAATTCGCCGAATATAACATCTATAAATTTCAAATGCTACTTACAGATGTGGAAAGAGAATACATTAAAATTCATTCGGCGGTAAATTTGGCAAACGGCAAACCGACAAATCCGGTTAAATATGTTACGGAATTTGATAATTATCCTGCATCATTTTACAATGAAAATAATGAGCGGTGGGAGGGTATTGCGCTTGATGTTTTGAGTGAAATTTCTGAGTTGACAACAATAAAATTTGAACGGGCGAACAAAAAGCCGACCGCTTGGAGCGATTTGCAGAGAATGCTTGATAATAAAGAGGTATCGTTTGTGACGGAACTCATTTACAATGAAAATCGAAAGGACAAATATATATGGTCGGAGCGACCGTATTCAACGGATAATTATGCGTTTCTATCTATGCAAGGCACGCGTAATTTTCAAAAAAATGAAGTTGTATATTCAAAAGTAGGCGTTGTGCTCGGCACGAGTTATGACAATGTTTTTTCGGTCTTTTTTCCCGAATACAAAAATCTTTTTCGCTACAATACATTTTATGAAGTTTTAGATGCTCTTGAAAATGGAGAAATTGATTTGGCTTTTGCATCGAGAGGACATTTTTCGAGCACCGGTGCATATTTGGAAAATCCTATATTTAAGATAAATATACCACTCGATATTTCATACGGGAGTTTTTACGGATTTAATAAAGACGAGAAAATTTTGCAGTCGATTATGAGCAAGGCGCTCAGTTTTATAAATACAAAACCAATTTCTGCATTTTGGCAAATCCGCACGCTGAATTACAAGGCGAAAATGGCAGAAAATCAGTCAAGGTGGATTATAGGGCTTGGTATTGTGAGTGCAATAATGTCGATATTGGTGGGATTGTTGATTTTTAATTCTAACAAGGAAAGGCAACTTAAAAAACTTTTGCAAAAATCTAATGAAGAGATAAATCATTTGGTGCGAACCGACCCGCTAACAGAGATTATGAACCGCCGCGGATTTAATGAGAATTTAGATATTGAGTGGCGTAAGGCGTTGCGCAGGGAAGAGAGTATTTCGGTTCTCATGATAGATGTTGATCATTTTAAAAATTACAACGATACCTACGGACATCAGCAGGGTGATGTTCTGTTGAAAAAAGTTGCCGCTGAAATTGTGCAAACCGTGCAACGGGCAGGGGATATTGCCGCAAGATACGGCGGTGAGGAATTTATTGTGTTATTGCCGAACAGCAATTTGAGCGGTGCGGTTAAAATTGCGGAAAAAATTCGCAAAGGCATTGAGAGTATTAAAATTCCCTTAACCGACAACCCCTAAATTATTACAACTGTACC
>BNUP01000150.1 GCA_025997455.1 Fibrobacterales bacterium | reverse complement strand
TCATTTTCTTTTCGCCTATCCCTTTAATTTCACCAACTGACTTTTCCGTTATTTCCGGGAGTTTAGCAATGCTCGCCAATTCCTCATCTGTGAAAACGGCGTAAGCAGGAACGCCATCGGCAATTGCAAGTTCTTTTCTTATTGTTCGCAGTTTGGCAAAAACCGCAAAACATTCTGGACTCAAAACTTCGCGATAGTCAATTTTCTTAACATTAGAATAAGCACCGGAAATTCCGCTTGTGTTCACTCCGTTTTGAATGTAACGAACGCAAAAACTCCAATGCGAGCCGTTTTCATTTTGGAAAAATTTTTGTTCAATCTCCAAAATCTTGTTTGCTAACAAAAATGCGTTCATCTCGGCGGCAAATGCCCCCGTGTCGGAAATTGGAATTGTAAATATTCTAACCTGCATAAAATTTCCTCAGCGGTGTGGATTTTGCTAATGGTGAATGGATAGTTACTGGTAGGTAGTTGAATGTTATGATTCTGGATTGCCACGCCTGCGGCTCGCAATGACGAGATGGCACAAAGCATACCAAACACACGGGTTTTGCTGTTTGGCGGGCTCGTCCCTCGCTACCGCCTAACCGCAAAACCCTATCGCTCCGCTCACTTGCCATTTTTGCGGACTAAGGGGAATAAACAAGACGAAAACCGAGAATGTCGTTACGGTAGTCCGGGTAGTCGTCGCCGCGATTGGAAACGCGGCAATACCGTGCGCCACTACCCCAAGAGCCGCCGCGAATCACACGACCAGAACCCGATTTTGGACCACGCGGATTCACTTGTGAATTTTCACTATAATTCCCATACAAATCACTTACCCATTCCCAAACATTACCGCTCATATCATATATACCCAAAGCATTGGGTCTTTTTGTTCCAACTTTATGAGTTTTGCTTCCGCTGTTGCCACTAAACCTAGCAACATCGTTAATATAGTTGCTACCGCTGTATTCGTATTCCTTTCCGCCTTTTGCCGCATATTCCCATTCCGCCTCTGTTGGAAGTCGATATTCTTTGTCGGTTTTCAAACGAAGGTTACTTGTAAATTCTTGAATTTCGTTCCAACTAACACTTTCAACAGGGCAATCGTCACAATTTTGAAAACTACTTGGATTATTTCCCATTACATTTTTCCATTCTTTTTGTGTTACCTCATATTTCCCAATGCAAAAATCGCTCACTTTAACTTGATGAACCGGCTTTTCGCCACTTTGACAACCATTCTCTCCCTCCGTAGTGCACCCCATTTTGAATGTGCCGCCTTTTACAAAAACAAAACCATTGCCGCATGTTCCTGAAGAAGCAACATCTTTACCGCTCGCTCCGCTTTCTTCACTGCTTGAATTAGAAGAAACTTCAACTTTTTTAGCACCCGGAATTTTTGAAAACAAGGAGGGAGCATCTTTTTGCAATTTTGCCAAAAGACTCTCCAAGTTCTGACTTTTCGCAGTAATACTGCTAATTAAGTTGCCGCCAATCACTCCGTAAAGTTCCGCCGTGAGCGTGTAATCATTGCCAAATTTTCCAATTATCACCTGCGTAATGTATTCAGCCCCAATATTCTTACCAATAGTTACAAGGCAGCCATCGGCAAAGCATTCTTCTCTTTCCTTTTCAGGTGGCAGCAGGGAATAAATATTTGCCTTTGTCATTACGGTAAATTTATCGGGCAAAACTGATTTTGCCGCTTTGCGCAGTTCGGTAGCAAAAAAATCCAATTCGCTTGAACTAACCTTAACACTGCCGTCCGTTTTTGAATCTAATACAGCCACAAACTCCGCAGAAAAGCAAGGGCATGCAAATGCCGTCAATAAAGCGAGGGCTAAAAACCTTGAACCGAACATAATATATCTCCGTTGTTGAGAGGTGAAAGTTTAATTGCATTTATGGATTCTGCAAGCATTCTCCGCAGAATGACGAACAAGGTCTGGATTGCCGCGCCTGCGGCTCGCAATGACGAAGTGGCGTGCAACGCCAAAGGGTGGGCAGACTCAAATTTCTCAACTCTCATCTTTACATACTCCATTTGTCTAATTCAAAAAACCAAGCATTCCAAAAGGAATCATTTTCAAGTTTTCTCAGTAGTCGCTTTTTTGCAAATTCAGCATTGGAATCGTTTGCTTTAATCACTTCTCTAAGAACAAACCACTCATTCACATTATCGCAAGACCCGCCGAGCAAAACCAACTCATAATAACAGGTTTCCCCAAAAGATGACGGCGAGCATTCAATCTTTGACTTCTTTTGCTTTATCTGCACTCCCAAACCACTTTCGCATTCGCCCGTTCGGCTAAGTTTATAGCGAGATGATAATTTTTGCGTTATTATGTTTCCTATTTGCGTTCCGTCGATTTGCAAAATAAATTCATATTTTGAACGAAAATTTTTAAAATCATCTTGCATACTCCGATATTTGTATTCAATATTTGCCTGATTATCTCCACCCGCTCCAAGAGTTTGAATAATTTGACTTGTTACTAAAAAATTAGCGTAAAGTTCATTGCTTTTGATAAATGCATTCTTCTTTTTTAACGGGTGGTTTTGCGAAAGTTCCTCTCCAATAAAAAGTTCAAGAGAATCGGACAATCTGTTAATTTTAACTAAATACGGTTTTGCCGCATCGCTTTTTGACATACAAGCAACAACGCCCGTTTCTCCATTTTGCATTTTTCTAAAAACTACTCTCGCATCTTGGGCGTTTAAGAGTTTGGTATTTTGCCTTATCAAATTTTCCCAATATGTTTCGTTATATTCCATTCCGTTTTGTTGAACCATTTTTTGAATGAGTTCAGATTGATTTTCTATGCTCGACTGCACTTGCAAAGATATTTGTGCTCTCGATTTGCCAAGTGCCGTTTCAAAATTCTCCGCTACATCATAACCCTTTAATTCATTTACCTCACAACGAATTTCTTCCAGAGTTTCGTGTAAATTGGGCGTTTGTTTGGAATGTGGCGATGGTGCAACTGTTGGGGCGCTTGAACACCCCAAAATCAAAGCAAATAAAAATATTAGTAAAATTTTAACATTTTGTTGCATATTGGATGCAAATGTAGAAAAATTTTTTGCAAAATGCAAGGGGGGAAGGGGAAAATTTTTTTGTCAAATTTTTGTGATTTTTTTTAATTGCCAATTTTTACAGGTTTTGTGTGATATTTGAGTGCATTTTCCTACGAATTGCCCTTGTGTATAGGGTGTGGGGTGTAAGGGAGAGTTTTAATTAACTCTCACCCCAAAATAAACGCGAATAATTCCCACGAGAAATTGACAGAGTTTTCGCCATTACCCGTTTTCAGCAGGCAATCCTTCAATTTTTGTAACTCCGCACGAGTTATCGGTTTTTCGCTTGCAGTGGTAACGCCCATATTTCCGATACTTTTCAGTGCAGTTACGGGGTCAGCAAAACCTTGACTGTATATGCAAGTCGCAGAATCCAAAATTTTGAAACCCGCTTTTTCAAAAAGAGTTCCAAACTTTTTTTCGCTAAAAAACTTCGCTTTGTTCTCCAACACACGACCCGTAGCCTCAAAATACGCCGTTCTCAATTCACCCAAAGTCTTTTCACCGAAACAACCCACCGCCAAAATTCCATTAGGTGAAATCCAACTTTTCGCTCTTGCCAAAAACTTAGGAATATCATTTAACCATTGAATGGCAGCACTTGAATACACTGCATTATATTTAACTTCTGAGTTAAAAAATTCCGCATCACCGACAAAAAGCCGCCATTTGGTATTTGGAAAACTTTCCTGCAATTTTTCTCTGCACACCTCCAACATTTCGGGTGAAATATCGAGGCAATCCAAGACCTTAGGTCTTAAACTCGCCAAATCGAGCGACAGATTTCCCGTTCCGCAACCGACATCGAGCAACGCAGGCGGAACATTCGGTAAAAAATCAAGCGAAAGTTCAAATAACTCCTGCGAAAGTTCCATTTGCGGAAATGAAACCGAATCATATTTTTTTGACTTTAAGGAAAAATTCGGCATTCGTTAAATTCGCGTGCCCTCTATCCAATCCGTAATTTCCGGTGATGTAGGCGACACACTTGAGTTGAGTGAAGTGACCCACCCGCCTGCTTCATCTATCAAAAATTTATGAAAATTCCAACCGATTCCGCTACTCTTAACGCCATTTTCTCTGCGGTCGGTCAGCCATTTGAATATCGGCGAAATTTTCTCACCCTGCACCGTCACCTTAGACATTATCGGAAAAGTCACACCATAGTTGATTTTGCAAAATTGAGCGATTTCATCATTTGACCCCGGTTCCTGTGCACCGAAATCATTAGACGGAAATGCGATTATTACGAAATTTTTGTCTTTATATTTTTCGTAAAGTTTTTGAAGTTCCTTGTATTGCGGCGTAAATTTGCAGTTCGATGCGGTATTCACCACGAGTATTTTTTTACCTTTCAAATCCGTCAAGGGAAATTCCTTTTCGCGAATGTCCTTTACCGTAAAATCAAAAAATGTTTTCATAGCACGGGAATCTACAAAAATGGAAATGT
>BNUP01000149.1 GCA_025997455.1 Fibrobacterales bacterium | reverse complement strand
CTCTCCGGGGAACCCGTATTAACTGCTTGAATTTCAGTTTAGATGCAACTCAACCATTCCAAATTGCGGTAACCGTTTATGACCAACTCGGCAACTTTGTTACGCAATATCGCGAAACTGTAACCGAACAGGAATTTCGCAATGTTACACAAGCACCCGGTTATACGGGTGCGAGTTTGCCGGATGCAAGCGAAGATTGTCAAGTGCCCAGTGCAAGCAATTACGGAAGTCCCACCACACTCACCACAAACGGAAAAATTCGCGTTAATGTGAATATATATCCGTTCTCGGCGGCAGGTCGCAGATTTGGTAACGGCGTTTATATCGTTAAGATAGACCGCGTAGATTTGCCGTTTAACGGTTGCTACAATGCAGGCGGTGCGGCAGGTGTGGGTGAATACGGATTTATCCGCTATCACGCAGAGCAGAAATTCGGTTGGATGAGAAGTTCGAGTAAATAGCAGAATGCCTTATATTGCAATGGCTCGTAAATGGCGACCGCACTCATTTGAAGAGATGTCGGGACAGGAGCACATTGCACAAACTCTAAAAAATGCGATTACCACGGGGAACATTCACCACGCATTTCTTTTTGCGGGAACTCGCGGAGTTGGGAAAACTACTTCGGCGCGAATTTTGGCGGCGATGTTGAATTGCACAGGCGGTAAAGAAAAAATCCCGTGCGGGGAGTGTGAACATTGCCAATCCATAGCCTCAGGGTCGTCTCTCGACATAACGGAAATTGATGCGGCGAGCAATAACGGTGTCGGTGATATGCGTGAAGTTTTGGAATCTACCAAATATCCGCCTATGAACAGCAAATTTCGCGTTCTCATAATAGATGAAGTTCATGCTCTTTCAAAAGCGGCTTGGAATTCAATGTTAAAAACGCTTGAAGAGCCGCCTCCTTACCTGATTTTTATTTTTGCCACAACGGAAGTCAATAAAGTTTTGCCCACAATTTTATCGCGGGTTTTGCGTTTTGATTTTAAGCGGCTTTCACCTTCGCAAATTTCCAAACGGTTATCTTACATAAGCGAACAGGAGAACATTAAGGTTGCACCGGAGGCGTTGTCTATTATCGCAGAAAAAGCCGACGGCTCAATGCGGGATGCACTCACAATTTTTGACGAGGTTTTTGCTTTTAGCGGAGCAGAAATTTCGCAGGAGTCGGTGCAGAGGGCTTTGGGTATTCCGCCCGACGATTTATATTTTGAACTTATAAGTTCATTTGATATTCACGATGCCAAAGGTAGTTTTGCGGTTCTCGATAAATCTCTTGCGGGTGGCGTGGAAGTGGCGGTTTTTCTCGAAGGCTTTACAAAGTTTTTGCGGAATTTTCTCTATGCCAAATTGGGTCTTTTGGCGGCGCAATTGGAGGTATCCGAAGAAAACCTCTCTCGCTTAAAGGCGACTGCACCTACTTTGAGTCAGGGAGATATTTTGCGGATTGCAAAAAATATTTCGGAATTGAGGGAAAAATGTTCGGCGAAATACGGGTTAAATCCAAGGTTGCTTGCGGAGGCGGAGTTCTCGCGGCTCGCTTGGCTCGACAGAGCGGTTGATTTTAGAGAGGCGTTAAAAACAAGCCTTGAACCAAAAAAAAATACAGCCACAAATACAACCGCCCCAAACTCAAACTATAACGCACCCCCAAGCGGCGGAAGTTCGCCAGCATATGGTAGCGCAGATTTCTCAAACAGTAATACGCCAGCCTCAAACGGCAGCACAGGCTCCGCCCCGTTTAGAATCTCCTTATGAGCAGGAGTTAAAAGAGAACCCGATATTTGCAGATTTTGTGAAAAGATTTAACTTAAAATTTATGTATCAACGGCAGAGGATAGACAATGGATATGCAAAAAATGATTCGGGAAATGCAGAAAATGCAGTCCCAGATGAAGAAGACTCAAGAGAACTTGCAGAGTCAGAACTTTAGTGCAGAGGCGGGCGGCGGGGCAGTGAAGGTTACGCTCAACGGAAACGGAATTCTTACGAATTTGAAAATTTCCCCGTCGGTGCTCGACCCAAACGATGCTGAGGCACTCGAAGATTTGCTTATGGCGGCTATAAACGAGGTTATCACCAAAAAGGATAACGCATTCCAAGAGAGCGTTGGCTCAATTACAAACGGCTTAAAAATCCCGGGGCTTATGTAGGGGTGACTCTGCGGTGCAAATATAGGGTATGGGGTGTAGGGTGTAGGGAGTGAAAAGAGTAGAGAGTAGAGAGTAGAGAGTAGAGAATAATAACTTTACACTTTACTCTTTTAACTATCAACTTTTTTCTATCTTCCCCACACCCTACACGCCACACCCTATACCCCACCCTGCACTGCCAAGTGCATTTTCTATCTTCCCCCAATGCCCACCTACTTAGACCCCAAAAACGATGTTCCGTTCAAAAAAATCTTTGTTGAACACAAAGATTTAATGATGAGTTTTTTGAACTCACTCCTCCCGCTCCCTGACGACTGCGAAATTATCGATTTAGAATACGAACCTACCGAAATACTTCCCGAAAACCCTATGAGCAAAGACTCCTTTGTGGATGTCAAGTGCTTTGACGAGAAAGGACGGCATTTTGTGGTTGAGATGCAGATGTATTGGAAAAAAGAATTATTACCGAAGCAAATTTTTGGGTATAGGGAATGGGGTATAGTGTCTGGGGAAAACGACCACACCCCACACCCCACACCCTACACCCCAAATTATGGTCTTGCAATACTAAACGATGTAATGAACAAAAGCCACACTCACTATTACCATCGCTATCGAATGACGGAAGAAACGCACTCGGAAGAGAAAATAAACGGCATAGATATAACGCTAATAGAACTTCCATTGTTCAAGCCGAGTTTGGACGGTCACCAAAAAATGAAGGACTTGTGGATAGAATTTTTAAAGGAAATCGGCGAGCAAACCAAAGAAGAAAAGATTTCCCAATCGTTAAAAGAGAATAAAATTATAGCAAAAGCATTAGATTTATGCCGAGAATACGCCTACACCGAAGAGGAACGGGCAGCCTACGATAAAGTTCATGAGGGTATCATATTTAGGGCTATGGAATTATCGGAAAGCAGAGCGGAGGGAGAGTTGGCAGGTGAAACTCGTGCCAGACAAAAATTTGCTCCCATAATTGCCGAAAAAGACAAAGCCCTTGAGGTACAAGCCCAAGCCCTCTCCGAAAAAGATAGGGAAATTGCCGAATTGCGCCGTTTGCTAAAGAAATGAGCCAATCTATTACACAATTCATTACACAAATTTGACAATCTCCCAAAACTTTTCTATAGTAGGCTCTGAAGAACTCGTTAAGAGGTCGTCAGAGCCTACTAAGCGACACGGGCGAACTGTATTTTTATGCAAATTTAAGCGGTTCGCCGTCGTCTCCGAAGAACTCCTTGTTTTATGAGATAAAGTTTGAGGGAGTTCTTCGGAGATTACTATATTTAGCATTGGAATTTGTTCTGTTGGAGGAAAACATGACCACAAAAACCGCCCAAACTCTCGGTACAGCCGTTCCTATGCTGTTGCCGTCAAAGGACGATTTTGTGTTCAAAATGTTGTTCGGCGACAAACGCAATATTGATATCCTCAAAGATTTTTTGACTGCGGTTCTGCACTTAAATCCCGATGAACTATCTCAGATAACACTTACAAACACTCATCTAAAACAAGAATTTTTGAAAGACAAACTGAATATTCTCGATGTTAAGGCAACTCTTGCAAGCGGCAAGGTTATAGACATTGAGATACAAGTTGAACCATTTCCCGAAATGCGTTCCCGCATCACCTACTATGGATCCAAGATGATAACCGAACAGGTAGGCAAAGGCGGAGATTACTCAGCGATAAAGCCTGCGGTGATAATTGTAATAGTAGATTACCCGTTAATCACGGAATCAAAAAAATGCCACACGAAATTCCAAATGCTTGAGACAACGGAAAAATTCCCTTTCAACGACTTGCAAGAGATAAACATACTTGATTTAACCAAAATACCTGCTGAACCAGACGGCGATGTGTCGTTATGGCTGCAGTTTTTAAGCACAAATGATGAGGAGGTTCTAATGGAACTCGCAAAGAAACGCCCTGCAATAGGTCAGGCATTGAGCAGCCTAAGGGTAATTAGTGCAAATGCCCGCAACCGTAGCCTTTATGAGGCAAGGGAAAAGGGAGAGCGAGACCAACGCGCCAGAGAGCACGCCGCCGAGGCAAGGGGCAGGCAAGATGGAGAGGCTCGTGGAGAGGCTCGCGGCAGGAACGAGACTTTGCTAACCTTAGTCAAAAATATGCACGAATCAGGTTTTACCATAGACAAAATCGAACAAGTAACAAAACTTTCTAAAGCAGACATCAATGAAATGACGAGGAGGTTCTAATGGAACTCGCAAAGAAACGCCCTGCAATAGGTCAGGCATTGAGCAGCCTAAGGGTAATTAGTGCAAATGCCCGCAAACGCAGCCTTTATGAGGCAAGGGAAAAGGGAGAGCGAGACCAACGCGCCAGAGAGCACGCCGCCGAGGCTCGCGGCAGGAACGAGACTTTGCTAACCTTAGTCAAAAATATGCACGAATCAGGTTTTACCATAGACAAAATCGAACAAGTAACAAAACTTTCTAAAGCAGACATCAATGAAATGACGAGGAGGTTCTAATGGAACTCGCAAAGAAACGCCCTGCAATAGGTCAGGCATTGAGCAGCCTAAG
>BNUP01000148.1 GCA_025997455.1 Fibrobacterales bacterium | reverse complement strand
TCCCCCAAACTTTATCTCATAAAACAAGGAGTTCTTCGGAGACGACGGCGAACTACTTAAATTTGCATAAAAACACAGTTCGCCCGTGTCGCTTAGTAGGCTCAGACGACCTCTTATCGAGTTCTTCTGAGCCTACTAAACTTGTTGTTCCCAAAGAACCGATTCAATATTCAATGGCAGCCGATATAAAAGTGCGATACATAACAAAATCCGATTTGGAACATTATCGTATAGAGAAAATGCGTTTCCCCAAAGGGCAAAATGCCAAAGACAAACCCGATACAATTATTTACAATAGTCATATCTCAATAGAAAACATTCCTGCTAAAGCCTACGACTACATTGTAAACGGCAAGTCTGCAATTGAATGGATAATGGAACGATACGCCATAACCACCCACAAAGAAAGCGGTATAACAAACAACCCTAACGATTGGGCAGAAGAACAAGGCAACCCTAAATATATTTTAGATTTACTCTTAAGCGTAATCAATGTGAGTGTGCAAACGGTGGAGATTGTTCAGGGACTGCCAAATGTGGAGTTTTAAGCATTTATAGTAGGCACTGAAGGACTCCTTGTTTTGGGGGAGTTCTTCGGAGATTACTATATTTTCTTCGCAACCAAGTTCAAACTCAAAACCATAATCAACAGCACGCACGCCGCACCCCAAGCAAGAGCGTGCCATTCATCGTAAGGGCTAATGGCGTATTGATAAATTAGAACGGGAAGAGAATAGACGGGTTCGGTGGGGTCTAAATTTACAAAGGGATTTCCAAAGGCGGTAAAAAGCAACGGGGCGGTTTCACCGGCGGCACGGGCAACGCTCACCAAAATTCCCGCTATAATTCCGCTTAAACCTGCAGGCAAAACCGCACGAAAAAGCGTTACCCCGTAACTTGCTCCAAGAGCCAAACTCGCCTCGTGAAGCGATTTGGAGAGCATTTTTAAAGTCTCCTCCGTTGAACGGGCAATTACGGGCAACATTAAAATTCCAAGAGCGATACCGCCGGAAATTGCAGAAAATCCTCCGAAATTCTTAACAACAAACGAATACACAACTATGCCTATAACTATGCTCGGCAAGCCGTTTAACATTTCAATTGCAAGTCCCAGAATATGAGCCATTTTAGAATCTTTATACTCAGATAAAAATGTTCCTGCACAAACTCCTATGGGCACACTTATGAGCGATGCTATAAAAATCAATTCTACCGTGCCGAGAAGTGCGTTGGCAATTCCACCACCGATTTCGCCCGGCGGTAAGGGAATTTTTGTAAAAAAATCAAAATTTATTGACATTATCCCCTTAGAAAAAATAAATGCAAATACGAGAAACAGAGGCATCACGGCGAGCACCCCAAAAATATATACAACTGCACTAAATGACTTGTCTCTAAAATATCGCACTTTCATAAAAAACTCCTACATCTTTGCCATTTTTTTAATCGCATATTTTCCCGCTAAATTTATCGCCGCAGTTCCCACAAAAAGTGCAAGTCCCAAATAAGTAAGCGACGAAAAATGAAGTGCATTTCCCGCCTCCGCAAACTCATTTGCAATAATTGAACTTATTGTATTTCCCAAATCAAAAATGCTGTGAGGAAGAGCGTTGTTGTTTCCAATAACCATAGTTACCGCCATAGTTTCACCAAGCGCACGACCGAGAGCCAGAATAAATCCTGCGAGGATTCCGCTCCGAGCCACGGGAAACACAACATCTTTCAACACTTCAAAGCGAGTTGCACCGAGTGCATAAGCCGCCTCTTTTAAGCCCGAAGGCACCATTTTAATAATTTGCCGCCCAAGCGATGCGCTAAACGGAATAATCATAATTGCGAGAATGAGCGAACTCGTAAAAATCCCGACACCATAAGGAATAATATTAAATTTTATCTGAAAAAAACGCACAAGCGGAACAAGATAAAACAACGCAAAAAAACCAAAAATCACACTCGGAATTCCCGCCAAAAGTTCCACAAGCGAAGTGAACAACGCCGAGACTTTCCCCGTTGGATTAAATTCTCCCAAAATAATTGCGATAGCAATGCTAAACGGAATAGATATAACCAATGCCAAAAACGAGGTTATTAAAGTGCCCACCAAAAAAGGCAAGGCTCCGTAATTATTCTCAATGGGATTCCAATCTCCGCCAACTAAAAAACCAAAACCGAAATGCTTAATTGCAGGCAGTGCACCGAGCGTAAGCATAACGGCAATTGCAAGCATCAGCAAGATAATTGCAACCGCCGATACCCTAATCAGCGAGATAAACCACCCGCCCGAAAGGAATTTTGAACTAATTTTAGAATAAATTTTCATTGCCGAATTTCAAACCTTTTAGCGTTTCTTCCGCTGCAGTTTTTTCCTCTGCGGAAAGTTTTTTGTAATAAAGCGGCTCGGAGAATTGCTGCCCGTCGTTCAACATCCATTTAAGAAGTTTTGTGAGTTCCTGTGCTTTTGCTTTTGTTCGTCCGCCGTAATTTTGGTCTTGATACAGCAAAATCCAAGTTGTTCCCGTTATAGGATAAACTCCGTTTGCACTCGGCAGCGTTGCGGTTGCCATTTTTTGCTGCACCGTGTAGGCATATTCAACATAACCTATAGAACCGGGTATTTGAAGCACTTGCCCCGAAACACCTTCATTACCTTTTGCACCTATCCCAACGGGCCACTTCACCGCTTTTCCCGCTCCAACTGTGCTTTTCCACGCACCGCTGACCGAGGCTAAATAAGTTGTAAAAATATCTGTGGTGCCGCTTCCATCGCTCCTATGCACAACCGTAATGGGCAGTTTCGGCAATTTCACATTTGGATTTTGGTCTGCGATTTTTTTGTCGCCCCAATTTGTCACTTTGCCGAGAAATATTTCCGCCAAAAGTTCGGAAGAAAGTTTAATCTCTTTAACGCCGGGTAAATTAAAAGGAACAGAAACATCGCCTTTCGCCATCGGCAAATACACAATTTTGCCCGCCGCACTCTCAAAATCACTATCTTTCGGCGTTCCGTCCATTGCCCCAAAATCAACCGTCTTTGCAACAATCTGGTTAATACCCGCACCCGACCCTACGGATTGGTAATTTATTCTCGAACCCGTCTTTGCATTATATTCCGCAAACATCTTTGAATAAAGCGGATACGGAAACGATGCTCCCGCGCCTATTAAATCTTCCGCAGTTGCGCTAAACGGCATCGCTAATGCAACCGCCAAAACTCCCGCAAGCACTCGCGATTTGGCTCTTTTATTGACCTTCATTTTGAACTCCTTTGAAGTTATTTTTCTCATAGCCCAAATATCGAAATCTGATGTTAGGTTTTGGTTAGCGTATTGTTAGTGTGTAGTTAAATGTAGGTTAGAAAATTGTTTTTTGGGTGAATGTTCAAAACAACCACTTAACATTCTTCGCCATAAATTCACCAAGCCGGCAGGCGACCACCGGTCGCCCCCTACAATGATACGGGCGGGTTAAAAACCACGCCCCTACAAACTCTACACCCCACACCCCACACCCTATACCCCACTTTTCTACCTTCCTCCAATGCCCCATATTCACCTGTTAGACGATTCCGTTATAAATCAAATAGCGGCAGGGGAAGTTATTGAGAGACCTGCATCGGCGGTAAAAGAGTTGGTTGAAAACTCGCTTGATTCGGGGGCAACGCATATTAGAATAGCAATAAAAAAGGGCGGAAGGGAATTCATTCAAGTTCAAGATAACGGTTGCGGAATTGGCGAAAATGATTTGGAGTTGAGCGTTTTGAGACACGCTACTTCAAAGTTAAAAAATACGGAAGATTTATTCAAACTCAGCACAAACGGATTTAGAGGCGAGGCTTTGGCATCCATTGCCGCAATTTCGAGAATGACCATAGAAAGCCGCGAGAAAATTTCGCTTGAAAACGAAGGGGACGGAGTGGGTTTGCGGGTATTTTTTGAAGGCGGAGTTTTGAAGTCAAAGGAAGAGGTTGCACTTCCCGCAGGCACAATAATTTCCGTGAGCGATTTATTTTTTAATACTCCCGTGCGTGCGGAATTTTTGAAAAGCAATTCATCGGAAAATTCACGAATTTTAGATTTGGTGATTCGACTTGCAATAGCAAACCCAAAAGTGCGTTTTGAATATCGGGCAGACGGACACCTCGCGTTCCTTTCGGCAGAGGGAAATTTGCAAACCCGCCTCGCCGATGCACTTGGAGCAGACACGGCAAAATCGTTATTACCCTTGGAATGGGAGGAGTCGGGTGTATCCGTGAGCGGTTTTGTGTGTGCGGCAGAAGATTTGCAAATCGGCAAAAGAATAGTTCCGTATATATATTTGCAAAAGCGACCGATTTATAACGGCTTAATTGTGAAGGCTATAAATCAGGCATATTCACCTTATGGAGAGGGTGCACCAATCGCGGTGCTTTTTTTGGATATGCCTTTGCAAACTTTTGATGTTAATGTGCATCCGCAAAAAAAAGAGGTTCGCTTTTCGCGGGAAAATGCGGTGTTTCTCGCCGTTCATCACGCAATACACAATGCACTTCAAAGCAATATAAATTATCCTTCACTTCAAAATATTCCCGAACAAACGACAGCGGGAGCAAAGGACTACGCGGAAGTTTCCGCATTTTCGGGTTTTGAGAATACCGACCGTGCGAGTTCAAACGAACAGATTCCATTTCCCGAATTGTTTTCAAATCAAAAAGTTTTACAATTCTCCGATTCTACCGTGCCTCCCGCAATCTCCAACGCCGCACCCGTTACTACTTATCTCCAAATTGCGAAATCCT
>BNUP01000147.1 GCA_025997455.1 Fibrobacterales bacterium | reverse complement strand
AATAGAAGATCGCAAAGGCAAGCGGTATTCCGTCTTTACGGAAGGCGAATACGGACACGCACTTGGCAATTGCAGAAATGCAGTGTACCGATTGGCGTAGGCGTGCAGAATGACAACCTCCACACCCTGCCTCGCCCAACTCTCCAAATTTCCGTGATTTGGCGGTGCAATCCCCAAATCCTGCTCAATTTCCTTGTAAATATTCTGCAAACTCGGAGGAATTTCTATCCCCGCAGGCACAGAAAACGAAAGACCGTGCGCCTGACCGGTGCCGTGGTAAGGGTCTTGCCCCAAAATCACAACTTTAACGATTTGCACGGGACACAAATCCATCGCATTAAAAAACAATTTCGCGGGCGGATACACCGTAAATTTTTCGCGTTCGGCGAGCACTTTATTCTTAATGTCCAAAAAGCAATCCGTCTCAAATAAATCGGCGAGCAATGCAAGCCACGACTCTTCCAATTTTACCATGTACAATCTCTCAACACTTCGGGATTAACGCCCTCTTTCCAAATATGCAAAAGTCGTTCGTTCCAAAGTCTTTCCTCAAAGGTCGCATCATCTGCACCGCCTATCTTCATATAAAATTTTTCCAAATCCTGTTTCATCTCATTTGCCCTAATGGACGCGCCTGTTGCCATATTCAACGCAATAATAAAATAATAAGTCTTTGCACGGGTAACCCTTGTCATACTCTGAATTTTCAATTGATTCATAAACAACTCAAGTGAGTCGCGTAAATTATTTTGAAATTCAAATTTATCCTGATTCTGCGAATAACGAATCACCGCATACATCGCGGTATAAAAACCGATGTCGCAATAAACGCCCTCTTTGTCTCCGATAACCAAACCGTTTCCGCATTTCTCCGCGAGTTGAAAAGTATCCGTAACTCTATTTAAGTTTCGGTTCGGGTTTGTGAAAGCGGTCTCAATGTTCTCAACATTCACCATTTTTTTTCGGGTCGCAATTCCACGCGCTAAAATTCTCTTTGCATCGCCGCTATACGGGAATGTCGTGTGTCTTGAATCAACCGCAAAGTCCTTAATATCGTAAGATGCAAAAAGGCAACTCGGACAAACTGCCACCATAGTTCGCATAAAATCCCATTTGGTGAAATTATCTTTTGCCGTATATACGGGATACAACCCGTTCGACCACGACTCCTCATAACCTTCCTTGCGCGGAACAAAAAAATTCACATGGTCGCAACCGCAAAAATAACAAGTTCTAACATGTATTGTGTATGGTTGGTCGGGGTCATAAGGTAAAATTGTTTCGTGTTCCTCTTCGTCCTCTCCAATTTCCGTTGCTGTATATTTTTTTGCGATGCCGAGCAATACAGGTTCTCTCAAAGGTTTTTGCAAAAATAAATCTGCACCCGCAGAAAACGCCTGCTTTTCAACCACCGCTGCAGGCTGTGCGGAAAAAACTACAATATTCACATTCGGGTATGCGGCACGAAGTTTTTTAGTCGCCTCAAAGCCGTCCATTTCGGGCATCATAATATCTATTATCGCCAAGCCGGGCTGAAAAGTCTCCACTTTCTGTAAACCGAGTGCACCGTTCGGTGCGGTATCTACCTCATAGCCGTGTTGCGTGAGCGTTTGAGTCAGCACCTTTAGCAATGCCAACGAATCGTCCATTATTAAAATGCGTTTATTCTCTTTTACAGCCATAGGGGGGAATGTAGAAAATTGCAGTGCTGGGTTTCCCCTTCGCTTTTCTTAAATATAACCGTAAAAGTAGAGCCTCTACCTATTGCACTCTTGAGAATTATCGCCGCTTTGTGAGCATCGGCGGTGCGCCGAACAATTGCAAGACCAAGTCCCGAACCCTTTGTTTCGCGAGTCGATTCATCTCCGATTCGGTAAAAACCTTCAAAAATATTTTTTTGTTCATTTGCAGGAATGCCTTTTCCCGTGTCTGTAACGGAAAGGGAAATTGTTTTTTCTTCGGCGGTGAGTTGAACCGAGATAGTCCCCGCGGCAGTATATTTTATAGCGTTATCCACCAAATTTTGGACTAAACTGTAAATAGAAGAATAATCGCCTATTATAAAACAATTCTCTTCAATTTCTGCGGTGATTTTTAAGCCCTTGCCCTCCGCAATTACGGTTAAAGAATCGCATACCTTTTGCACGCATTCCGCAAGGTTTATGTTCTCCCAATGAAATCCGTTTTTCCCGTTTTCCATTCTGGTATAGTTCAAAATTGCCTCTATTAAACCTTCAAGGCGGGCAGTCTCTTTTAAGATAACGCTCGTATATGATACAATTTTTTCGGGCTTTTGAACGCGACCGCTATTCATAAGTTCGGCATACATTTTTACGCTTGTCAGCGGAGTTTTGAGTTCGTGTGAAATTGTCGATAAAAAATTATCTTTCATTAAAACGAGTTGCCGTTCGCGCACCACTCCGCGATATACCATAACCACGCCGACTATCGGAATTATGAGTGAAAAAAATACCATCACATATAACAACATCGTTTTATTTTGCGATGCTCTTTTGATTTTATCGCTGTTATCTTCGAGAATGAGTGACCAATGAGGAAAATCCGGTATTAGAACAAAAGATGATTTTTCATAAAGCAAGTCGCTTGCCGTTTCTAAAATGCTGAACTCTATTGTGCTCCATTCGCGTGCGGTATCGGCGACTGCTTTTAGCAATCGAGAGGCATAAACGGCGGAATCAATACCTGCAATTATCGCGTTGTTCGCAGGCAACTCCGGCGGAGAAATAACTATAAAATTTTCACCGAAATCTTTTGCAAAGGAAATTCCGTCTCCGGAAAACAGGGCGTAGTTCCCCGCAGAAAGGAGAAACTTTTCGTGCTCAAGAAAATTTTTCAAGTCTGTTATGAGTCGCGAAATTTCTTTTAATTTTTTCCAAGCGCGTTCTCGGTTATCGTGGCTCAAGTTTTCCTGCGACAAAATATCATTTAACATAGAAGTTAAAAAATAATTCTGCCAATCAATATTTATTATTGACTTATCGGTTAAAAATTCATCTGCGGAGTTTATGGCGTAGTTATATGCAGCGGAAAACTTTTTGGAATTGTAGAGGTTGCGAAATTCCGAGAGTTTGCGAGCCTCGCTCAGCGGCAAGGAGTAAATCTCTCTGCCGAAATCACCAATGCTGTCAGTGTTAAATTTCGCCTTAGGGTAAGTTAATTCCTCATTTTTAAAAATGGAAATCGCCTTTAATCCCGGAACACTTTCCTCCGCAAAATTTTCATTCTGTGCAAAGCGGCGAATTTCCCGAACAAATTTTAAGTTCTCATTTTTAATCGCACCGAATATTGCATTCTTTAAGTTATTCCTCGAATTTTCGTAATTAGTTTCGGCAATCCACTCCTCGTTTTTAACACTGCGAAAACCAATCGCCCCAAGCACGGCAACAGCGAGAATAATGCCCGCCAGAAACATAAAAAGTCTGGGAGGAATTTTTACAAATTCGCGAACCATATTCCCACAGACGGAAAACTGAAAAAGAACAACGCACCCGCAATTAGCAACATACTAACCAAAAGGGCAACAAAAAAAAAGCCAAAGGCAATTCTAAATCTAAGGGGATTTTTCATTTAATCGGCGTGTGGGTAACCGAAACAAGAGTTCCAACATCGACTCTGCGGCTTGAATTATACAAATCCCGCACTAAAACAATGGAACGGGAATCTTCGCTATGCACAATCATCCCTCTTCCTATAAGTCGCGGAGGCAAGGTCTTGTCGCGCTTATCTATATCCCAAAATGCAACGGCGGTTCCCGGAATGTAGTTATCGCTCTTTCCCTTATTCAACAGGAGATAGGAATACAAATTCACAACAATACTCTTATCGAGCACAATGGAAACCTGTGCCATATCTTCAACTTTTGCACTCTTAATTTTTTTGAATCCCTTTACATCTATAGTCTTCACCTTAGGTTGCAACCGCGAACGTGCTTTATTCAAATCCAATTGATGAAAAGACTGAACTATAGTGGCTCTGCTCAGAGAATCACCCACGGCACTGACCTTTGCAATGGCAGATAAACGATGCACAAAATACTCATCGGACGAACCCGCCGCGTTTGGAATTAAAACCTTGTCTATGCTCCAAACTTCAGCCAAATCTCCGTTTTTTAATTTTGGAAAAGAATTTTTACCGAATCCGAGCAAAACGGAATGTTCCAAAGAATGATGAAGAGGTTTATTCACCTCATCGTTAAAAACGGGATACCAATCTTTATTTTTCTTATCCGAAACGGGTTCTAAAATCGGGACGAGCCGCTGATAGTATGAGTTGAATATTTTAGGAGGTTCCGGTTTTTTATAGTTGTATTCTGTTTCGCTACCTGCAGAGACTCTATCTGCGTTGCCTTTGAGCGTATTCTTTTGCGGGGTTGGTTCGCCGTTATTTTCACCCGTAAATTCGGGGCACGGAGCCTCACCCGGAACACAAAGAGAATCACCCGGATAAATCCAATGCGGGTCTTGAATGTGCGGATTTGCCTTCCACAAGTCTTGCCAAGCAAACGGGTCTTTCAAATATTCTTCGCTCAAATCCCAAAGAGTATCACCTTTCTGCACCTGATAAGCAACGGCAAAAAATGCAAAAACAGCAACTGCAAAAAACGATTTTTTAAGAGTCATAACGGGAAAGGTAGAAAAGTGGGGTGTAGCGTGTGGGGTGTGGAGGTTGTCATTCTGCACGCCTACGCCAATCGGTACACTGCATTTCTGCAATTGCCAAGTGCGTGTCCGTATTCGCCTTCCGTAAAGACGGAATACCGCTTGCCTTTGCGATCTTCTATT
>BNUP01000146.1 GCA_025997455.1 Fibrobacterales bacterium | reverse complement strand
GCCTGCAACCGTCTCTTGGTCTTTTACAAAAGTGCCGAGAACTTTTCCGTTGTAGTCCTTTACAACATCCCAAACAACACGAACCTTTGTTGTTACCGAGAATTTGGTAATTAACACGGGAGGCGGAACAGGGGAATATTGTGCGGCGGCATCGGGTGTTAAGCGGGCATATACCGAGTATGAACCTACCAAACCGCTTACATCGGGATTTCCGTCTGCTTTATATTTAACTTTTACCTGACCGTTCACCGGGTCTAAAAGAACTCCGCCGTAGCAGGAAATCCACGCTCCGTCTGCGGGGGTGCATTGATCGTTTTCTTGCAAACTTAACAAAGAGACAAAGTCGCCTTTACGGGTTTGCAGATAGTATTCAATTTTATCTGCAATTTCTCTTCCGCATTGGTCTGCTGTTTCTCCGCCAACAACAGTCGCGCACGAAGCTCCGCCGCTCTGTTGTAAGCACAGAGTGCCTGCCTCGCCGTTCTCAACATCACCGTTAATGTATAAGCCGTTCTTTTGTGCAAAATACATATTGGTGGTTATACGCAGATCTGACATTGTTGTAATGCGGTCGCAGAAGAATATATCTATGGGGTATTTTTCACCGTCTTTTAATGAGGTTATTTTATCCATATCTATCATTCCGGGAGAGGCTAAATGCGTTCCGCCCAAATCTAATTCCAAATTTCCGTTAACAAATACCCACAAATCATCATTGCCGCGGAAGTAGAATCTTTGACCTTGCTCTTTGGTGAAGGTTGCGTGGCTTTCAAAGCAGAATAATTGATTTGCCTGCCAACTGGTGGCAGTCCCTCTTTTGCATCTTTCTCCCCAATTCCAAACTCCGGGATTATCGCCGTTTTTGAAATCGCCTGCACCGTAATCAACTCCGGTATTAAATCTCGCTTCATCAACATCTGCATTCAGAGGAACCGTTCCTTCCGCTTTGCGTTTTTGTGAGCAGGCGGCACCGCATTCATCGCTTATGTAAGTCGGGTTTTGCAATTCAGGTGGGAAAAATCCGCAAGCCGAGCCAAAATTTTTATCATTTAGCGTTCCGTCTGTGTTTAGTTTGTCGCTGTCAAATTCCCACATAGCATCTTTACTTTTCTTAAAAGGCATATCGTAGCAAAGGACATTACTTTTATTTTTATCTGCACCTTCTAAACGGAAGGCATCGCGAAAATTGTTTGCATTCCAACCGTCTTTTGCCTGATTGAACACCATTTTTCTATCTATACCCTCCAAAGCATTGTTATTTATTGTATTTCTCGGTATGCCTTTGGCTATGCCTGAGCCTTCACCTCCGTCAAAGAATGAACTATTTACATCTGAGTCTGTATCGTAAATTATGGTAGCAAACGAATATTGGCATCGTTCAGCCTGTTCAATCACCGGATCCACGGTAGTCCAAGAATTGCCGTCTGCCGCAAAATAGAGAACTTCCGCCCCTATTTCCTCAAATTTTTGAGCAAGGTTTATAACTCCCCCGCCTATAGGCTCATTTAATGTGCTCCCCAAGCCAATGATTGCAGCGGCAGGCGGTTCTTCATTAAAATACACCGCCTTGTACCAACCGCATCTATCAGGATCAACGCTCATGGGTCTTGTTCCGTTTGCATCTAAAATATAAGGAATTCTTGTAATCCAATTTTGCGTATGCGGAGGGAGAAAGTAAAGGGTTTTAGTAGCGGGAGGGTTGGTTCCAACCCAAGTGGTACCGGGAACATTAAGGTTTTCCGTAATATAGGTATCGAGACCAAAGTCGGAGCAAGCGAATTTGCCGGAGGTAGCGGTCGGGAGGTTAGTTGCAGTTCCTGTTGCAGTTTTGGTTATATAAGAAATACCAGTAGATGCAGAGTAAGAGGCATTATTTGAAAAAATAACTTCTGTTTTAGTTGGATTATCATTTGATAAATTTGTAGGGAATGCAAATGAAGACCAATCTCCTATCTGTGTAAGTGTTGTGGTTTTAATGCCGCCTTCCCATAAAAAGTACAAATTGTTCCCCCAACCGTCAGGCAACAAAATATGCACCACTTTGCCACCGCACTTATTGCACCGTTCTGGTTGGTTAATTTGCGGATCCACCGCAACCCAAGAATTACTGTCTGCCACAAAATAAAGATTTTTACCGCCAAAGGAATTAGCCTCTACCGCATCAAATTTTTGTGCGAGATTTATGTATCCGCCCACAGGCGTTTCCAAGGCATTCCCTAAGCCAAGCGTCACAGAGGCGGAAGATCCCTCATTAGGATAGACAACCTTGTACCAGCCGCAATTATTGCTTCCATATTCCACAGGAGTAATTTTAGTCATCGGATCCGTAGTTTTTCCATCAGAAATATACGGAGTACCATCAACCCATGCTTGGGTATGCGGGGGCAAAAAATAAAATGTTTCGACATTGGGATTTGCGGTGCTATACCAAGTAGTGCCGGGAGTTGCAGGACTTTCGGAGATGTATATATCATCAGCAGTACCAAAATTAGCGCATTGAAACATATAGGAAGAAAGACCGTAAGATCCGGTGTAATCGTAACGAGTCCTATCTATCCATGTATTAGAAGAATAACTCGTGCCGTTTTTTGTGATTCCAAATCCTTCATCATAAAAATCTAAAGTAGAGGTAGCGGGTAAAACAAAAGAATACCAGCCATTAGATTCTTCTACAGCAGATATTGCAGTAGAGAAACTTCTGTTATCATAACTCCAAACATAAAATGAGTTTGTCCAGCCTTCGGGCAACTGAACATGCACCGTTTTACCAACACAGGAGGAGGTTTGCGCATTGGCAACGAGTGCCATAGAAAGCAAAAAGGCAAAGAATATTTTGTTGTTCATAAGGAACTCCATTGTTAAAAGACAAAGGTTAAAACGCCAAGACCCACGCACACGCCTGCGCCTATACCCATAATATTTCGCGAATTCTCATAATCAGAAATGTTTTGGTTCGCTTTTTTAATATCTGCAATAAAAGCATCGCGGTCGGGACCTGCAGGAGGGAGTTTTTTACCCTTGAATTTATCTGATTCATCGTCCGCCTTCAAATGGTTATTCACCGCGATGGCGCCCAAAGCCGCTGCCGCAACAGAAAGTCCAATACGCGACCATCCTCGCCATCCCAAACCGGAACCGCTTTTTTGGTTCGCAATCGCAGCATCGGCGGAGGCTTGCTTACCAAGTGCATAAGCGATGTCAAGACCACGGGGCTTAATGGTACCCGCGAGTAAAAAGTCGGAATGGGTCTTGTAAGAGGCATAACCGGGTTGGCTTACATAATAAGGAATTTCTTTGAACTCTCCAACCACTGTCACAGGCTTTGTGTTGTGAGTGATATTTAATTTTTGCATAGCGAGGTTCACCGAAACGGTGTCTATGCGAAAGGGGTAATTGAGGTATTGAATACTCACGGCAAAACCTGCTGTGCTACGGTTCATTTCTTTAGCCGTTGCCACGGGAATGCCCACGCTACCCGCAAAAACAAAGGGCGATTTAGTACCTGCTGTATCTTGCACTGTTAATTCAAAATGCTCCTTGTCGGCATCGTAGGCGCCCAGCGCTATTTCAGATGTTAAAGGAAACTCCGTAATAATACGACTCTCGTCTGCGATAATGTAGTCCTCTAAAACCTCAGCAGTGCGGTCGAGCCTCGCACTGTAGTCTTGGTGCTTTTGCCTGAGCACGCCAACACGGCGCTGCCCTTCTGCCATCCATTCAGTTTGCCGTGCACTGAACTGCTCCGCAGTTTCGTCCGGTTTTTGTGAATCTAATTGTGGGTAGGCGGCAGGAAAAGCGGTGATAATTTGTGCGATTTCTTCATCCACTTGGATTTGTCTGGCTCGGATTCGTTCTATGCGGGCACGGTACACCGCAACCGAGGGAGTGTCTTGTGCAAGGATTTGGCGAATATTGATTTCATCAGCAACGCTAAAAATGGATTTTTCTTCAAGGGTAAAGGATAGTTTAAGTTTTGTACTTGGCAAAAGAGTGATAAGCGTGTCGCGGGGTTCGTAATCTTGTTTTTCTATTTGAATACGAATTTCGCCCGGAGCATAGTCCTTGAATGTCGCCGGAGAAAAAACGCTGTCTTTGCCGTTGAGGGTAATTTTAGATACTGCCGGGGTTGTTTGCACCTCCAAAGAACTCAACATTGTGCTTTGAATATCCTTGATTTTGCCATCGGCTTTTTGCAAAGCGGCACGGCGTTCTTCAAACGGTTTGATTGTCGCTCCGATCTGCTTGGACAAACCCGCTTCCCTGTCTTTTTTGCGTTGGTCGAACTCGGTTTGTTTTTCAAATTCGCCTTTGGGGGCAAGAGCAGGCTGATTTGCGGTTGCCGCTTGCGTTACAGAATCAATGCGTGAGTTGGTATGTGCAATGCTATCTGCAAGGAGGGCACGATTCGCGGAGTATGTTTCAAAAGATTGACCTTTGGCGGAGAGTTTTTCTAGGTCGAGTGTAGTTGGTGTGGGGATTGCTACTGGTGCGGGGGTAGTTGCTGAAACCGGAGTCGGCACAAGCACGGGCATAGCGGTAGGTGAAGGTGTAGCAGTTGAATCCGGAATGGGGGCAGCAACCGGAATCTGCACGGGGGGCGCGACCACAGAATCTAAAGAAAAGCGAATGCCCTCTTGGGCAAAAGCGAACATAAATGAAAAAAGCAGAAAAATCGGGAAGATTTTCTTCACAGAATTACCTCTCATTGAAAAGATTTGTGATGGTAAGAGATTTATTTTGCCAAAATAATAGGCACGAAAATTGCGGGAGCAGCAGGAGAAACGGCAGGCGGTGTATTGTCTGGTTCAGCCTCAACGGTTTTCGACTCGACTGCGGAGGCTTGCAAATTTTCGGTATCCGCAACAGTTGAAGGAGCATTAGATTTGTTTA
>BNUP01000145.1 GCA_025997455.1 Fibrobacterales bacterium | reverse complement strand
CCTATAATGGCAATTTATTTTTTGAACTTCACCGTGCCTATATGGATGCCCGCAAACATAAAAGAAATACAATAAATCAACTGAAGTTTGAGCGGAATTTAGAAAATGAACTTTTATCTCTTGCAAATGAATTAGAGAATTTGTCATATACTCCACGCCCTTCAATTTGCTTTATAAATGAACTTTCTGTTAAACGAGAAATTATCGCCGCCGATTTTCGCGACAGAGTTATTCACCATTTTCTTTACAACCGAATTTATCCGTATTGGGATAAAAAATTCATTTACGATTCTTATAGTTGCAGGGTTGGAAAGGGAACTCTTTTTGGCATTCGCAGGGCACAGGGATTTTTGCGTTCTGCATCAGAGAATTACAAAAAAGAATGCTGGATACTTCGCTTAGATATTCAAGGATATTTTATGGCGATTGATAGGGGTATATTGTTTGACTTGATTAATGATTCCTGCTTGCACGGGAATGACAATCTCATCGAATTTCTCATTCACAAAATTGTTTTTAATGATCCGCTCGCAAATGTTATTTACAAGAGTTTGCCAAGTGCTTGGAGTGATTTACCAAAAGATAAGTCTCTAAAATATTCTGATCCGAACTGCGGGTTGCCAATAGGCAATCTCACAAGTCAACTGTTCTCAAACATATATTTAAATTCCCTTGACCATTTTGTAAAAAGGGAACTCAAAATAAAATACTACGGTCGCTATGTTGATGATATGATTTTGATTCACAGAGATAAAGAAGTTTTACTTAACTCAATAGAAGAGATAAGGATTTTTCTATCCAAAAAATTGCATTTGAAACTTCATCCAAAAAAAATCAAACTGCAACCATCTATCAACGGCTTTTCATTTCTGGGCGTATTCATAAAACCCGATAAGACAGGTAAATTTAAAGTGTTGGCAGGCAGGCGAATAATGTCAAATTTCAAAAAATGTGTTTTGTCGCCTTCGTCATTGCGAGTCAATCAAACAAGAGGCACGGCAATCCAGAAGAGTACATTGCAAAATTTATTTCTGCCGGAAAAACATCAAATGCAAATACAAAGTTATCTAGGTCTGCTTGATAAATATGCAAAGGAATCATAAAAAAGGAGTTTAATACAATGAGCAACATAACCAACAGTGCAGTACAAGGAATGGCAAATCCCTCACCGGCGGCACAAATCGCGGGTGCATTCTCTCCCGCTCCCGGCACCGAAGGAGTCGCTGCCCAAGCAATACAGGGTGGCTATAACGCAGGCAAGGAATTTTCAAAAGAATTTATGTCGGGAACCATACGGCAACATGGTAGAAGTCCCTCTGCCGTACTCCAAGATTTTAAAACTCAACAAGCAATGGCAAAACCATCAGGAACGGCACAAATAGGGAAATCTACAAACAAGGGTATCCAGAGTTTTCAAAGCAAGGCAAGCGGACAATTCGCAAGTGCTTCGGCAAGCCCTTCTAACGGTTCATCAAAAGGCAGTAGTCAATCTAGGTAAAAAGTGAACATATCCACCCGATTATTATACGGCAATACAATTTCACAAAACGCCCCGCCGGGTAAAATTGCTAACGCAAAAATAAATCTGTCGGGTTCTTATGCTAATAAACCATCGACTTTCACGCTTGACGACGATGCTTTGAGCAAGCATACTATGCTAATCGGTGGAACGGGTTGCGGCAAAACTACGCTTTTTTATCACTTTGTGTCTCAGTTAAAGAAAAGTATGAACAAAGACGATGTGATGATAATCTTTGACAGCAAGGGCGATTTTCATTCCAAATTTTTTAACAAGCAAACCGACCTTGTAATCGGCAATTCCAAACAATACTCGGCAGAATCGGTGCATTGGAATATTTACAAAGAAATTCTTGCCGATGGTTGGGAAGAGCGGGACTTCATTATAAATACACAGCAATTTTTTCGTATTCCCCAATATATTCAGACCATTTTTTGCAACTTAAATGTGAACCGTGAGATAATAACACTGCTTTTTCTGCCTCGCCAACAATAGTGTTAAACGCATCATCTTTTCCGTTAAGAAGTGCGTATAAATCTTTTGAGCAAATAATGTTGTTATGACTCGATTTTTGGCATAATGCGTTTTTCAACATTTCATTGTTTGCTATCGCCACATCATCCAAGAAAAGCGTAAATTCATAACCTCGACTCATTGCTATGGTTAAAGAATTCACAATCAATTCCACAAGCATTACATTTGCCGATGAGTTCAAATCAATGCAGAATATTTTTCCTTTTTTTATTGCAGATAAAATACTTGTTCCGCCGTTTTTGTTTGAGTTATCCATCGCTATATGGCTCATTTGCGCCTTCATATCATAGAAGAAAGAATCTATTTTTGCAATCTCTGCTTGCCCCATCATCAAAAACGAATTTAAATTATTTGCCGCATCTTGTTTAATGAGTCCTTTGTTAAAGCAATCGTTTATTTTATCTGCCAATTGGTGATAAGGGCAATTCGCATAGTTAGAAAAATATGGTCGCATTTTTTTACAATCTAAAATATCATATACAATCTGTAAAATGTAGCGACCGGCAGGTTTTATATCGTATTTGGATTTACAAGTATCAAAAACAACTTGACTGATTTCCTGTAATTGAAATGATGTAAAGGCATCAAATTGTTTGCTTTGTTTATTTGCGATAATTCCCCAATTGTTTCTTGCAATAACATTCTCAAGTCCGCTATTTCCCAAGTGCAAAACGATCATAGGTCGCCCTTGATTAAAGCAATTCTGAATAATGCGTTCACTGAACCTAAGCCTATCTCCGATATCACCGCCGGAAACTATAATATTTTCTTGATAAGATTCGGCGGGGAACAATGTATCTGTTGTTATGCTCTTGTATTCCTCAAGACCTCTCGCCTGTTTATTGTATTTGCGAATACGGCGGTTGTTGATGATGCTGAATATACAGTCAATAAAAAACAACAAGCATCCGCCACCGCTATCTTTTTCTTCCGACATTGCCATTTTCTCCTTATTTGAAATTTATTTCAAATACCATTTGGTTTAAGTTATACCCTATTTCTAACTTAACACTGCTGTTATAAATTTTACCGTATTGTTGAACTGCTATTTCCATTATTTTATCTGCAATATCTTTTGTATTTTGTATGTTTGTAATTTTTACTAAAATGTTTTTCTTATTTTGTTTTAGCGATTTTACTATATGATTTTCAAATTCCGCACGACTGTGCATAATTAACAAATTGGTTGAAAAATAATCATTCCCAACAATGGTACAGGCTGGTATGTCGCCGGTTATAATGTGATCCTTTTTTATATCTTCTTCGGATAAGTTAAAATAGTCATATCGATTCATTTTAGTTGTTAATGTCATATCAAATGTGACATCCAAATGATATGTATTTCCATTAATTTTGACAATATTCCAAGCGTGTGGTTCCATTTTATCGTTATATGCTTGACTTTTTGCTTTACCCACAACCACAAGACTTGATAAGCCGAGATAATCAAATGCCAATTTTACAAATTTAGCGATGCCTTCGCATACAGCGGTTTTATTCATCACAACACCGAGTACCGAATGGGCAGAATCTCCAAATTGATAATCGTAGGTGAAAGTTTCAAGGCAGTAGTTATGAACGAAAAGTTCCTTGTCTAAATCGCTTTTTTCTTTTAGCGAATCAAACACCTGCAAATATTTTGTTATTGCAGTCGTGAATTCTTTTGATAAAGGCTTGGGATATTTATATTCAGGGACAATGAAACATTTTTTGTTGTATAAATCTCTTAATTGTTGAAAGGATTGCGATACATAAAAAATAAGCGGGTTGTCGAACAGCACATAATTAAAAATCATTGTTATTTCATTCATCGGCATTAGTTGTATTTTTATTTCTTTGTCGAATGCTTTAAGCCCTGCGAGTATAGTTTTGTATATCGCTTTTTTGTCATCGGTTAAACGACTATAATAATAACTGCTATTCATTTTTAGAACCTATCAAAATAAAATCGAAAGGGTTGAGAAAACGGCAACCCGACAATTGCCTCGCCAACTTTTAATGTGTTCATATCCCAATCCTCCACTGTTTGCCCGCTCCGTTTTTCTTCTATCATTTGATTGTCAAGTTTTTGGTATTGTTCCAAAACTATGTTTTTTCCAAAAATACCGGAGACATAATCCCGTGTTGCGGCATCGTTAGAACGAAAAGCATAAACAGATGAAAATCCTGCCGCTATGTTCCGTCCTCGGCTCTGTCCATAAATTTCATAGAGTTGCTCAATGCTTTGCACTCCCGCAAATACTTTTACACCCAGACTGCGCCCAAAATTTACGCCGTCATCAATATGCCGCAAATGGGGAAGGAGTTTGAACTCGTCGCAAATCAAGTACACATTGCCTTGCGGTTTGTTGCGGCCAAGTGCTTCTTTAAGGGCAAGGTCAAATGAAAGTCTATATACAGGAGTGAGCATACTGCCTATGGAAAGATCGTATTCTATAAATAGTGTGCGGTTGCCCTTGTTGCGGACAAATTCGCGCATTGAGAACGCTCCCTTTTCAGCAAAAACGCCGATGAGTATTTCACGGATAATAGAATACATTTCCGATAAAACACCTTGCGATTGGGCGTTTTCGCCGCTGATGTATGAACGGACAGCGTTTGCATCGGGACTGTCGCCAAGCAAATCCATAATCATCTGCATATCCGACAAGTCTAAAAATTCTTTTAGTTTGCTGTTGTAAAAAAATTCTTTTTTTATGGACGGATCTTTTTTACCCTCGCGGATAAATGCTATAATGATAGCAGAGAGCAAATCTCTTGCGGCATTGGGGAAAAATGCGTTGGTTGTGTTTTTTGTTCGTTCCTCAAAAAATGACTTGCAAATTTCCTGTGTATTTATAATGAAGTCCCGCTCTTCCCAA